>JAJTHM010000055.1 GCA_021297855.1 Sphingobacteriales bacterium | reverse complement strand
GCCTTTCTTCTTCTTGAGATAAGAAACTACTAGCTTTCGCTTAGTCTCCTGACTATCTTTTGTACCTCTAATTTTATTCATGAGGCAAAGATAATAATTTCAACCCAATTGTATCACTAAATTATGCACTTATTAATAACACTTATAATTTATCACTTAAAACTCACTTCGTCACCCATTTCTTCTTTTCAGTCATATATTTTTTGTATCGATAGCATTCAGGCGAATGCGCACCTTCTATTCGCCCAATAGACATTAAAAATTCGTTGACAATTTCCCCGCCTACAAATTTAAATTTTTTCCTAAAAATCTTGACCCAGGATGGAATATCGTCTGCATTTTGCATTTTTATCCATTGAAAAAATGAGCCGTATTCTTTTTGTAACTCAAGTATGCGTTGTGCATTAACAATCGCAGCGTTTATCTTTAAACTATTGCGAATGATTCCAGCCTCTTGCATCAAGCGCTCGATATCTTTTGCAGAGTAGTTGGCAACTGTTTGAATCTCAAAATTAGAATAAGCCGTTCTAAAATTATCTTCTTTCTTCAAAATCGTATCCCAACTCAGCCCCGCCTGATTGATTTCTAGCAGTAATCTGCCGAATAACTCGTTTTCATTCGTTATCGCCATTCCGTAAACAGTGTCGTGGTGGATACGATGTATATTATCCAAGGTCAAATTTTGACAATGTATGCAATAAGAGTATGTCATAATCTTAGTTTTTTCCAATAGACACCAGACCAATCTATTTGAATAATTTCTTCAAGGATATTATTCATTTTCCTAAAATCTAAAACAGCCTCCTTGCAAGCATCTACAGCTCCCCAGTCATCAATAATTATATAACCTCCAATTGATAATTTGGAATAAAGATTTGTTAGTGCATCCATGGTAGATTCATACATATCGCCATCTAACCTTAATAAAGCTAATTTTTCAATTGGTGCATTCGGTAGCGTATCTTTAAACCATCCAACTAGGAACTTCACTTTATCATCCAGTAAATCATACTTTTCAAAATTGTATTTAACGGTTTCAAGGGGGATGGCAAGTTCTTTATATAAATAATGTTGGTCATTGAAGTCTTGTTTATATTTTGAACTATCTGGTTTTGGAAGTCCAGAGAAAGAATCCGCCACCCAAACTATTTTATCATTGTTTTCATAGGCTTTCAATAAGCCCTTCATCCATACGACTGCTCCACCTCTCCAAACGCCCGTCTCTATAAAGTCCCCTTCTATCTTATTTTTTAAAATTTCTTCTACACAAAATTGAATATTTTCTAGTCGTTTCAATCCAATCATAGTGTCTGCAGAGGAAGGCCAATCTCTTCCATTTATCCTATCCTCCAAATTGTATGGTATATATTTGGCAATGGAATATCCTTTTCGCAATAGGAACTTATTAAGTACGGATAATAATTTTACTTTCCAAGTTTGAGGATTATTTTGGATTGGCTTAAATTCTCCAAGCTCGACTCTATGGATATCTAAGAGAGTTTTTTTTAATAGCTCGAGATATTGATGACGCATAATATGCAATATTAAGCGTAAATTTAATATTCTAAGAAATTTTATCAAGTTTAATCAAGTGAAAAATTTCATAAGAAAATAGGCTGTCTATTGAAGACAGCCTATTTTAGTGGTTCTCCCGACATTAATCGGGATAAATTCGGCTCGAACCAGCGACCACCTGTCCCGATAGCTATCGGGAGAGTCAGGTCTATCTATATTTAGCTATATTTAGCAAGCAGTCTAACAGACATTTCAGGATACTTTTTCAAATCTTCTACATATTTTTTTGACTTCATTCTTTTAATGTGTCTTTCTATATTAATTGCTTGTGAATAAGTTTCACAAACAATATAATGAAACATAACCCAATCGTTAGCTTGGGAAGTATATTTTTTTCCATAAGCTTCAGTATTGTGCTTAAGAATTCTAGAATCAATATCTTCTTGAGTTACCCCGATATAGTATTTGTCTATCTGTTTGCTATGAATAATGTAACAAGCTATCATAAACCTAAGTATTATAAGAAAATAGGCTGTCTATTGAAGACAGCCTATTTTAGTGGTCCCTGCTGGGCTCGAACCAGCGACCACCTGATTATGAGTCAGGTGCTCTAACCAACTGAGCTAAGAGACCGTTGGTTTTTTCTTTATCTCCTTCGACCACCTGTCCCGATAACTATCGGGAGAGCCAGGTGCTCTAACCAATCCCGATAACTATCGGGACGAAGAGACCGTTGGTTTTTTCTTTATCTCCTTCGACCACCTGTCCCGATAACTATCGGGAGAGTCAGGTGCTCTAACCAATCACGATAACTATCGGGACGAAGAGACCATGAATTTTGAAATCGGAGTGCAAATATAATATTATTTTTAAAATATATATTTTTATTTTAGTTTTGTAGAATGAAAAATTTCATCCTTTTTTTATTCTTATTCCTTTTATCTACAACGCTTCTGAGCCAAGAAAAAGGGACGTTTAGAGGCTATATTAGTTCAGGTTTTACCATTAATCAAATTTCGGGAGATAGTGTGGGGGGCTTTAATTATTGGGGTTACACAGGTGGGCTAGGAACCTATTTTATGATTTCCGATAAGATATCTGCTAATATGGAAATTAATTATTCTATGCGCGGTGCTTCAGGGGAGCAGTTTAATGAGTTTAATCAATTTATGGTTCATCGTACAATACATACAAATTATATAGAAATCCCTGTTTTGATTAATTACCATGATCATAAAATTGCAAGATTTGGAGCTGGGCTGGTTGTTTCGAATTTAATAAGTACCACACAATGGTATAATCTAAGACAGGTGAGGAATGAACGAACGGAAAACTACTATAAACCCTTAGATTTAGGCTTTATTGCATCTGTCGCTTTTGATATTAAAAAACACTTTGGCGTTAATCTCAGGATGATTCATTCTATAATACCAACTGGTAGGTATCATGCTGCCGATGAGCCTCAGTACCATATTACTCTCTCGGGTAGAGTTATGTATTATTTTTAGTTTACCTCATTGTGCATTTTTCTTAGTAGAAGTGGTCCTATTTATTATCTTTGCTTCTTTATGACTAGCTTTAGTAATACAATAGAAAAAAATGATATTATCGTTTCTGGAGTTCAAAGTACAGGAATTCTGCACATAGGAAATTATTATGGGGCTGTCAAAAATTATGTCAATCTCGCTAATGAAATTGACAACCCGATGTATTTTTTTATTGCGGATCTTCATTCATTGACTTCGCATCCAAATCCTTTAGATTTAATGCATAGTCGATATTTGACGCTTGCCATTTATCTAGGCTGTGGTATAGATCCAGAGCGAGCTACCATCTACTATCAGTCAGATGTCTATTATACGCATGAGTTGTATTTATACCTCAACATGTTTGCATATATGGGAGAGCTGGAGAGAACAGCTACCTTTAAAGAGAAAATACAAAAGCAAGCTGATAATGTTAATGCAGGTTTGTTGACTTACCCTGTATTGATGGCTGCAGATATTCTAATACATAAAGGTACAAAAGTGCCGGTAGGCAAGGATCAGTCTCAACATTTGGAGATGTGTCGGACCTTTGGAAATAGATTCAATCATTATTACAAGAAGGAAGTTTTCAAAGAGCCTCTTGCTTTTACGTTTACTGACAATTTGATCAATATTCCATCACTATCAGGCAAAGGTAAAATGAGCAAATCAGATGATAAATCCACTGCCATTTATCTTATAGACTCGGATTCAGAAATTGAAAATAAAATCAAACGAGCTGTAACCGATGCGGGTCCTAAAGAACGGAATTCACCTTTGTCAGAAGAAATGATAAGTCTTTTTGATATTATGCGAGTATTTTCAGCGGAAGAAATAGTGAATGAATATTTAAAAGCCTATGCAGACTGCTCTATTCGCTATGGCGATATGAAGAAGCAAATAGCCCGGGATGCGGTTTCTACCTTAGCTCCTTTGCGAGAGAACATTATGAAGTATATTTCCAACAAAAAATTGCTTCAAGACATAGCCTACGCGGGAGCAGAAAAGGCAAACAGGAGTGCAAGAATCACCTTGGAAGAAGTTAGAGATATTATGGGATTAACTGCAAAAAATATAAATTTACAATCTTCTAATTAAGGTTTTAATTAATCATTTAAAGAAAAATCTAGAATATGGCAAAGGCAAAGTTGAAGCATATCGCAATAGCCGGTAATATTGGTGCAGGAAAATCAAGTTTGACTGAACTATTAGCCAAGCATTATAAGTGGAAGCCACATTTCGAAGATGTAGAAGAAAATCCATATTTGAGCGATTTCTACGATGACATGACGCGTTGGAGTTTTAATCTTCAAATTTATTTTTTGAATAGTCGCATTCAACAATTAATCAAAATACAAGAGGGGAAAGAAACTGTCATTCAAGATAGAACGATTTACGAGGACGCATTTATTTTCGCTCCCAATTTGCATGCGATGAATCTGATGTCAACAAGAGATTTCGATAACTATCAGAGCTTGTTTAAGACCATAAGTTCCAAGGTTTCTCCTCCAGATTTACTGATATACTTACAAGCCAATATTCCTACCTTAGTCAATAATATCCAAAATAGAGCCCGTGACTATGAGGAAAATATTCGTATCGATTATTTAAAGAAACTAAATGCCTATTATGAGAGTTGGATAGAAACCTATAAAAATGGCAGGCTACTAGTAATCAATGTAGATGATTTAGATTTCCTCAATAACAAAGTAGATCTAGCTACTATACTGGAAAAGGTGGATAAAGAGGTGAATGGGTTGTTTTAATATTTAATTTTAAATTTTTAATTTTGAATAGTCTCGTCTAAAGTATATCTATCAGCATTGTACAAAAGATTATATATTTTATTTATTTTAGTTCTATGTTTTCAATCTTTGAAAGCAAACAACGATGCGGCATGGGGTCTGGCGATTTATTTATTTTGGTCGATTAAATTAGTAGCACTGTTAATAGTATTGCTTTATCTATTCTTGTATTTTATAAGAGTTTCATTTAGCAAAAAACTTTTATGTATATTAACACTTCCTTTACCATTTGTTCAATTCCTTTATAATTACTATACTTTAGATTCAGATTTTAGTGATACAATTGAATTATTAAGAGGTATCAATATTTTTTTTGTTGTTTTATTCTATCTAATAGTTTTATTGCCTTATTATTTGATTATATTCAAAATTAAAAATTAAACATTCAAAATTCCCTTATGAAAGGTCCCATTTCTCAATTTATTCTACACAACTATCGTCACTTTAATGCTGCAGCACTAGTTGACGCAGCTAAGGGCTATGAAACGCATCTATTAGAAGGGGGTAAAATGTTGGTATCTCTTGCGGGTGCTATGAGTACCGCAGAATTAGGAATATCTCTAGCTGAGATGATTCGTCAAGATAAGATAGCCATTATTTCTTGCACAGGTGCAAACCTCGAAGAAGATTTGATGAATCTCGTTGCGCATTCGCATTATGAGCGCGTGCCGAATTATCGAGATTTGACTCCTCAAGATGAGTGGGCATTACTTGAAAAAGGATTAAATCGTGTGACAGACACTTGTATCCCGGAAGAAGAGGCATTTAGAAGACTTCAAAAACACGTCTATGAATTATGGAAAAAAGCAGATACTAGTGGCGAGCGCTATTTTCCGCATGAGTATATGTATCAAATGATAAAAAGTGGTGTGCTAGAGCAGTATTATGAAATAGATCCGAAGAATTCATGGATGGTAGCTGCAGCGGAGAAGAATATTCCAATTATCGTTCCAGGCTGGGAGGATAGCACCATGGGAAATATATTTGCTTCCTATATCATTAAAAATGATTTGAAAGCTTCGACTATGAAGTCTGGAATCGAGTATATGGTATGGTTGGCAGACTGGTATCGAAAAAATAGCGAGGGTAAGGGTGTAGGCTTTTTTCAAATTGGTGGAGGTATAGCGGGAGATTTTCCGATTTGTGTAGTGCCTATGATGTATCAAGATTTGGAATGGCACGATGTTCCTTTCTGGTCTTATTTCTGCCAGATATCAGATAGTACCACATCCTATGGATCCTACTCTGGCGCAGTTCCCAATGAAAAAATTACCTGGGGTAAACTGGACATTAATACGCCTAAGTTTATAGTAGAATCAGATGCCACTATTGTAGCACCGCTAATTTTCGCTTATATTCTAGGTCAATAGAATTTAAAAATAAAGTGCAAAAACTTAAAAAACCTTTAGAATATGTCAATCCTGATTATGAAAATTGGGGTATATATAAATTAGATAAGGATAAAGACGCTTTTCTAATAGATGTGGTAGAACGTATCATAGAAAAATCGCGCAAAAATTATCCTACCACCAGAGCGCTTTTTGATGAATTAGCTTCCACCTTATATCAAGAGCGAATTAGAGTTACTACTTCACGTTGGAAATCTGATCCAGATGATGAAAAAGATTTTTGGAATAATGTAAAGGGTCAAATTATTAAATTTCAAAAAGCACAGAACTGGGAAGATGCAGATAGAGCTGTATTAGAGACTCTTTTAAAAAAAATTCTCTATCGCTATGCCTACGAGATAGTAGCAAATTTTAAACCGAGAATCTTTGATTTAGCGCAGAGATTCCTACCTCGTATTTTGTTCTTATTTTTAAATTCTAAGTTGAACTCACCTTTCAAATTTCTGTTTAGAAAAATGAATAGCTTTTATGAGAAATTTGTCATTACCGGAGATTTTGATTTGATACGAAATTTGTCAAAAAAAGGCACTATAGTTGTTGTTCCTACCCATTTTTCTAATACAGATTCTCCGCTAGTAGGTTGGACTTTAAACTCCATAGGACTAGAGCCAGTGACATATGGTGCAGGTATTAACTTGGTAGGTACGCAGCCCCTTTCCTTTATGTTAAATAATCTAGGTGCTTATAAACTAGATAGAAGGAGAAAGAATGCCTTGTATCTTGAGTTATTAAAGTCCTATTCTCAAATGGCCATTGAACGCGATACTCCTAGTTTATTCTTCCCTGGAGGTACCCGTTCACGATCTGGTGCTATAGAATCAAAGTTGAAATTAGGGTTGCTCAGCACTGCAGTAGAGGCGCAACAGGAAAATTTCATTCATCATAGAAAGAAAATTTTCGTCTTGCCTATAGTCATAAATTATCAGTATAATATTGAAAGTTCCTCACTTATAAATCAGTATTTAGTAGAAGTTGGAAAAGAAAAATATGTTTCGGATAGCTTTGAGTACTCTACTACCTATAAGATAGTCCGGTTTATTAAGCATTTATTTAATGCGGATACTGGTGTGGTTATCTCCTTTGGAAAACCTTTGGATGTCATCGGCAATGAGGTGAATGAGAATGGGGAGAGCATAGCACCGAATGGTAAACCTTTTGATATCAAGGGTTATTTTGAAATAGAGAATAAAATTGTAAGAGACGAGCAACGAAATTATGAGTATACCAAAATTTTGGGTGATAAAATAGTTAAAAGTTATTTCAAGTATAACACAGTGATGACCTCGCCACTTATAGCTTTCTCCTATTTCTTACTTTTAAAGAGAAGGCATAAACATCTCTCTTTATTTGAAATTATGCTATTACCAAAGGAAGATAGAATTATTAAACGAGAGCGAATATTGGAGGTTATATCTCTATTGAAGGTTAGATTAATGGAACTTTGCCAGGAGGATAAAGTGAATATATCAGATTTTATTTTAGAAAATTCAGCAGAAGCAATTTTGGTAAACGGCATTGATTCGATTAGCCTATTCAATTCAAAGAAAGTGGTTTATGCTGATTCAGACGGCAATATTAATTCTCAAGACGTGAAATTAGCTTATTTTTATCACAACAGATTAATCGGATATAATCTTGAGCAATATATATAATATTTCTAAGCCTATTGGCATTTTAGGTATTGGTAGTTTTGGAACTGTCTTGGCTAATCTGATTGCTGAAAGACATTCAGTCATCATGTATGCCAGAAAACAAAGTACAGTAGATAATATTAATATTCACAAAAAACATAGGGAAATTGAAATATTGCCAAATATTGCTGCTACAACGGATTTAAGGTTCTTAGCTGGTCACTGCGACATTATATTTCCCGTTCTACCTTCATATGCTTTTAGAAATGTGATTAAAGAGTTATCTGATTTTTTGACATCAAATCATATTTTAATACATGGGGCTAAGGGATTTGACGTAAAAATAGATTTCACCAAAGGTCCTGTTGAGATCAGACCCAAAGATATTTGTACTATGAGTGAGGTTATTTTGGAGGAGACTCCAGTGCACAGAGTTGGGTGTATCTCTGGACCTAATCTGGCCAAAGAAATAGCTCAGAGGCAGCCTGCGGGTACAGTTTTGGCTTCAAAATTTAAAGAGGTATTGACTATTGGCACGGATATTTTGCAATGCGATAGATTTCAGATTTATCGAAGCAATGATATTAAAGGTATAGAGTTGGCAGGAGTTTTTAAAAATTATATAGCTATCGCAGCAGGTGCTTCTGCAGCCTTAGGATATGGAGAAAATGTTAAAGCACTGCTCATTACTAAAGGAATATCGGAAATGATTGCTATAGGTAAAACACTAGGGGTAGAACCTAAATCTTTTTTAGGACTAGCTGGTATAGGAGATCTGGTGGCTACTTGCAGCAGCCCTTTAAGTAGAAATTATTCTGTTGGTTATAGACTGGCAAAAGGGGAGAAGATAGAACAGATAATAGCCACCATGACAGAAGCTGCCGAAGGTATTAATACTGTAAAGGTGATAAAATATCTCTCTGATACTATGCATATTCAGGCTCCACTTGTTGGAATTATTTACAAAATAATGTATGAAGGATTTTCGTTGGAACAAGGAATAAAACTGTTAATGCGACTAAATGCTGGACAGGATGTAAGTTTTTATTAAAATAAAATATGTTAGAGATAGAAAGTAAAGAAGTAGAAGCTGATGAGTTGGAAATAGAAGGTGATGAACTCGTTCGAGAGGTAAATTTAGAAGTCGACAAAGGACAGCAGTCTATCAGGATTGATAAATATCTAGTAAGCCATGTCGAGCGAATTTCAAGGTCTAAGTTTCAAGCGGCTGCAGATTCGGGTAGTCTATTGGTCAATGAGAAGCCTGTAAAATCGAGTTATAAGATAAATCCATTGGATAAAATTAAGGTAATTCTCCCTATGCCATTTGGTCATGAAGGAGTCAAACCTGAAGACATTCCATTGAATATTATATATGAAGATAGCAGTATGCTGATCATAAATAAACCTGCGGGCCTAGTTGTACACCCTGGTGTTGGGAACTATTCTGGTACCTTGGTCAATGCTTTGTTATTTCATATTAAAGAGCTAGGAAAAGGTCAAGATGCCCTCAAACCAGGCATAGTTCACCGACTGGATAAGGATACCAGTGGCATTATGGTCATAGCCAAAAGCGATTATGCCATGGCATATTTAGCAAAACAATTTTTTGATAAAACCAATCATAGAAAATATGTGGCACTAGTATGGGGTGACTTAGAATCGAATGAAGGTACTATAAATAAAAATATAGGACGTGATAAGTTTGAACGAAAAAGAATGCGAACTTTTGAGGATGATTTTGAAGGGAAACCTTCGATAACACATTATAAAGTATTGGAGAGATTTGGTTATTGTACACTAGTAGAATGTGTTTTGGAAACAGGCAGAACTCACCAAATTCGTGTACATATGGCTAGCCTAGGTCATCCGGTATTCAATGACGATCGATATGGGGGCAATGTCATCGTAAAAGGTACCGTATTTAGTAAATACAAACAGTTCGTAGAGAATTGCTTTAAAATATGTCCAAGACAAGCGCTACATGCAAAGGAATTAGGTATCGAACACCCAGAGACCAAAAAATGGTTATCTTTTGACTCAGAAATGCCAGAAGATATGAATCTTCTGATAGAAAAATGGAGATCTTATTCTAAAGGCAGATTGCAAGAAATTAATGACTAATATCTCGCAATCTGCTATTTAATTAGTTCCCAGCTGGTATCTGGTCGCAAAGACTTGATTTATCTAGTTTTTGATTTGTTATCTTTATTTTTTCAGGATATTTATAAATAATTTGATTTCCCTCTCTATGATCAACCTTTAATTTAGAAAGATCGAGGTTCTTAATATCATAATTAATAGAATATGAATCACCATTTTTACTAGAGTAATCGGTATAGGAAGAGCGAATCTTATATGTAGAACTTTTTACAGCTACAGGCACTAAGAACCATTTCCCTTTCTGTCTGCAGCACGCAGATATATTGCAATTGTCATAGATGACATAAGGCTTAATTAAGTCTGGAGAAAGTCCTTTTATTTTTACTTTTAAAAATACTATCGTATCAAGAACATTGTCGAAAATACCTAGCACACTTGTATTATTTATTATGGATACTTCATATGCTTTTTTCTCGTAATTGTAGGACATCTTGTTTATAGTATCTGCTGTCCAATTCCGAGGATTAGAATATAATTTTGCGTTAGGATAGTATTCAGAAGGAATATTGACTATGAGAGGCTTTTGATTATTGATGGATAGTTCTTGATACTCTTGAGTTAGATTAACTGAAAATGCAGCTATCAGTGACAAGTTTTGACATATTCCAGAGGATGTATTAAATCCTTTTTTTATAATATCATAATTTTGGGAAAAATCTTTGAAGTCTAGATCTATTGGTTCACTGCTGCCTGATACTAAACTATTTTTTTCTACTTCCAGAGAGATACCATTTGTGACTTTTATTATTTTATTTCCAGCTTTTGGGATTTTTCCAGTTGAAAAATCGGGTCCAATTTCGAATGGTGGGGCATCCGCTAAATTAGTCTTATCACTTTTAGATTCTTTTGGATTGGATTTAGATTTTCCCCCATCTTCATTAAAACTTACTATTTCATCAAAAAGACTAAGAACAACTTCGACATCTGTTCTTCTATTCAATGCCCTACCTTGTTGGCTTCTATTATCAGCTACCGGCTGAGAAAAACCAAAAGATGAGTAGGAAAACTTATCTCTTTTAATTCCTTTGTCAACTAAATAGTTTAAAACATTAAGTGCTCTCAAATTGGATATCACTTTATTGATGCGCAACGACCCAAGATTGCAAGTATGTCCTTTTACCTCGCCGACATAGGACTTGCTATTTTTCAAAAGCGTTACAATTGAATCTAGTTTTTGTTTTTGGGGTCTATTAAGCGATGTTTTGCCTAGTCCAAAATAAATAGACTCCTTGAGTGTATGTATCTGGCTATGGGCGCTTGTCGCGGCAAACAATATGAGGATAGATAATATTTTTTTCATGTCGGTATAAATTTCTAAATTGCAAATTTAGCTATTGAAGGACTTCTGTTGGATTAAATTTTATACATAATATCGATTATGTCTTGATTTTTCGCTTCTATGACTTTTCTTTTCAACTTTAGAGTAGGTGTTAACTCTCCTCCATCAATTGTCCACTCTTGGTTTACAAGAGTAAATTTCTTGATTTGTTCCACATGATTGAAGTGTACATTATATCGGTCAATGACTCTTTTAATTTTATTCTGAATCTCAGAATTTTTAGTCCAATCTGCTTTTGTAAAATCAATATCCAATCCTTTAAATTCCGCCCAATTTTTTAAATTGATTTGAGATGGATAGATAAGAGCAGAAACAAATTTTCTATTATTCCCGATGACCATAATCTGCTCTATGTATTTGCTCTCCTTAAGGGTATTCTCCAAATGCTGAGGCGCGACATATTTGCCTCCGCTGGTTTTAAAGAGTTCTTTGACTCTGTCTGTGATTTTTAAAAACTTATTGTCTTCTATTTTACCTACATCACCTGTATATAACCAACCATCAATGATCGTGGTGGAAGTTGCTTCAGGATTGTTATAATACCCCATCATCACATTGTCTCCTTGCACCAAAATTTCTCCTTCATCTTCTTGCATACCTTCCCTATGCTCTAGTTTTAGTTTAATATTATCCAGTATTATTCCCACAGAGCCAGGTCTATTTTCTCCTTCCCCAAATCGATTAAACGAAATCACGGGAGCCGTTTCTGTCATGCCATAGCCCTCTCTTACAGTGATTCCAACATTATTGAAGAAAATTCCTATTCTCGGCTGAAGTGCAGCTGCCCCTGTGACTATACCAACAATATTGCCTCCAAGAGCTTGTCTGAATTTGCTGAATATGATTTTATTCAAGAGGGGATAAAAAAGATTAGTTTTCGCATTTTCTTTATGAGCTAGATTGATTCCCCAATAGAATAGTATTTTGCTTATACCCTTCAAATCATGTCCTTTTGCAATAATCCCATCATAGATTTTTTCCATCAAACGCGGCACGCAGGTCATGAAATGTGGCTTGACCTCCGCTATATTTTCTTTGAGAGTATCTATGCTTTCTGCAAAGTACACCTCTACTCCTTTGTAAAAGTAAAAGTAGGTGACTACGCGCTCGAAAATATGGCAAAGCGGAAGAAAGCTGAGCACTTTATGATTTTTTTCTACGGGTAAATGTGGGGAAACTTCCTCTACATTAAATATGATATTTCTATGAGAAAGCATCACTCCTTTAGGATTTCCAGTAGTGCCTGACGTGTAAATAATGGTAGCCAAATCTTTGGATTGAATTCCAGATTTTATTTTTTCAACCTCCTCCAGTCTTGACCAATCTGCCTTATCGAGAAATTCGGAAATATGTTTACAGCCTGTAACTGGTTCGAAGGAATAGATTCCTTTTAAACTTGGGACATTGACTTTAGATGCTTTTTCATAAATCGTAGCATCAGAGATAAATAAATATTTGACACTAGAGTTGTTTAATATAAACTCATAGTCATTTATAGAACTCGTTGGGTAAATGGGTACATTGACTGCACCTATTTGTAAAATACCATTGTCACAAAAATTCCACTCCGGTCTGTTTCCTGATATAATGGCAATTTTATCCTCTTTTCCCACACTATGAGCCAAAAGAGCCAAGGAGTATTCATTGACATTCTTTTGAAAGTCTTTCGAAGAATAGTGAATCCACTTGCCATTGTGCTTATGTGAGATAGCTTTTTCTTGCGGAAATTCAATCGCTTGTTTATCAATATAATCAAATAATCTTGTTGGTTTTATCATAAAATTCAAGAAGTATATAGTTCACAAATAATTCCCCCCATAATCATACTGCAAATTGCCCAAAATGCCCATATATAGGCAATTATTTTCCATTCAATCTTTGTGATTAATTTTTGAAAAACTAAGATAGGCATGATAAGAAAGATAGAATTTAAAATACCATGGAAAGCCCCATGTCCAAAACTTCTAAAATTTTTGCCATAAAGTTCTAATATATAAATTAAATCCTTATATGCATTTCCTTCTCCTTTCTCAAAACCTACTTCGTTTATGAGCATGCTCTGGAAATGCAATTGATGAATGACCTGATACGATAAAGTAATACTATACATGAAACTTAAAATAAAAAGCCCTATTATACTAACCAAACTCCATTTTATAGATAGATTTAGCTGTTCATTGGATTTCGATATTTTCTTGTAAAAGTTGGCATTAAACCATACATATCCCACTATGATTGGGATACAGGACGAAATAAGCAATATAAGCCAGTTGAATTCTATCATATAAGGAACTTGTTTATAGTGACAAACATATATAATGTTCTGTAAATTTATAATATATTTGCCTGTTTAAAAATTTAATTGATGTTTGGTTTAGTAAAGATATTAAAGGATTTCTTAATTTTAAGTCGTTTAACTTATATATTTTATCCTTTTGCGAAGTTAATGAATTACATTTATTATTGGAATTTAATGGTTTTGAAGGTTTCAGAATATAAAAAAGTGCTTCTAAAGAATGACTTTTATAGACTTATTCGAAATTATGACGATAGAGAAGGAATGTTTGATTTCGTGTTCAATGAATTTAATCTTTCAACCAAAAAAGTAGTCTATTTGGAGTTTGGTGTAGCTGGTGGAAATTCATTTAATAAATTTCTAACATTGAATTCAAATCCGACGTCAAGGTTTTATGGCTTTGATACATTCGAAGGGTTGCCAGAAAATTGGGGAAGTTTTTTTAAAAAAGGGGATATGAGCTACAATGTGCCAGAACTTAAAGATAATCGTGCTAAATACATTAAGGGATTATTTCAGGATTCACTAGTACCATTTTTAAATGACAAAGGTCAAGAATTGACTAGTGCAGACCTAAGAATTATTCATTTAGATGCAGATTTATATAGTGCTACTATTTTTTCTCTATCACTTTTATATCCGTATTTAAAAAAGGGAGATATTCTGTTTTTTGATGAATATAGTGTACCGATGCATGAGTTTAAAGCGTTCAAGGAGTTTACGGAAAATTTTTATGTCAAGTATAAGCCCCTTACTGCTGTTAACAATTACTATCAAATGTCATTTATGATTGAATAATTAATAGTAAATTAAAGATTACTCTTTATATTTGCCCTTGAAAATAATTTACTATGCGAATCATTTTATTTCTATGTATTTTACTAGGAACCATAAATCTTTTTAGTCAAGACTATTACTCAGATAGACTATTTGTTAAAGTTAGTGGGGAGTTTAAAAATTCATTCACCCTCGATAAGGACCCGATAGTCACCAAATTGTTTTCTAGAACCAAGGTAATTAGCATATTACCTGTGTCAAAACACCCACTTCTGAGTTCTACTTATGAAATAGTTTTTGAAAAAGAGATTAATCTAGATACACTTGTTATTCAACTCAATCAATTAGAACAAATAGATTTTGCAGAAAAAGTACCTATTTATAGATTGTTTTTTACTCCGAATGACCCATTGTATTCCAGCCAATGGAATTTAGCTAAGATACAAGCTGACCTTGCGTGGAATCTAGGTCAAGGTTGTACACAAGTAAAAATTGCAGTGACAGATGATGGTTTCCTAATGAATCATGAGGATTTAGTCAATCAATGGCATATCAATACCGGCGAAATAAACGGCAATGGCATAGACGATGATGGCAATGGATACATTGACGATTGGAGAGGATGGGATGCTGCCAATAATGACAATGATCCCTCTGCGACGGCACCTACTAATTCTTTTTTCACTCACGGTACACATGTAGCTGGAATTATCGCTGGACAAACCCATAATAGTAAAGGAATAGCCGCTATCGGATATAATTGTAAGATGATTCCAGTGAAAATTGGTTTGAGCCCCAATTCTTCGTTAACAGGTGCATTTCAGGGACTGGATTATGCTATAAATGCGAGTGGTTGTGATGTGATTAATATGAGCTGGGGAGGAGGAGGCTGGTCAGCGACCTATCAAACATTATTCAATATAGCCAAAACAAAGGGTATCATATGTGTGGCGGCGGCTGGAAATAGTAATTCTTCAAATGATATGTATCCAGCCTCTTATAATCATGTCATCAGTGTCGCTGCTTCTGCCTCCACAGACGCACGAGCATGGTTTTCTAACTATGGTAGTACCATTGACGTGACTGCACCTGGGGTTGATATCCAAAGTTGTCTTGCAGGAGCTACAACCTCTTATGGATTAATGAGTGGTACGAGTATGGCTTCGCCTCTGGTTGCGGGTCTATGTGGTCTAATGAAATGTTACAATCCGATGCCTGCTGATAGTATTGAAGCTTGTTTGAAAAGAACATGTGATAATATAGCCGCTCAAAACCCTATCTTGAAAGATAGTCTTGGTGCTGGTCGTATCAATGCATTTCAAGCTCTTCAATGCCTAACTAAGAAACCAAAATCAGACTTTATAGCATTAGATACCTTTCAATGTATTGGCAAGTCTGTGCGATATATAGCCAAAAGTTTTGGCATACCTAGTTTGACTTATAATTGGAGTTTTCCTGGAGGTTCCCCTTCTGCCTCGACTATAGCAAATCCAGTCGTAACCTATGGAGCCAATGGCCTTAAATCAACCACCTTAATTACCTGCAATAGTCTGGGTTGTGATACGATTACAAAAACAAATTATGTCAATATTGATACACCTCGAGCATGGTTAACCAATCGAAAGTATACGAGTTATAACTCCAATCCTGTAATTATCACCGTGCATTTCAAGGGAAATCCGCCATTTAACGTGACCTTAACAGATGGTACCAATAACTTTACCCAATCTAATATCCGCTCTAATCCTTATTTCTTCTCCATTGTTCCTAAAAAGGATACGAGTTGGATTAGTATCAGTAGTTTTTCGGATAGTTCGTGTGTGGGGAATAAGATGGGGATGGATACAATAGTTAGAATTCAGCTCTCTAGTTCTTCCTTTTGCAGAGACTCTATGGAAGTCAACTCCGCCCAGACTGGTTGGCAAGCTTTGCAAACAAATGGGACTTGGGGTTCATTATCAGCGAGTAGTTATTGTGCGGGTACATTTGCTGCCAACACGAGTTTATTTCCAGGAGTGGCAGCTGCAAATTGTCTTTGGGGTCCTATTATAAATACAGGCTCTCGAACTGCCTACAATAGTTCGAGTCATACGACCACTTCAACTTTTTCTGGAAGTTTTCCCTATTTAAAAAAACAATTTACCTTGCCCACAGGCTCTGTTATAGACAGTGTCAGATTATGGATGATTTCTGATGATTATATCGATTCTGTTTGGGTGAATAATAAAGTGGTGTATAAAGCTACGAATCCCATCCATTATGGACAAATTGTTATGACTGGTGCTGAGATAAATCTTGGAAATTCTATTTCTCCATTAAATGAAGTTATTGTCAAACCAGGCGATTTTGGTGGTTGCTACGGAACCTATTTTAGAATGAAAGTCTATTATACAAAAGATTGCAGTAATGTTTCTTGTAAAGATTCAACGCTATACTACACAGATACCTCTAATTGGTATTATCAAAACACAAGCGGAAACTGGGTAAAAGCTAGCTTAGGTATAAATACTTGTGGGCAGCCTTCTCATGTATGGAGTCCAATTAATTTAATAGGTATTCAGAATGCTAATCAAATGATATGGGGTAGCACAACAAGCAATACCTGCAATGTGAAGAGAGAAATTAATATCCCTAATGTATCTGTTATCGACAGTATTCGAGTTCTAGTGCAGGCGGATGATAATATAGTATCGTTTAAGGTCAATGGAACTCATGTGACTTCTACTCCTTTTGGTTGGAATAATGTTTCATCCGTTTTAATAAATAAGTCTATACTTACAAACGGTGTCAATGCATTCACTATCGAAGGGACAAATGCAAATGGTTCCTGTGCATGGGTAGCTATGAAAATGATAGTATATAAAGATTCTTGTAAAACAATCTCTTCCGACTGCGACACCACCAATCTCAATACTGGCAAAGTCCTCCACCTAGATTTCAATGGCAATACCCAGGACAAATCAGGATTAGGCAACCATGCCACGAATTTTGGAGCCACACCAGTGACAGGGAAAGCAGGAGTCGCGAATACGGCATATAGATTTAATGGGACAAGCAATTATATGCAAGTAGCTAATTCTACTAGCTTGAATAATTTCTCAGGAAATAAAATTACCCTTACAGCTATTTTAAAACCTAGGGGATTTTATAATGGAGCATGTAAAGGGAATTCTATATTAATGAAAGGCAATACAGATTTTTTGAGCGGTAATTATTTGTTGCGCTATTCTCCAATCAATGGTTGTACTGCATCCGCTGATACTAATCAGAATAATTTTTATGGGTCAGTTTCTTCTTCGGGTGGTTGTTCTTTGAGTCAAATTCATAATCCGCCTTATGTTAAACGAGACACTTGGTATTGTATAGTTGTGGTATACACTGGCGACAGTATTCATACTTATATCAATGGTGAAAAGAAATATTCTTGCAGCTATTCCGGTAGTATTGGTTCTCATAACATGGATGTTTTTATAGGTAAGTTAGATAATGCTACATATCCATACTGGCTCAATGCCGATGTGGACGACATCCGTATCTACAACCGTGTCCTCGCTCCCTCCGAAGTCAAAGGCTATTGTGGGACGTGTAATGTTCCGCCGACTCAAATAAATTGCAATAATTGGTTAAAATCGACAAATACAAGTGATAGGATTACGATTGGAGATTTGGATATAACTGGAAATAAGGTAACAGTAGAAGCATTAGTAATTCAGCAAGATACATTTTCTGGTACATTAGATGAACGTGAAATTGTTTCTAAACATTTTACTCCTGCAGATGTAAATTATACATTAAGGGCAAATCACGGATATATTACTACTACTAATGGATTTTTTACAACGCCACCATCTTGTTATAACGTGCTAAATAAATCCTATCACATTGCAATGGTTTATGATGGGACTAGTCTAACGTATTATAGAAATGGATTTTTAATGAGTCAAGTAGCGGCCTCAGGTAATTTAATTACAAATAATTATCAAACAACTATAGGGAATTATGCAGCAATAAATAATTTACCTACAAAAGGCTTTATCAATGAAGTCAGAATTTGGAATGTAGCTCGTTCACAATCTCAAATAAGGCAGTATATGAACACTTCCCTTCCTAATCCAACCACCCAAACTGGATTAATAGGTTATTATATCTTTGACAACCTGCTCAATAAACAAGGAAATACTGCTTATAATGGGACATTAGGCGGCAGCGCACAAATCAACCAAACTAACCCAAATTGTAGTTTAATTATTGATAGTTGTGGGATAAATACCCAACCTCATCCATGCGACACCCCTCGCCGATTCACTTTCACCCAATGTCTCAATGATTCTATCAAAGTGTTAGCTAGTGCTGGAAGTAAATATCAATGGAGCCCTGTTTCAGGACTTTCAAATGATACCATTCGCAATCCAAACGTTTTTGTATCGAATAATCAACGATATTTAGTTTCTTATACAAGTTTGAAAAACTGTCAATTGATTGATACTATAGATGTCGATGTGAAGGCAGCTGCAATTTATCCAAAAATGGAAGATCAGATCATTTGTATTGGAGATTCTGTGCAGATGACGATACCTATCTATGCTACCAATATCCTTTGGTCTCCGAATCTTTCTATTTCTTCTACTACATCCAAGAATCCATTCTTCTTCCCTACGACCAATCGTACCTATTATCTTGAATTCAGAGATACTTTCGGTTGTTTACATAGGGATACTTTTATAGTGAATACCAAGGTGTGCTGCCCTGCGAGAGCGCGATTCACTATACCGAAAGACTTGCTTTGTTTTGGAGAGACTTTGCCAATAACCAATACAAGCAAAGGCCCAATCACATCCTACAGCTGGAACTTTGGTTCGGCGATTCCGAATACATTCGCAGGAGCGAATCCGCCTATTTTGACCTTCCCTAGTGGAGGCTCTTATACGCTACGACTCATTGTAACCAATGGCGTATGCTTCGACACGATGACAAAAACAGTTTCCATCATTCAAATTAATCCGAATGCTGGCAAGGATACCAATAATTGTTTGGCTGCCTTCACCACGCAGCTAGGAGAATCACCTATCTCAGACTGGACTTATAAATGGACGCCTACTCAGTATCTTAATGATGCTACTATAGCGGATCCTATTTGCAGTATAGTAAATGACAGTATCAATTACATACTCGAAATTATGGATAGGAATAGTGGCTGCAAGGCCTATGATACCGTAGTGGTTTATACGAATAGAACGATAGATTCTACTGCCCAAAATCTTCGTATTTGTTTTGGAGATAGTGTTTTGTTCAATGGAATTTACAGAAAAACGACTAATAATTATTTCTATACTATCAAAAAAGCCGATGGAATCTGCGATAGCTTTATTAATTTATTAAGATTAAATGTTTTACAAAAGCAAATTAATCCTATTGATACCATACGTAGATGTGAATTTTATCAAGATGCCAAGGGTAAAAAGCATACCATTTCTTTCACTCAGTTTGATACGATAAAGTCAAAAACCATATTGAATTGTGATTCAATTATTAATATTGGGCGAGTAGAAATTTACAATAAAGTATATAAAGACACAACGGTGGCAGGCTGTGCGCCATTCCGTTATAATGGAAAAACATATTTATTATCTAAAATGAAAGCAGATTCAATTAGACAACGCAATGTTTTCATGTTTGATTGCGATACTATAAAATATATTCATATAATTGTTCATCCTAAGCCAAAGGCTGTCATTACTCCATCTATTCCAAATCCAGTATTGTACAAACAAACTGTGACGCTTTCTGCCTCAGGAGGTCAGACTTATTTCTGGCTGCAAACTGGTAGCAACGTGCCTGATATCTATTATAAAATCAATGATATGGGCCCAAAATTATTTACAGTTAGAGTCACAGATGAGAATGATTGCTGGGATACGGTATCTTATTTAGTTCAGGGTAAATTACCTGAGAAATGTTATTATGGTTTTCCCAATGTTTTCTCCCCAAATGAGGATAATCTGAATGATGAGTACCTACCAAATATGGACGAATGCACCGAGGTGATCATCTTTGCTATCTATGACCGATGGGGCGAAAAGGTATTTGAAACCAATCAATTGAAAGGTTGGAATGGGTTTTTCAAAGGAAGACCAGCACCTATGGGAGTTTATGTTTATTTTGCTAAATTGAAAACTCCTTGGGGTATTAAAGAGCACCAGGGATCCTTTACTTTAATGCGATAATTCACTATCTGTTAAGGCATTTCAGTTTACCTTTGCATAAAAAAGGTCTTGAACTATAGGTGGTATAGAATTAGTGGGTTATTTCAGTATGCTTTTCAACAGAAAAGTGTGAGAACTTCATCCTTTTTCTTTATCCTATTTGCAGCAATTTACTGGTTTATTTCTTATAATCCCTTCGAAATTTGGCAACAAAACTCAAAGTATGATTATTGGCGAAATGAGATTACAGCTATGGAGAAGTTGCCAAAAGATTCGAATCTATTAGATAAGATTATTGAAGGTAATTTAGCATTTGATAAGACTAAAAATTATTTATCCAATAGACTTTTATCCTATCAGATTTACAATTCAAGTGACTTTTCTCTGGAGTATTGGACTCATAGTACCTTCTATCTCAATTCCTATACTCTAGGCAATATTAACTCAATATCATACAGAGAAATAGAGCAGGATAAGTTTTTATTGCATAAAGTATTATTCAAAGGTAAATATATTGTTTTTTGGTATGATTTGAATAGGTTTGTTGAAGAAGAATTAAACAGCTCCTTTCGTCTTTTTCACAACAAAAACGAGAGAAAAGAGTATTTAATAATTGGGTACAAAGAAACTAACTCTAAAGATTTTACTGATAGTCAGGGAAACTTTCTTTTCTGTCTTAAGCGAGTAGTACATTCGAATGATCTATGGATCATCCTTGGCCTTTTGGCTATAATGATTGCTGCATTTTTTTACATTAGAATTTTATACTTTTTTGCGAAGCCCGTTACGCGTATTTATCCTATTTTGGGTTGTATAGTTTTTGTAGGGTTGGTTTATTCTACCAGAAAGTTGCTTTTATTTTACAAGTTACCTTCTATTTTTTACACCCTCAAATTATTTAACCCATCCCTCTATTCTTCTGATGTCACACCATCTCTTGGTGATTTGTTTTTATTTGTTTTTTCCACTCAAATTATCTTATATTATTTACAGGAAAATTTAGTCATCAATCTAAAAAAATGGGAAAACACAGTTTTCGCTTTTTTTATTCATACCATTGCTTTAATATTTCTTTTAGGCGAATCCTTTTCTATCAATAAGATTTTTGAGCGTATGGTGGTAGAGAGCTCTATTTGGTTTAATTTTGATTATTTCCCAAGATTAACAATTTACAGCTTCATAGGTTTAGGTATCATGTTAATGACCTTTTCGAATTATTATCTTTTATCTAATCTGATTTTAAAAACTATTTATAATTTTAAACTGAACAATCGGAAGATAATCTTGTCTTTTTTTGTTTTCTTGCTTTCCATTATTCTATTGCTTATTTTGGGGAGTTTTCGCTTAGAGGTCAAGCTCACCTTTGTCCTGCTCTTGTTTTTTATCGCTTTGTTCTATGGCAGGTATTACTTTAATATTCGAAATAGAGTCTATAGCTTTGTCGTTTTTCTCTTCTTTGCCTCTTTCACGACTACCTTTTTACTTTCACGATATAATATAAAGAAAGAAGAGGTTATTTTATCTTCTATTGCTACAAATGTCACCTTTGGTTTGGATAGGGGTCTGGAAGCTAGGATCATTCAGGGTCTCGATGGATATAATGTAGATAGCCTAAAGTCATATTTACAAGATTTTAAAGATATCGAGTGCGATGAAATTGATAAATTAGAATATCAAAAATGGTTAGATCAAAACGGAAATCCATCGATAGAACTTTTAGTAAGTAACGAAAAGTCCAAACTTTTTTTAATTCAGTCCAATTCTGTAAGGAAGTATCTAATTCAGCAATCCAGCGGTGAGGAGCAAATTCAGCTTATGGTCTATCCAAGGACTTATTTATCCAATATAGCGAGCAGTACTAAAGATGCAATTAATGATGTCATCATTAGGGAGAATAAGATAAGTCATGGCTTATACATCAATGACACCTTGCATGATCAATTGGGGCCCTATAACTATAATAAAAAATATCCCGTTTCACCTGACGTACCTAGATTTTCTGATGAATTGTTTGGTTTAGATTTTGAGCACTTTGTTTTTAATTTCTCTGATACGATAAAAGTGTTAGTCACGACACAAAAAGCGAATCCCGTTTCTATTTTGACTCAATTTTCATATATATTTTGTATTAATTTTCTCCTCTCTATTTTTCTATTCTTTGTCGTTTGGTCTCTAAGAATTACCTATATATCAGAGCCCTTGTTTCATTTTAATGAACTTAGGAGTAAAATTGTCTTAGCTATATTTTTACTCATTATTGGCATATTTAGTGGGATTACCCTATTAAGTTTCAGTAGTCTGAAATCTAGATTTACGAATTACAATAAGGAAATAGCATATAATAATTTAAAAGTTATTCAGCAGGCTATTGAACAAATTTATAATACGAGTTTTCTGAATCCAGCCAATGATTTTGATCTTCATTTTAAGAAACTCAAGGGGATAACTTCCATCCAATATGATCTTTATAACGATGAAGGTAAACTGATTCAGTCTAGTTATAGGTCTATGGAGAATATGATTTACCCTAGATTACTAGAGTCAAAAATATTCTTTGGATTAAAAAACAATGAATTTTTTAATATCGAAAAACTAAGACTAAATGAAATCCCAATTAATGAATATTACAGTGTTTTAAGAAGCAATCCTGGTAATAGAAAATTTTATTTAAGACTGACGAGTTTCGATGGTAAAGGATCGCTCAATGAAGAAATGCGACTAATCGTTGTATTAATTAATTTATATGTACTCTTCTTTCTTATATCGATGTTGTTTGCAATTTGGTTAGCTAATAGAATCACTAAGCCATTACAAACACTTGCTGAGAAAATTTCGAATTTGGGACTATCTCGTAAAAATGAGTATCTAGAGTATCAATATAAAGATGAAATCGGTGAGTTGGTCAAGCGATACAATATCATGGTAGATGAAATTCAAGAGAGTGCAAGATTATTGGCCGAGCAAGAGAGGGAAGATGCCTGGAGTGAAATGGCCAAGCAAATTGCGCATGAAATAAAAAATCCATTGACTCCTATGAAGCTAAAAATTCAATTTCTACAAAGGAATATGAAGGAAGGGGCTAGTAATTTGGATCAATTGGTATCCAGCACTGCGGAAACCTTGATCGAACAAATAAATAATCTCGATAATATCGCTACTGCATTTTCCAATTTCGGAAAATTACATACTCCGCATATAGAACAGCTAGATTGGAAACTCCTTATACAAAATACCGTCCATGTTTTCCAATCAAGAGTGTGTCAAGTTTTATTTAAATCAAGACTATCTTCCGCTATGGTTGAGTGCGACAGAAATCAAATGATTAGTTGTCTCAACAATTTAGTTAAAAATGCTATCCAAGCTTATGATGACGAGGAAACCATTATAGATATAACCTTAAGAGACAATGAACGGTATTTTATTCTTGAAATCAAAGATTATGGAAAGGGTATCAAAGAAGAAGAAAGAGATAAGATATTTATACCTAATTTTACGACTAAGTCTTCTGGAAGTGGACTAGGACTAGCTATAACCAAGAAGATATTGCATTCGATGAATGGTCTTATTTGGTTTGATACAAAATTAGGACAGGGGACGAGCTTTTTCATTTCACTACCTAAAATGAGCGAACCGACAAAAACAGAGCTTTCTGCTATAGAACTGGATTGGGTAAGTAAGGAATTTATAAGACTAAGTGAAAAAGAGTTTTATATTGACTTAGAGTACAGTGTGTCAGAAAATGCGTTTAGTACGATTTTATACCAAAGTTTTAAGGGAGCTTATCTCAATGAAATAGCTTACTATAAGATGTTGCGAGCCAAGGAGATTTTGTTTGAAATCAATAAGAATTATAAATTGGTTATAAAAGATGCCCTGCGTCCATTTGATGTTCAAAGGAAAATGTGGGATATCTATCAAGGACCCAATAAGGTAAACTATATAGCATCGCCAGACACTGATTCTTTGCATAATTATGGAATGGCTGTAGATGTTCTGATTATGGAAATCTCAGATAGTCCATATATTCCTAATAAATTATTAGATTTTGGCTGTGAATTTGATGATTTTAGCGAAAAAGCCCATTGGAGCTATTCTCGGTTATCTAACAAACAGCAGGAAAACAGAGAATTGCTGCGAAATCTTATGCTAAATGCAGGATTCATACCTTATGAAAATGAGTTTTGGCATTTTGAAGCTATGTATAAAGATTGGGTAAGGGAAAACTGTATTCGGGTATAAGCAATGGATTGGAATTTTTTAATTTTGGAGTTCAAAAATTTTCTAAAACTTGAGAAGAATGCTTCCAGGCATACTATTGACGCTTATCTCAACGACATTCAAAAATTACATGTCTTCTGTGATTTTCAAAATCCAAAGCTGACAGTTTTAAACCTTAGTAGAAATAATATTGAGGATTTTTTTGCATATCTTATTGATAACTTTTCCATACAAGAGTCCACGCAAGCTAGAATTTTATCTGGATTGAAAACTTTTTTCAATTTTTTAGTCTATCAAAATTATACGAATCAAAATGCTGCCGAATTGATAGATGCTCCAAAATTGATAAGAAAACTACCAGATACTTTAAGTTTTGAAGAGATTGAAAAATTGTTGGAATCTATTGATGTGAGCACAGAAGGTGGTACTCGGGATAGGGCTATCCTAGAGGTTCTATATAGCTGTGGACTGAGAATTACTGAACTTTTGAATTTAAAACTATCCGAGATTCAATTGGATGTAGAAATCGTGAAAGTCATCGGCAAAGGCAATAAAGAGCGCATAGTGCCTATAGGGTCAGATGCTATCAAGTATTTAAAAATATATTTAGATAACTATAGAAAGAAGAAATCGGTAGCTGAAGAACATAAAGATTTTGTTTTCCTAAATCTGAAAGGGACTCCTTTGTCGCGAATTTCTGTTTTCAATATGATAAAAAAACAAGCGAGTCTCATCGGATTGCGAAAAAATATTTCCCCACATACTTTCCGTCATTCTTTTGCTACGCATTTAGTGGAAGGGGGAGCTGATTTGCGCGCTGTCCAGGAAATGCTCGGCCATGTATCCATAACCACTACAGAGATATATACTCATTTAGATAACCAATTTTTGAGGAAAACAATAGAACTCTATCATCCACTATACAAGAAGGAATAATTCACCATGATTAACTATAAAGAACAAACAGAAAAACTACTTGAATTTGACTTGGTTTTAAATGAAGTCTATCGATGCTTTTTGTCTGAATATGGTATAGAATTTTATAAGAAAAATTTTATTGATAAAGAGTTAAAGAGGTCTGAAATTGAGAAGGTATATATCTATCTTTCAGAATATCGTTTTTTGAAAACGCAATTTCCTGATTTTACTATACAGCATATATTTGAGTTCAATTTTCATTTGAATAAATTAGATATTGAAAATTATGTGGTACCTGTCGAGGATATATTCAATCTCGGTTTACTCGTTTCAAATGTGAGAGATATCAAAACATTTTTTAAAGAGACTACCAATCAGAATGAGTTGGAAATGCTTATGCATAAGGCGGGTGTTTTGTTTTATGATACAGCATTGCTTCGAGAAATCGAGCGCGTTATAGATGAAAATGGAAAGGTAAAATCTTCTGCAAGCAAAGAGTTAGCTCAAATCCGTGACAGGAAAAAATCTATTCAATCTGAAATTGATAATGCATTTTCTCGAGCTCTAAATGCAGCAAAACAATCGGGACATCTTCACGAGATTCAAGAATCTTTGAGACAGAGCCGAAGAGTACTAGCATTGCAGTCTGCCTTTAAGCGATCTATAAAAGGGATTATTCTCGATGAATCAGAATCTGGAAATGTAGTCTATATGGAGCCAGCTGAAACTATTTATCTGAATAATGAAGCCTCAGAATTGGAGCGTGAAGAAGATAGAGAGATTCGAAAAATTCTAATGCAACTCACGGCCTTTCTGGCTAAATATAAGAATCTAATATTTCAATACCAAGAGTACATGGCAGAATGGGATTCTATTCAAGCCCTCGTTAGATTCATGGCTAAGATCGATGGGAGTATCCCAAAAATAGGCAATAAGTTTAATTTAAAAAATGCCTTTCACCCATTATTGAAATTAAAGACAAAGAAAGACCATACATCAGTTGTCCCCTTCCATCTAACTTTTGAGGAAGGTTATCATCTACTCGTAATTAGTGGGCCGAATGCAGGAGGAAAAACGGTTACATTAAAGACCTTAGGCCTTCTTGGCCTCATGACTAAGAAGGCTATCCCTATCCCAGCCGAAGGAAACTCTGTTGTCCCCCTTTTTGCGGATATCATTGGAGATTTAGGGGATTTACAGTCGATAGAAGATGAGTTAAGTACTTATTCTTCTAAATTGAGATTATGGAATCATATGATGAAGTGCGCGAATCAAGACTCATTGTTTCTCTTCGATGAGCTTGGAGATGGCACAGATCCTTCCTTTGGTGCTGCTATGGCACAATCTGTATTAGAGAAAATTTTAAGCCACAAGTCTATTATCATAGCTACTACACATTATAGTGATTTAAAGAAGTTTTCTGAATCGAGAAAAGATACGTTTAGCGCCAGTATGCTTTTCGATGAGACTAAATTAGAACCTTTGTTTAAATTATCCGTAGGATTTCCTGGCAGCTCATACACGTTTCATATCGCGCGCAAGATGGGTTTAAATGCAGAAGTGATTAAGCGAGCGGAAGCCTTAAGCGAAAGCGAAAAGGTGAAATACGATAGACAATTATTCAAATTGGAAAAGAAGGAAAAAGATTTACATCTGCAGAAAAAGGAATTGGAAAAATCTGAAATGGAGTTGAAAAAGCAATTGAAAGATTGGAATAGACTCCATCTGGATATGGATCTTATGCGAAAAAAAATGCGCTATGAAAAAACACTTTTGCTTCAAGAACAAATCGCGGAAAAGGAGAAAGAATTGAAACTATTCAAAGACGGGTTAAAGAACAAGAAGAAGTTGGAAGAGTTAGCTCATGAGCAGGAACTGCTGAATGAAGAAAAAGTAGAATCTGCTAAAACATCTAAAGAACTTTTCAAACAAATTCATCAAGTAGATCCTAATCAAAAACTATCTATAGGGAATCGAGTTCAATTTATACAAACGAATGCCATAGGTATTATTGAAAAAATGAATAAGGATAAGGTGACAGTTATTTTTGATAATATGAAATCTACTATTTCTGCTTCTGAATTGATTCTTCTGCCGCCTGAGGAAAATAAGAAAAAGGCAGTAACTAAGCGATTAATTGCAATAGATAGATCCAGCTCGCGCGAGTTGGATATAAGAGGAAAATTTACGTATGAGGGTATAGCTGAACTCGATGATTTTATTAATAGGGCTTTACTCAATAATTTCCATGAAATCAAGATCATTCATGGCAAAGGGAAACTTCGAACGGAGATAATTAACCAATTGCGCCAATATAAGAGTGTGACCAAATACGAAGCGGCTTTGCCAGAAAATGGCGGGGAAGGGGTGACGTATGTATATTTTTAGGAGATTTTTTGCGTTGCTATCACTCAATTATAGACTTGATTATCTCCTCCTGCTGCTCTTTGGTCAATTCTAATATATACTCTTCCGAATGGCGATCGCGCCCTGTAATGATACAAGTCATCCAGAAAGGATTATTTAGTTCTATATACTTCATTATCTTTCCTTTATTATTGGGTACTGCGCTATAAGATCGAGGAAACCGACACTTCCATTGATTCTTGAGATAGAATATAGGCAGATTATTTTCATAACGAATATCAATTAGTTCCTCTTTGCCTATAAATCGTTCCTTTTCAGTATCTAAAATCATGGATTGATGAGGCGCTTCTTTATACATATTACTCAGTTTGATATGCAGTTTATTTTTCCGAGTATCTATACCGGTAATCACACACCGAATGGTCGAACAATCGCTCAGGCCTTGTAAATAGCGCTTGACAGGATTAATATATTTTACATTTTCGAGATAGTTTTCAAAAAAACGTATTTTCTTGCACTCATAGTTCTGAAACCAATACCTTCGTTTACCATCGGCATCATATCTAATAGCGATATCCTGCTCTGTATCCATTATAGAATCTAGTTCATCAGCCATCGATTCGCTTATCCTGTCAGATACGATGGCCTTTTTTATCTCTACCTTATTTTTTTCTTTGTTTATAGGCCAATCGGTTAAATTCTTATTGGCTGATTCTATGGTTTGCTGTATATAAAGTATGTTTTTCTTACCTAATTTATCCGAAATATAAAACCATAACTTATCCCCGTTCACTGCTAGATTGATTAGTTTTCGCAATTTTTTTTTGAGTGGTTGATCTGATTTTATTTCTTTGAACATTAAATGGGGAATGCCATTATAGTTATCGTCTAACCAGTAGGTCTTGACTCCATTTTCATCTATTTTTACTGTAAATTCTTGTATCGTATGGAGATATTGCACTTTTTCATCCTTGCGATTTACTACTATTGGTTTAGGTGCAGGTTTCGATTTTGAGTTCAGCTTGTCTGCGATCTCTACAATTTGTTTCTTATTTTTCTGAATATGAATATCATAAATTGCTTGGCAAAGTTGGTCGGCTAGTTTTAGCTTTATTTTATATTTCAGCTTTCCTATAGCTATAAACTCGCATAAGATTGTACTATTATCTGCCAAATTATTTAAATATTGTTCTAGAATATCCAGCGGATAACTATCGCCATAAATATCTTCTGTAATACTGAGTTGGCACTGATACTGTCCTCTATACCAATAGGTATATTTATGGCGCGATTCCTTGTGTATCGTGATAGGTTGTACACTACCTATTAGTTTTTCTAATTCTCCATTTTCTAATTCTTTGTCCACCCATTGGTGTCCAAATATCATTTTACCTTCGGTTTCGAATCCGTGGAAAAAAGTGACAAATGAATCTCCGATATTCAAGTCTTTAAATTCTTCTAGAAAGTAAAATGATGACTTTTTGACCTCGGCTTCGATTGACCCACATTTCCAGTCAAAATTTTGCCCTAACTCTACTAGCACACTTTGATTATTCTTCCATAATACGATACATCGATAAGCCTTATGGATTTGAAATGTAGCAGTTTTCAGTACAGTATCTGAAGCATCGATGGTCACATAAAGATTGTCCTCATAGGACATACGCTGTATCTTACCCCCCATTTTACAATCGATCATATAGGGTGCTATAGTATGCCATTTTTTAATATCAGCATAGAACCATGGCATTTTAAGATAAGCTACAAAAGCGTATAGTCCCTCAACCTTGACGATGAATCCTGATTGGCGAGATTCTATTATTTTAAATCCTATCGCTCTGTCCTCGGCTTTATACCTAGCCAGCTGGTCAAATGTGTCTGCTAGCCTATCTTTATCAGTATCTAGATTCAGATCTTCGTATTTACCCAATAATTTGTCAAACCATTTTTTAATCATAGTTTACTCGCATCATTTTTTATTGATAAAACTTCACAAAATACACTCATATTTTCCTTTTAAAATTACCCCTCTCATCTCTAGCATCTAATATCCAACATCTAGTATCTATGATCTAACTTCTAACGTCTAATATCTATCATCTATACATCCCTAATTTCTAAAAAGCAGAACCTTCATCTAGTTCATTTAATGTCAACTCTATATAATAATTAGCCGCTTTTTCTCCTTGATGAGCATAGATAGCTTTTGTGTTATCCACTAATCTACGATAAGATTCTTGCCTTTCTTTATAATATCCATATAGATTCAAGCTATCTGCAAAATATGGCTGATACATAGCATCGAGTATAGGGATAGGAATATCTAAAAAAGGAGTATTCATAGCAAAAGCTCTATATCCGATTTTTTTATAGTAATAGGATCCTAAAATATACCAAAGCCCAATACTCACCGATGGATCTATGATAGAAAATATCTGACAGCTATCGGTCGGTACTAGCATACCATGATTGAACTCTGATATCAATGTAAAGTCATGATAATTGTCTATCTCCTTTATCCCTTGGTATAAGAATTCATTTTTATATACTATAGAATACTGGATAGTAGGATCTATACGACCCTGTTTTAATCGGAAAATACAAGGCATATCCCACACAGGATGGTCACTATACCTATATTCTTTTTTATAGTCTGGCTGATAGGGTCTGAACTCCTGAGCTATGATCTCTCCTAGCGGTTTTACGGTCTTAAATTTATTAATTACGGATAGATAAAAATCGGCTAATTCAATGTCTTTTTTATGATTGAGTTCTGTCTCTTCGACGTTTGAAAGCTTTTTATCTAGACTTTCATTGTAGTCCTTAAACATTTCTTTCACTCTATTTCGATTTTCCTTATTCTGCGGTCGCAGGCTATCCATGATTTTAAATCTAGTCAAATTCTGCAATTGGAGTTTGGTATATCTGAGAAGCTGATATTTGTCCAATTTGTATTTAGTGCCATCGATATCTAAACTAGCTTCAATAGACCCGAGATCCAAGGAGGCATCTTGGTAAAAATGAGGATAGAGCCTTTTATCTTGATGTTGAATTTCTATTTCTGCTAGGAGCTGATCCCATTCGTTCAATTCTATTCGCAGATAAGGATTCTCTATATCATTTTCATAGGTTTCCGTAGAGGTGAGATAGGTGTATTCATCTTCTAGCCCCAGCACTATATCCATTTGATTTTTATAATCACTGAATACATTATGACTTAAACTACAGTAATAGGCGCTTACCTTGTCTAGGTATTCTATTTTTTTCTCGATACTTAATTTCATGCCCTAATTTTTCATTTATATTACCAAATACAGCTCGTTTTCTCACTTCTCATCTCTAACCTCTAACCACCAAGTGCACTCCTGCGCAGCAAATATGAATTCCTTAATAAAACCATTTCAACATGAATAAAGAATCCCACAAAGTGCACTAAGAGCTGAATACCTATTTCTTATTTCTAATTTCTCACTTCTCATCTCTAACATCTAATATCTAACATCTTACATCTCATATCTCAAGTCACCCTTTTATTAACCACCAAGTGCACTCCTGCGCAGCAAATATGAATTCCTTAATAAAACCATTTCAACATGAATAAAGAATCCCACAAAGCGCACTAAGAGCTGAATACCTATTTCTTATTTCTCACTTCTAATATCTAACATCTCATATCTAACCTCTTACATCTAAACCTATTTCCTCAAAAATCCCAATTCATACACCATGGGTCTTAGCTTGTCACTCAAGACTTCATAAGCCGTTTTAAATGCTACAAAACTGACTACAGAAAAATCTCCACTTTTATTTCGAGCTTCCAGTGCCTTGCGGACTTGATACCAGCCTACATCGGGGCGGTTTAGTTTCAGCTCATCGCGCATAGCTCGTACATCGGTATGGGCGAAGTAGGCTCTCCATAACTTGCGCCCCTCATCGAGGACAGCTTTGGCTTCAGAGCTGAGCTTCTTATCTCGGAGATATTGGACCATAAAGTCTGACTCAAACCGATCAGGTGCGCCGACTTCTTCTTCTGTAAAAGGAATGAAGTGATTGACTATCGACCATTTTTTATCGTTCCAGTCGAGGTCATTGGCAGAGGCAGTGAGGTTAGAACCATTAAATAACATCCATATCAGGCAGTCAGTCTTAAACTCTTCGGTCAGCGGCTCTGTAGGTTGCAGGAACTGGTCGCGGTCATTTAGCCATGTAGGTTTAATTAATCTTCGAACGGAGAATACAATTGCAGCCTGCCAAAGGTTTTTTTGGTCTATATATACACCTCCACCATTTCGACCTGTATATATTGATGATGTAATTAAAGTGCCTGTTAATGAATTTTGAAAATCGTTATTTCCAGCAAATAAAAATCCTTTCATATTATCACATGACATTTTTATTCTTGGATTTTTCGAAATAGTTAAAGCATTAGATAAAGGCAATGCAAGTTCATTATTTGTCATTGACTTTTTCATCCATGCATTTAGGAATATTTTATTTGGCAAATTATGAAAACTTTTTTCTCCAATAGGCTTAGCATTTTTATCAATAACTTCAGTAATAATTTCAATTATTGGTTGTTTTTTTTGAGAACGGTGATCTGTTTTCCACACTAAAAATCCAATAGGAAAATCACCTTTTAATCCATCAAATGCTTTACTATGTACTACAAATCCACCTAAATATTTAGCATTCCAAATTCCTCTAAATTTCTCAAAATTTGGAGCATTGACATATTTCAATGTACTAAACATGGCTAAAGTTGCAGAAGGTATTTCTTTTGCAATTCTTGCCAAAAACTGAACAAACAATTCTTTACTTGCATAACCCATTTCTTGGGTTTTCATTAGAGTATTTATTTGTGTTTGTTCTACTTCTATTTTATTTTTATCCCCTTTACCTATACCACTGCCACTTTCCGCATACGGCGGATTGATCAGCACCAGTATTTTCTTTCCATCGGCTATAGCTTGTCGGAGAGCTTGGGGGACTTTATTGGTCAGTGTATAATCTATCGAGCCATCGTCGGCTATGTCATCATTGAGATAATCATACTGAAATCGGGTAGCAGCTACACAGGTTTTGGTGGCTTTCATCACATCGATATCTTCGCTATCGAGGGTGGACATAAATATATTGCGAGGGTTGGAGTGCTTGATTTCGAGGTTTCCTACCCCACAGCACATATCCCAGACGATATAGTCTTTCTGCCAGTTTTTGCCGAGGGTTTCGGTCAGTTTATCATAAGCCTTGTCCACCACAGCGAGTGGGGTATAATACGCCCCTTTGAAGCTGCGCTCGTCGATAGGGATCAGACTATCTCTGCGCTCTAGAAGATAATTTCGGTATTCAGCCTTAGGCGGTCGATGATAGATAGCCCAGAACTGTCGGTAGCCTTCTCGGTTGGATAGTTCGTAGAGCTTGCCATTGAGCATAAATACAGGTTGATTATTTCGATGCAGCAGCTCGGCAGTCAAGTCTGTATGGGTCGATACCGTGCCATCGCTCATGATGTCGGCAAAGAAGAGCAAGGCATAATCTTCTTCGGCTATGTCTCGTATCTCTCGCCCTATCATCGCTACCCATTTATCAAATACCTGCTTGAGATTGTCCGGGGTGATTTGGGTGCGGATAATATCGCCTTTGACTATAGCATTTTTTATCGTATGGATAAACTCCTCTTCGTGGGTTTCTATCTTGAAGCTGACAAAATACGTCCCGATATAAGCCGAGACTTCATCTAAGGCTTCTTGTGTATAGCCACTCGCCGATTTACCCCACTTGATAGTCTTTTTAGCTAGAAAGGGTATGACATCCTCACTTTTCATGATAGCTGCTTTCTGCGTATCGATAACCGCTAAGAATGGCGGTATATATTCCCCTCGGTCGAGTGCCACTTGTACATAGTGCATTAGCTGGGTAAACATGGCATAGGTCGAGTTTCGTCCACCCTCTTTAGCTTCAAACCAGATTTCCTTGGTCTGAATATCTATCAAATTTTTCTGATACTCCTTGATACCTATGGCTTTGATATAAGCGTCTTTGACATCTTCTTCGCTAGAGGCTAGTTGGAGTTTTTCGTAGAGGGTCATAGCGAGTTGGTATTTGCAGTGGGTATTATTTCTTTTTCTAATCGTCTATTTCTATGCTCAAATGTACATAAAATTTTTCTTCGTCAAATTATAATCAGATGAATAAAAATTTTCTGGGATAAAAGCTAAGCGTTAAATTGATACCTTCAAAATACCATTAAAATAAATCAATAATTACTCCTAACAATTAAAAAGAGATAAGTATAGGAGAAAGATAAAAGTTAAAAATGCTAGTGCTTATATTTCCTCCCTTTGGGTGTTTTTACCAACAATAAAACTCAGATTTTAAATGGGTTACTGGTTAATAATACCGACAAAGTAGAAAGTGGATAAATCTGGTAGTAAAGAGCTGATGAAGTTGACGAGGGAGTAGCAGTGGCTTTCATGCGTAACAAAGGACTGCCATTTCTAGCAGTCCTTTGTTAACCCTTAAAAACTTATATTATAGCTACTCCACAGGAGGTGTAGTATTACCGGTATTGGGAAAAAATTGTTTGAGATAGTTTTGTTTTTCTGAAAATCCTGCGGTATTGGTACCTGCTTTATATTTCGTATAGTCATAATCTGTTAGGGCATCGTGGTAGTTGTCATAATCATGTACTATCTTGAAATCTGTGATTAGACGCAACAAGCTTTGAATCTTATCTGCTCTCGTATCTGCAAATTGTCTATCTGCATAGTCTGCTTCAAATTCCGTCCAGTCAATGTCTGGACTTTCGAGATTGGGCTGATTCTTATGAAAATCCATCGTACCATTGACTAGAAGCTTGTTCTTTTCATTGATACTCCCGTATCGACTGCGTTCTTCATCCGTGAGGTTTTGAGTGATAGCGGTAGCTATGGTAATGAGATCGTCCAAGGCTTTGTCAAAGTCTGTAATCTGTGCAGCGGTAATGTGTGTCTTACCTAAATTGTTTAATGGCATAGTCCAAAAATTTAAGTGGTTATGAAATTTATTATCAAGACTATAACGTAGGATATTCCTCAAATATTATAGTTAAAAATTCTTAGTGATAAAATGCGCTAAACTAGCAGCAGTGCCTAGCCTTTAGGTGTCGAGGTGGTCGTTTTAGCGACCGAAGCTAAAGCGTTAATAATTCTATCTAAAAGTTTAGACAAAATCGCCAAAGCGTATAGATTATATGTATAAATCTTTAGACAAATTTGATAAGATTTTAGCTTTTTATGCTAAAACTTTAATGCACTAAGCTAAACGAACCACCTCGGAGGGCAAAATGATAAGTTTTTTCTTTTTTGATAGAATATTACACACCTTTTAGTATATTTGTCATATCTAATTTATGTTGTACTAGAACAAATATCAATTCAAAACTAAAACAATGATACAGATGACAGCCTAGATAAAAAACGTAAAAATATAAAGCGGTCACGCTATTTCTTCTCATCGTACTAAAACTGGAAATTTTAAACAAGGAAGAGAGGAGACGGGCAGAGACCACACCCTTTGGGTGTGTCCTTTGCTTGTTTAATAATTTCCTTGTAGGTTTCCAGTACCGAGTACGGCGTTAGTAAATAAGCAACAGGCTCCACACCCTTCTTTATATTTTTTATTCACGTTTAAACCTTGGACTTGGAGCATTAGTTATTCAATCATACGATGCAAGATCGATATGAGGTACTTTAAAACAAAGTTTTCAAATACAAGCCTTAGGCTTGAATGCCTGAGCAAAGTAAATCAAATGAAATTCACTTAAATAAAAAGACAAATGAAAAAAAAATCAATAAAAATAGTTTTGGTCATTTTAAGTATTATGACTTTAAATATAAGTGCCCAAGGAATATTCCGTGTTAGTGGTGGAAGTACTCAGATTGGATATCAAAACTATCGCTGGCTAGGTCTTGGGTTTAATTCAAGCAGCCCTGCTTCAAATCAAAGTCAATGGGGAATAGAGCATTATGCCTCAGGACTAAATTTTTGGAAACCTTGGCCTTCATTTAATAGCGGAAATTTCAAACTGCATATTTCAGATTATGGACACGTCAGTATAGGCAATCCTGCAAATCCTTGGTTTCAGAAAACTGCTGGAACGTGGCCGTTTCAATATCAGGTACAAAATTTCAAACTTCAAGTTCATGGAAATGTAGTGGCTATAGGGGGTAATTATTTTACTCATTCTGATTCTGCTGCAAAGGAAAATATGACCAATTTACCTGAAAACACATTGTCTAAACTATTACAATTAGTTCCTTTAAAGTATAATTATAAACAAAACTTCAATATTGGTGGCTATGATGTAGATACGGCGATACTCGATTCCTCTGTTACTGGCAAATCATATAGCTTAAACCCAAATAATGATACAAGTTTACATTTTGGATTTACAGCACAGGCAATTTCAAGATTGTTCCCAAATTTAGTATCTGGAATAGGAAATAGTGAAGCTGTTAATTATATTGAATTTATCCCTATAATTGTGCGTGGAATCCAAGACCAACAAAAGATTATAGACAGCCAACGACTTGAAATTGCACAACTGCGCCAAGAAATCATCAATTGGCAAGGTCGCTCAATTGACACTATAGGGCAGTCAAGATCTAGATTATTTCAAAATAATCCCAATCCCTTTGATGGCACTACTACAATCACCTATTTTATAGATGAAAGCACACCTGTTACTTCTGCAACAATTGAGGTGCGCAATATAATGGGGACGCTTCAGTCTACTATTGTATTAAACGATGGCACTGGTATAGGCAGTACTGAGTATAATGGTAGTAACTTGTCACCAGGATATTATATCTATACACTCAAGATCAATGGTAGTATAAAGGATTCAAAAATGTTTTTAAAAGAAAATTGATTTTATGAGAAATTTTAACAAATTAATAATTGCTTTTTTTCTTACCATATCAATATCCTTGTTTGGTCAAAACACTCATGATTATTATGTAGTGTTGAAGAATTATTCAGTTGTCCCTACTAATTTTAATAAATCAAACCTATTAACTTACATTAATGGCATATACGGAGCATCTAGTCTTTACAATAATATTAACAACACTGTTACAATAACACAAAGAGCATTTCCAATAGTAAAAACTCCTTTGCTAAAAAAAGTAATTTTTATTCGTTCTACAACTTCAAATCTACAGACATTGCTTAACGCATATGGAACTCATTTTGAATTTGCTGAAAAAATCCCGAATAAAGTACCAGCCTATTCTAATGACTACTACACTTGTACAAATAGATCTGATTCATTAACTCCAACTTCAAGTCAAACTTCAACGATATGTGTGAATACTCAGTTAAATTTGATAAGAGCAGGAGAGGCTTGGAATATTTCCAAAGGAGACCATCGAATTAAAGTCGGTGTTGAAGATTGGCACATAGAGCAAAATCATGAAGATTATTCTGGGGTGATTGATGCAATATATGCAAATGGGGCTCAAGATAATCATGGTACAGAAGTTTCAGGTATGGCTGTTGGTAGATCGAATAATGGCAAAGGTATTGCTTCCATTACTGGAGGGAATTGTAAATTAGTTTTCGTTGATACTAGAACTACACTTGGTTTGGATGGTCTGTTACGTATGTCTCAACACCCTGGCGTTAGAGCAGTTAATGCAAGCTGGGGAGGTAGGATGGATACAGCATCTATGCGATTTCCATTAATTTCAAATGCAGTTGTAAATGAAATTGTTGATAGTAATAATGTAGTATTTGTAGCAGCAGCTGGCAATGGTTCATTATGGGGTGGTGGTGGTGGACTGCCTGGAATGGACACTTCTTGGGTATGGCCATCAGCGTTAGATAATGTATTATGTGTAACCTCAGTTGGTCATATGGAAGCACCTGGATCTCCTAATAGATATGCGGGGTGGAGAGAAGAGATTAGTTGGCGAGATGTTCACTTAACGGGTTTTAGAAATGGGCAATCTCATATGCACAATTCAAGAGTGGATGTTTGCGCCCCAGGATACTTAGTAGCCTTAACAACTATAAATGCACTAAATGGTGGATATCGTCCAAGCTCTGGAACTTCATATGCCTCGCCAATGACGGCTGGACTTTGCGCCTTAATTGCATCTACAAACCCATGTCTAACAGCTAGACAAATTTTTAACATTGTAAAAAGTACTGCAAATAACTCTATTTATAGTATTAATCTTAACACCCAGTTTGCAGGGAGATTAGGTACAGGACGTATAGATGCCTTTGAAGCATTGAAAGAAGCAATGAGGCTAGGAACTAATTTTCAACAGAATAGGCTTTCATCTGGATCTACAAAATATTCTTCAGGAAACACTACTATCTGGGGAAATACTCTAATAGTGGCAGGCAGAAATGTTACTGGAGGCACTCAGGGTAACGTAATTATTCCTAACGGGTCAAATGTAAAATATGAATCCTTCAGAGGAACTGAACTCCATGATGGCTTTGAAGTGCATTCTGGAAGTAGTTTTGAAATAATAGTAAGAGACTCTCCTTGTTTTTAATTCACAAAATGTAGGTATTCAATGTTGAATACCTACATTCTTAAATTTTATTGAATATGATGCCAATAGTATTTAGAACTGGACTTTTTATTTTCTTGCTTTCAAGTAAATGTTTGCTATCACAATTAACTGCAGATGCAGGTAGTGATTTATATTTGTGTGATAGTTTAGGTAAAAAAATACCAGCCCCTATAAGTTTAAACAAGAACTTCTATCTTGGGGGAAACCCCTCTGCTATAGGTGGGATAAAACCATATAAATATGCATGGAAATTTGAGTTTAAGACTAGTTTACAATCTAAGCCATTTTTATATGCAAAGGATATCTTAAATGACACTACCGATGCCAATCCTAAACTTACGATTTTCGAAATAACCAATCCTTATTTTGGTAGTTTAAATAAGGACTTATTTTATGTTGTTCTTGAAGTTACAGATAGTGTAGGTAATAAATCAAGAGACTCTCTTCTAGTGTCATATTCTCAATATGTTTATACAGCGGTTTCCCATTTCTATAAGTCTAAATACGATACTATTCAGATTTCAAGTAATATAAAAAAGGGCAAATCACCCGTTCGTTATTCCTGGTCACCTAATAAGTCACTTATAGATACAAATTCAGTTAATCCCAGAACATATGTGTCGAGCAGCATTTTTTACATGAGTTATGCTGTGGATTCTTTTGGCTGTAAAGCATCAGATGGTATAGATGTAGTCGTGAATACTAATTCTATCAGCTCCGTTAATTCACCTTCAACAATCCTTAATTTCCATAACCCAATTTCAGATAACTCTATTTTTAAAATTAATAGCGAGACTAGAATTTTGCAGGTAGAAGTTTATAATGACATAGGGCAGAAGCTATCGACGTGGATTAAACCTGAATTTATACATTTTGGCTCAGAGCTAAGAAGTCGGGGTAATTATTATCTTTGGCTTTATAAGTCAGATGGAAATATTGAAAAGATTAGACTAATAAGGTAGATTTTAACGTGATTTTTTCTTAGGTAAAGCCTAGTGGGTCTACACTAGGCTTTTTTTATGCAAAAAAAAGGAGTTCGGTAGGGGAAACCGAACTCCAGAATACTATGAAAACAAAACTAATCCCGTAATAAATACGGGAATAACTAGAACAAATATAATTTAAAAAATCAATGTCCTAAAAAATAATTTCAGTAACTATTGATTATAGCACCCTTCTCTTCTTCTGGGATTATTGCGGATATAATCTTTTCCTTCTTTCCTTGTTAGGCGAAGTCTCTTCGTCTTAGTGTTAGTAAATTTTCAATTTACAATACTTATTCCAAGAATCACTGAGTACACTTCGAACCATTACAGATTTGGTTTCACTTCTTTCATCATAGCTAGCACTGCATCGTAGATTTCCTCTGCATTGGGTTTGGAGAAATAATCGCCATCCGTTCCATAGGCAGGTCTATTCGGTTTAGCGGTGATGGTTTTAGGCGCAGAGTCTAGATATTGATAACCCTTTTGTTTTTCTAATATCTCTTGTAGTATAAAGGCCGAAGCACCTCCAGGCACATCTTCATCTACTATAATCAAACGATTCGTATTTTTAAGAGAGAAAACAATATCTTGAGAAAGATCAAAAGGCAATAAAGTTTGCACATCGATGAGTTCTACTGAAATACCTCTTGCTTTCAGTTTTTCTATGGCATCTTGACAGATGCGAATCGTAGAACCATAGCTCACCATAGTGATATCTGTTCCTTCATTTAATATTTCTACTTTTCCCAGAGGAAGGGTAAATTCTCCTAGATTATTTGGCATCAGTTCTTTGTATCTGTAGCCATTGAGGGGTTCTATGACGAGCGCTGGTTCATCACTCTGCACAAGCGTTTGATACATACCTGCAGCCTGAGTCAGATTTCTAGGTACACATACGTACATACCTCTCAGTGAATGCAAAATCATACCCATAGGACTTCCCGAATGCCATATACCTTCCAATCGATGTCCTCGTGTGCGCACAATCACCGGTGATTTTTGTCCACCGCAGGTTCTGTATTGAAGGGTGGCTACATCATCACTCAGTGGCATCAATCCATACAGTAAATAATCTAGATATTGAATTTCTGCGATTGGTCTCAAGCCTCTCATACTCAGCCCTTGTCCTTGTCCTATGATAGTAGCTTCTCGAATACCTGAATCGAAAATCCGATTTTCTCCGTATTTATCCTGTAAGCCTGCAAACCCTTGATTTACATCCCCAATTTTTCCTACATCTTCTCCAAAGGCGACCATTTCAGGTCTAATAGCAAATAGTTGATCAAAATAATGATTGATAATTTCATGACCAGACTTTTCTGTAGCATCGCTATAATCTGGTTTTATCTCTTTTACATTTAATGCATTTTCTTTACTCTGACTATGTAAATGTGAGCCATATACTTTTTCTTCTGCGCGCACGACATCATAGTACCATGACTTTAAATTTTCATATGCAGCGAGCTCTTCCTTTTCAGTTAAACTCAGAATCGTATGCACTGCTTTTAAAACTTCACGCTTGTATATGGTATTTTTAGATTCGATAATTTGCACTTGTTCTTCTATAGCTCCTGCTTGACTTGAACTAGACTTAAGTAAATCAACAAATGGTCTCACTTCATCTTTTAGTTGCACTATTTCTTGTAAATAGGCTTCGTATGCTTCTGTTTTAGCCGTCTGTACTTTTTCTAGTGCCTCTTTTTCAATTTCAGCTAAGTGAGTTTCGTCCGTTATTTTATTCGCGATAATCCAGTTTTTAAAATGAACTAGACAATCGAAATCCTGCTCCCACTGCATGCGTTCGGGGCTTTTATAGCGCTCGTGAGAGCCCGACGTGGAGTGCCCTTGTGGTTGTGTGACCTCCGTGACGTGCACCAAGGCAGGTGAATGAGATTTCCGCGTAGCCTCTACAGCTGTTTTATAGGTGCTGACTAAAGAAGGGTAGTCCCAACCTTTAACAGTAAAGATATTCATGCCTACAGAATGGCTATCTGTCTTCATCCCACTCATCGCTTGGGATATAGATTGCTTGGCAGTCTGATATTTTTGAGGTACTGATATGCCATAGCCATCATCCCAAACATTGAATATAAGAGGAACTTGCATGACGCAAGCAGCATTGACGGATTCCCAGAAAATTCCTTCGCTCGTCGAGGCATCCCCAATGGTACAGAATGTAACTTCATTACCATTGTTTGAAAAGGTCGTTTTATCTTGAATTTCTTTATTATTTCTATAAAGTTTGGAGCCAAGTGCTAGACCTATCGCTTTTAAGGATTGAGCAGCCGTAGGGGAGAGGTCAGCAGGCATATTTTTCATCTCCATGAGATTTTTCCAATCTCCATTTTCGTCGAGCATACGCGTAGCATAGTGCGCATTCATCATTCTACCTGCAGACATAGGATCATGAGCTACATTAGCATGGGCATATAATTGAGCGAAAAGTTGCTTTAAGGTTACATTCCCTGAAGCCAAAGCGATCGTTTGGTCGCGATAATACCCTGTTCTATAGTCGCCATTTTGAAAATATTTGGCGAGAGCTATCTGGGCTAATTCCTTCCCAGCACCGAAAATTCCAAATTTGGCCTTACCTGTCAATACTTCTTTTCTGCCTATCGTACTGAAATGTCGGCTTTCCCATGCCAGCTGATAGTCAGCCAATATTTCTTTTTTAAACTCTTCGAATGAGATTTCTTTTCTGCTATTTACTTGTGTCGTGCTCATTGGGCAAAGATAAGAAATCAAAGGTAAAATTAAATGTCTATATGCTTACTCAATTGAAATCAATTCAAATAAATTATGCAAGGGCTTGTTTTTACCAATAATAACGAGTTGGCTGAATTCCGCTGCCCGTTAGGCAGTCAGGGCTGCGCTTCATCCGACAGAGGCGGCAGCTGATGGTCAGAAGCCTCGTTTCTGTTAACCTGTGTTGACCTAAGCGTCAGAATGCAGGAATCTGTAAATTGTTTTGTGGTCAGAAAGCGCACTCGCATAAATATTGTTTTGAAAATTTAAAATTCTAAACAAAAATCAAAGCTAAAAAGCGGGAGAATGTATATTTGTAGATTGATAGAGAAATGACAGAAAAATTACTGATTTTAGATTTTGGTTCGCAGTATACACAATTGATAGCCAGAAGAGTACGAGAGTTAAATGTGTATTGTGAAATCATCCCTTTCCACAAAGAGATTGATTGGACAGACAAGTCTATCAAAGGTGTTATCCTATCGGGTAGTCCATATTCTTCTTTGGATGAGAATTGTCCACAAATAGATATTGAAGGAATTACAAATTATGTTCCTGTGTTTGCTGTATGCTATTCGGCTCAATATACTATCAAAAATCACGGGGGTCATGTGACCAAAAGTAAAGTGCGAGAATACGGACGCGCTAAGGTCATATTTGATCATAGTCACCTTATGTTTAGAAATGTAGAGGACCATTCAGAGGTTTGGATGAGCCATAGCGATAGCATTGTAGAGGTAGGTCCTCATTTTCACACCATCGCCAAAACTGAAAATGGCATCGTAGCGGCTTTTGCTTCTAATGAAGGATTGTTTAAGAATGATTTAATTGGAGTTCAATTTCATCCTGAAGTGACTCATACCCAATGTGGTAAAGAATTGATCGAGCGATTTGTCAAAGATACATGTCAATGCCATGCAGAATGGACGACATTGTCATTTATTCAAACGCAGGAAACTGAACTTAGAGAAAAAATTGGGACGGATTATGTGATTCTAGGATTGAGTGGTGGAGTCGATTCTTCGGTAGCTGCCTATCTACTTCATAGAGCTATTGGCAAGCAGTTAATCTGTATTTTTATAGATAACGGATTATTGCGCAAAAATGAATTTGAAGAAGTACTTCATTCCTACAAAGAAAGCGGGTTGAACATTATCGGAGTCAATGCAGCAGAAAAATTCTACGCAGCGATGAAGGGCATTACCGAGCCAGAAGCTAAAAGAAAAGCCATCGGAAGGGTTTTTGTTGAGGTATTTGAAGAGGAGGCCAAAAAAGTGGAGAATGCCAAATACCTTGCTCAGGGGACCATTTATCCAGATGTTATTGAATCCCTATCGGTCAATGGCCCGAGTGCTACCATAAAGTCACACCACAATGTGGGGGGTCTTCCAGAAAAATTAGGATTGAAAATTGTAGAACCGCTTAGATTGCTTTTCAAAGATGAAGTGCGTCGAGTAGGTGCAGATTTAGGCGTACCTCCCCATATTTTAAATCGACATCCTTTTCCTGGGCCAGGCTTGGGTATCCGAATCATAGGCGAAGTCAATGCGAAAAATGTGCAACTACTCCAAGAAGCAGATGCTATTTTTACCAAAAACCTACATGAGAGTGGCTGGTATGAAAAGGTATGGCAGAGCGGAGTCATCCTCCTACCTGTGCATAGTGTCGGCGTTATGGGCGATGAGCGCACTTATGAGCAAGTCGTAGCGCTGCGTTGTGTGCATTCTCTTGATGGAATGACCGCCGATTGGGTACATTTGCCATATGAATTACTGGCGAAAATTTCAAATGAAATTATCAACCACGCTAAAGGTATAAATCGAGTGGTTTATGATATCAGTTCTAAACCTCCAGCTACCATTGAATGGGAATAAAATGAAGTATATATTTATATTATTTTTTTCGGTTTTGCACCTGTTCAGCTTTTCTCAAATTGTAGAAGATGAGAACAGCCCTGCCCTTGAAAATACAACCACTCCGGTGCTAAGGGACAATCCTTACAAACATTTAGATTCTCTTAATTACTCTAGAAAAGCTATTTATAATATTGCCTTTATTCTGCCTATTCGAAAAAATAGCATTGTCAAAAGTGATGGAAAAGATAAGCCTGCAAGCATGTCTTCAGAGTCCCGCGAAGCTTTAGGTTTTTGGGAAGGGGTCAATGTCGCCTTTCCGCAAATAGCCAAAATGAATGCGAAATTTAATATTCACATTTGGGATAATGATCGAAGCGATTCTTCAACTCAGGCCATTATTCAAGAATTATCTAAGAAGAAATTCGATGCCATTATAGCTCCATTTCATTCTTCTCAAGCGATTTTAGTCTCAAAGTATTGCTTAGATAAAAAAATACCGATGTTTCTTGCTCAGAATACTTCAGACCTTCCTGCTAAGGATAACCCTTATGTGTTCAAGTTTCATGCGCCAAAAAACAGAGTTTATTACGACTATTACGTAAAGATTATTCTGGATAAGAACAAAAGAAACACCGATATTTTTTATGTCTATGATGGCATAAACAAGGCAGAGAGAAAGGTAGCGAATTATTTGAAATTTATGTCTGAAAAAGATGGTTCTAAAAGACTCAAATTGCTCGAATATAATTCAGATTTAAGTTTTAAGTCCTATTTAGATACTACCCGAGACGCAGTTTACATGGTAGGTTATCATGAAACAGCTATTGTGAATGAAATTCTCGGAAAATTGGTGAAATTGAAGCCTCATAATGTGACTGTTTTTGGTCACAGCTACTGGGTTATAAATAATAAAATCAACAAGTCTTTTCTCGATACGCTGGATGCCAAGGTTTATACGGATGCTTTTTTAGAAAACAACCCTAACCTCCTTAGCAAAGTTAAATCAGACTACGCCTCTTTGACCAGAGATAGAGCAGTCACAGATGTTTTTCTCGGTTATGATGTGGCGATGTACGTCACGACCGTACTAAATAATTATGGAGTTAAATTTCCATTATCCGTACAGGACTATCAGTATAAAGGTGCATACATCAACGTGAATATGAGACCTATTTATGATGCCAGTAATGGGTTGTTATTTTTCGAAAATGATTTAAAAAACCTTCTGAGAGCTACAAACAATGGCTGGGTTAAAGAATTTGAACCAACAGAATAGATTATGAGCATTGCATTAAAACCTATTATACAAGCTGTTTTATTCTCCTCTCCGCATCCTATAAAGGAGGAGGAACTTTATGGCCTGATTCAAAAGGAACATCCAGAAATAGAAAACGCACTTATCCTTGAGGCACTGAAAGAGCTGCAGTATGAATATCAAACAGATAAGTATGGTATTGAAATTCAGCAAACGGGCTCGGGTTATTCCTTCGTTTCTAAGGCTGCCTATTATCCATATATAGTCCATTATATCGAAACGATTCAGAAGAGAAGACTATCAAAATCTGCCTTAGAAACGCTTTCTATCATTGCGTTTCAGCCAGACTGTACCAAATTGGATATGGAGACTATCCGAGGTGTTTCTTCCGATTATGCGATAGAGAGATTGTTGGAACGGGAGTTAATTGAAATTTCCGGAAGAAAGGATACCCCTGGGCATCCTACCACCTATCGCACGACTGAAAAATTCCTAGACTATTTCGGCATCCATTCTATCGAGGACCTACCAAGACTTACTGATATTCAAGTGTATGAGAATGAATTAGGCACTCCAACGGAAGAAACTAATGCGGAATAAGCAATAATTTGAACAAATTGGAGTTTAAATCACGTAATAGAAGAACACTACATCAAAATCTATGTTAAACAAAGTCATCCATTGTATTTTTATCCTTGGATGTCTGACTCCTCTTTCTAGCCAGAATATAGTGGAGTCTTCCACCTTCAAATTCCTAAATATACCGGGTTCGGCTAGGCATAATTATTTAGGTAAATCAGCAATCGCTGTGCCTGACGAGCATATTGATCTGGTTTTAGCCAATCCAGCTTTACTAGAATTTAGTAGTAAAGGCAAGTTGATGGCAACCAGCAGCCTTTATTTTCAGTCGCTCTATGGGCATTTAGCTTATTCTATGAATAATTATAAGTTTGATATTCCATATGTCGTTGGAATCAATTTTATAAACTACGGCAAGCAACAGCGCATCGATGTCAATGGAAATGAATCTGGAACCATTAGTCCCAATGAAGTTTCTGCCTATATAGCTGCATCCAAAACCTACGAGCATTATAAATTTGGAGCTACAGTCAAACTCGCCTATGCCAATTATATTTTAGCCAATATGTTTGGAGCCTCAGCGGATTTGTCTATGCTTTATCGTGATGATGAGCGACAAATATACGCTACCTTACTATTAAAAAATATTGGCTATCAGTTTGTAGGAGACAGAACGCAGACGAGTTCGACACCATTTGATATCCAGTTTGCCGTAAGCAAAAAGTTCAAAAATAATCCTCTCAGGGTAATCATTATGACTCAGGAGCTCTATCATTGGAATGCTGCCACAACCACAGTGGAGGGGAGGGGATATGGTCTATGGCCTCAAAATAGTCTCTATAGAATCCAAGAACCAAGTGTAGTTTCTGCCATTTTGAGTCATTTTGTATTCGGTGTCGAGATCAATTTCGGTCAGGCAGTCAAGATAGGAGCCAACTATGATGTCAAGCGAGGCTTGGAAAACTCCTTCGATAATATGCGCGGATTGACGGGTCTAGGACTTGGTTTCGGCATTTATACACGAAAATTCGATCTCGGCTATTCCTTTTCTCGCTTCGGCCCCATCGGCGTGAATCATACTTTTACGTTTAGTATGAAGATGAATGAGTGGCTAGGTAGGTAAGTTAAGCCGTAGAAATTTTTAAAGTTAGCTTACTGTATTCATTTTAGTTATCATGTTTGACTAGATTTTTTATTTTCTAGACTATTTTTTGTTATATTTGTAATAGAAAATTTCAAGTGTGGGCGTTAGGGTGAAATTTTCTATAGGGCAAACCAGAAAAAACCTCATGAAACTCTATCAAATTGAATATTCAAAACTTAGGACGATTCTTTTCGAGAATGAGAATAAAGTTATAATTCAAACTTAGAAGTAAGATTAAATCCATCCATGAGAATAATGTCAATAATTGCATTGCTTTTTTTCATTCTTATCCTATTAGGAATTGATGGTACATTATATTCGCAGGTCAATTTTAAATGGTCGCGATCGCATAGACAAAGATTAAATCATGATGGAGGGTCTGCTACGACTCTTGACCTACACGACAATCTATATACCACAGGTCAATGTAGAGGATGGTTGATTTTTGATCAAGGCTCAGATACTTTTGTAAGTAGATACCATAGTGAAATGTTTGTATCCAAGGTGGACTCTAATGGTCTATATAAATGGGGCTTTGTATTTACTCAATTTCCAAATAATTCAGTTATTTTCCAACATGCAGGAGGATATGGTATCACTACAGATTCCAGATCCAATGTATATATTACCTCTAGTTTTCGTGATACGACCGATTTTGACCTAGATACAAGCGACTATATTATACCGAACGCAACTGCCAGTGCCTTTATACTCAAGCTCGATGCCAATGGAAAATTCAAATGGGCACGAGCATTTGAGTCCATATTTGCTGGTGGATTTGATATTAAGGTCGACAATAATAGTAATGTATATACCGTAGGTTGTTTTTTTAATACCGTGGACTTCGACCCAGGAAGTGGAGTTTACAACCTGACTTCGGCGGGACACTATGATGTATTTGTTTCTAAACTAGACAGCAATGGTAATTTTATCTGGGCTAGACGGATAGGCAGTAAAAAGGAAGACAAAGCCAATTCTTTAGCTTTTGATAAACAAGGGAATCTGGTCATCGTTGGTTCTTTTTCGGATAGCTGCGATTTCGACCCAGGTACTAGCCAGTTTATTATACCCACAAATGGTCGTAATGATGCCTTTATTCTAAAGCTAGATACCGCAGGCAATTTCATCTGGGCTAAATCTGCTGGTGGTCCGGGCGATGATGTCGCCTACTCTGTAGCGGTAGATTCTAAAAATAAAATCATCACAGCTGGTGATTTTCAGCATCAGGTTGATTTTGACCCCAATACAGGAGTATCTCATAAATTGTCCGCTGGTGCCAATGATATTTTTGTATGGAAACTAGATAGCAATGGCGTTCTCCATTGGATTCAATCCATGGGCAGTGCGAGTAATGAATATTGTAAGTCGATAGCTACTGATACAGCGAATAATATATACACCACAGGCGCATTTCAAGGCATTACCGATATGAACCCTAGCTCGGCTGTCTATGCTATGACTGCCACTGGACCCGAAGATCAATACGTCTCCAAACTCGATGAATTAGGTAACTTCGTCTGGGCGCGCTCTATAGGCGGTAAATATAGAACTTGGGGGCATGCTATCGCTGTGTCAAAATCGGGTAATATTCACACGACAGGGCATTTTAAAGATTCGGTTGATTTCGACCCGACGGCTGGCACCTATATAATGGATGCCTTATGGAATAATCCTACTAGCTATTTAGCAGGTGGTACATCCGAAGAAGTTTTCTTATCCAAGTGGAATAATTGTGTAACCGCTCCTGTGACTATAACACCCTCAAGAAACACCAATATCTGTCCAAGAGATACGGTAGAACTAACTGCGAGCCACGCCTCGAGCTATCTCTGGAGTACAGGGGCTACTACCAAGAGTATAAAGGTCAGTACGACGGATACATTTAAAGTCACTGCGACGAACTCTACTGGGTGTCCAGCCTATACTTCCATATCTGTGAAAGTACATCAAGATACTACTATTATAGATAAATATATCTGCCAAGGTAAATCTTTTTTATTCAATGGAAATCAGCTCACTACAGCGGGTGTATACAGAGATACCCTGCCTAATTTCGTAGGTTGTGATAGCCTTGTTATTCTAAATCTATATATAAAAAATGTAGATACGACCCATGTCTATGATACCCTCTGTGGTAATATGCCGAAAGTATTTAATGGACAAAGCCTATCAATAGCAGGGATATATCGTGATACAATTATAAAATTAAATGGCTGTGATAGTCACATTTTCTATCACTTCATCCCTAAACCAAGCTATGTGATGCCTATAAATAGAGCTATATGTTTTACAGACAGTAGCTTTTTTGATGGACAATATCTCAAAACTGCGGGCGTATATACAGATACACTTAAGTCGATACAAAACTGCGACAGTATCCTAGTGCTCACTCTCATCGTGCGAACCGTCGATACCACCTATGTATATGATACCCTCTGCGGCAATATGCCTAAGACATTTAATGGTTCTTCATTGACGCTAGCGGGTTTTTATAGAGATACCTTGAAAAATATCGCTGGCTGCGATAGCCATATCTTCTATCAGTTTATACCTAAACCTAGTTATGAAACGCCTATTTCTAGGGCTATTTGCTCTAGTGATTCAAGTTTATTTGGAGGAAAATACCGAAAACAAGCAGGAATTTATTATGATACCTTGAAAAACATAAAAAATTGTGATAGTGTTCTAAGACTTAGTTTGACGATTAACCCACAGGACACGACTCCACAGTCAAAAATTATCTGCCGAGGTCAATCACATAATTTTTATAGCCAAACCCTGACTACCGCAGGAACATATTATCATAAACTGACAAATAAAAACGGTTGTGATAGCACATTGATATTGACTTTGACGGTTATAGATAGCACCAGTTCTAGCTTTTCTAGATTGCTGTGCAAGGGTCAGACTTTTGCCTTTAATAATCAGATTTTGACTCAGTCGGGTCTCTATCGTGATACCTTGACGAATTATTTAGGTTGTGATAGTTTTGTGACACTCAATCTCAGCTTTAATCTCGTCCTCTACGACACGATTCGTCAGACGGTCTGCACAGGACAAGTTTATCGAGGTTATAGCAGCCCTGGTACTTATTATGAAACCTATAAATCTAGCCAAGGTTGCGATAGTATATTGACGATCTATCTCAAGCATACGACTCCTACGAACTATCATACGATAAATCATAGTAAATGCGGTTCGTTTACCTATGGTACACGAACCTATACGCAAAATGATAGCTTTATAGAAACGATTAAAAACTATCTCGGCTGTGATAGTATCGTGACTAAGCATTTTGTCTATATCACAAATCCCAAGCCGAAATTTTTAGCGGATAAGACGATAGAGTTTTGTGAAGAAATCATACACAAAGGACAACTGAAAACTGCGAGTTTTTTTACGCAAGATACCATCAAAAGTTTAGAATTTCCTTACTGCGACAGCCTCTATCAGCCTTATTATTACCGTAGAGAAAGTAGACCAGTCTTAACTGCCATAAGCAAGCAAATCGACACCGTCATCAAAGGAGAAACAACAAACATACAAGTGAGTGGAGCGCAGAATTATCGCTGGACATCGGGTGAACAAAGCCCATCTATCCGCCCGCAAATCAGCGATGATAAGACCTTTGAAGTGACGGCTTGGAATCTAGCAGACTGCGAAGAAAAAATGCAGTTTAGGATATTTGCAATAGACCAACCATTAATTGATTTTCCCACCGCCTTCTCTCCGAATGGAGATGGATTGAATGATTATTTCACTCCGAACCTTTCAGGTAATATTTCAATCGACTACTTCCAAATCTACAACCGCTGGGGCGAGAAAGTCTATGAACACAATCCTTCATCCAAAGGCTGGGACGGAAGCTATCAAGGAATGCCCGCCGCCAATGGAGTTTATTCCTATTCGCTCCGCTATTCCTATTTAGGTAGGTATTTCACGAAAACTGGCGAGGTGATGATGGTTAGATAGCTATTAGATTACAGCGATCAATAGTTGATTTATTCAAAATATTAATTCGTGAATACTGACGAAAAATCAGTACGAGTTCGTGGTTACACCCCTATATTTACCATTTAATATAGAGTTAACCTATGCGGAAAATTTTTAGAAAAAAGTCTATCCAAGGGATTATAGAAAGTCACAATTTATTGGAGGATGGAGATAAGCTTCACAAAAATCTCTCCGTAGTGGATTTGACCTCTTTCGGTATAGCCGCCGTGATTGGTGCAGGGATATTCTCCACCGTGGGCAAGGCCTGCTTTAGTGGAGGACCCGGAGTCATCTTTCTTTTTATCTTCGCAGCTATTGCCTCTGGATTTACCGCCATGTGTTATGCTGAATTTGCCTCCAGAATACCCGCGGCGGGCAGCGCTTATACTTATGCGTATACCACCTTTGGTGAAGTATTTGCTTGGATCATCGGTTGGGCTCTCGTCATGGAGTATAGTATAGGGAATATTGCCGTGGCTATTTCATGGTCAGAATACTTTCAGACCTTATTAGAAAATTTAGGGCTGCATTTGCCGGACTGGCTTGGCATAGATTATCCTACGGCTAAAAGAGCTTTTGCCGAAGGCTTATCCAATAAGTATGCAGCGGCTTATGCCAATGCTCCCAATTTATGGGGTCTTAAATTTATTATCAATCTACCGGCTTTCGTCATCAATATTTTGATTACTGCAGTGGTTTACGTCGGTATCAAGGAATCTAAAAATTTTAGCAACTTCATGGTATTGTTGAAAGTAGTTGTAATCATATTGGTGATTACCGTTGGTTTCTTCTATGTCGATGGTGCGAATTGGAATCCTTTAATGCCAAACGGATTTCGAGGAGTGATGGCAGGCGTTTCTTCTGTTTTCTTCGCCTATATTGGTTTTGATGCTATCAGCACTACAGCAGAGGAGTGCAGAAACCCCCGTTCTGATTTACCGAAGGGGATGTTTTACGCCCTAGTCATTTGTACGATTCTCTATATTTTATTGGCTCTCGTGCTCACGGGCATGGTATCTTACAGTCTACTGGATGTCAAAGACCCTTTGGCTTTTGTATTTTTCGAAAAAGGATTGCACTGGATAGGAGGTGTCGTGAGTGTTAGTGCTATTGTGGCTATGACCAGCGTATTATTGGTTTTTCAAATGGGGCAGCCTCGTATCTGGATGTCGATGAGTAGAGATGGATTGATGCCAAAAAAGTTTTCTAAAATTCATAAGAAGTATAAAACACCTAGCTACGCCACCATTATTACAGGTCTCGTAGTAGGTATTCCTATTCTCTTCGTAGATTATAATTGGGTTATTGATTTTACAAGTATATCTACTTTGTTTGCCTTCGTATTGGTTTGTGGGGGTGTTCTATTATTACCTGAAGAACCTAAAGACAAGTCTAAATTCAGCTTGCCTAAGATTGGTTCGCGTTTTCCACTTTTGGCATTATTGGTGGGTCTCATAGTCTGGGGCCTATGGCATGAGGAAGGCTCTCGCTATTTTTCAAGTTTAGTTCAAATGCTACCAGATGATAAAACATTTTCACTGCTAGGTGTTTCTTTCTTTCAATACGCAGATAACAATGTAAATAATATAGCACTGCTAATTTTTTATGGACTTTTAATTGTGTTCACTGGCTTGGCAGTAGTGAAAAATTTCACCTTGATTCCCGTGCTAGGTCTTTTGAGCTGTGCTTATTTATTGACTAGTATGACTATACTCAATTGGATGTATTTTTTGATATGGATGCTTATTGGTTTGGTAGTTTATTTTCTATATAGTCATAAGAATAGTAAATTGCATGTATAGCTGTAGATATATCCGTTTGTAAATTCTATTTTATACGTTTTTGAAATATTTCATTTTCATTTTATTTGTTATCCTTCTTTTTCACAAGAATGATAGTCTATGCCTATGGGAGCAAGATGAGGCAGCCTATGCGGGCTTTGCTTATACTATGGTAGAGACGGGGGATTATACAATTCCTGATTTTGAATGGAGTTGGCCACATAGAAAACCACCCCTTCACTTTTGGCTCATAGCGGCCTCCTACTCCATCTTTGGTTACAATGAATTTGCGACTAGAGTCCCTTCTGTTTTAGCTATTTTAGTTAGCTTATTGCTCCTCTACTATTTTTCCAAAAGATTATACTCCGAGAGGATAGCTACTTGGACAGCTTTTGTATTTATGGGTAGTCTGCTCATACCAGTTTATGGAAAGATAAGTATGACGGATGCTACCTTGCTTATGTGTTTCACTGGATCCTATTTCAGTATACAATCCTATATCCAATCTAAACATATTAAATGGTTGTTTTATTTATTTGTTTTTACTTCTATGGGAGGACTGACTAAGGGTCCACCGATTTTTATCACTACATTTGGAGCATTGGGATTGTCTTTTATTTTTGGTAAAGAGCGAAAGACGTTTTTCACCCTTTTGATGGTATGTATTTTGAGTTTGACTCCTTTTTTAGCATGGGCGCTTTTGACCTGGAGACAAGATCAAGGCCAGTTTATAAATTGGTGGATAGATTGGTATATATTGAAAAGAACTTCTGGTACGATTTATGGGCAAACAGGTTTTATTGGATATTATTTCCTTGTATTGGTGGTTTGTTTCTTTCCATGGATTCTTTTTATACCAAAGGTGTTGAATACTATGTTAAAGGACTTTTTACTGAAAAATAAGTCTAGCCATTTCTTTTTCCAATTTTCATGGATAATTTGTGGTTGGTTGTTTTATGAACTTATCAAAAGTAAATTGCCTTCTTATGCTTTTGCAGTTATACCGCTTTGGTCCTTATATATAGCCCAGGCTGTAATGAGCTTTAAAGAAAATCCATCGAGGATTATTTTAAATTATGCCAAAGGATTAGGTATTCTTTTTATACTAATTGGCATAGGTATTTTAATAGTGAAAGATAAGATTCCATTCGAAAATTTTCAAACGACCGCGCTCGTTCTCTCCCTATTTTTTAGTAGTTTTGGTTTGATTTATCTGCTACATTCCAAGATAAAATTTCCTCAAAATCGACTTCCTGAGCTCGCTTTAGCTTATGCTTTTGGTTTGAATTTTATAGCCTGGAGCATAGCTCTTCCTGCCTTTGAGACTACGCGAAGGTTTCCTAAACTTATTGCTGAAAAAATTATCGCATTGAATTATAAACCAAAGCATGTATTTTTCTCGGCAGATTACTCCATGTCTAGCCTACCGGTATATCTCTCTTGGGCAGGATATACCTATCAAACAGCTCCAAGAGATAATTATGAGCTGGTCACATTCGATTCGCTTCGTTATTCGAAAAACAATTTATTCATGCTACAGAGAAGAAATTATCATCATCTTGATGAAATGCCAGACTCTTTCAAGTTGACTCCAATATATGGCTGGATAAGCGATAGGGGAAAGGTGGATACCTTTTTTATTGCGGAGAGGAAAGGATTCAAAACTTCGCTTCCTTGACTTTGAATGGATTGATAGTTTTACGCATAAGATAAAATCCAAAAAGCGATGGAATCAATAGGTTGATAATCCAAATGAGGTAGTTCACCGCCATGAGCTGTGCAAAGTTCTTGGTGTATAGACTAAAGACAAAGAGCACGAGATTCGCTCGAATACCAACGTCCAATGCTCCCATGGAGGGGATGACAAATTGAGCTAAGAAATATACTCCGCACAAAATGTAGAATTCAAAATAAGGAAACTCATTGAAAAATATAAACATTAACAGCCAGTACTGGGTGACGAAAATGAAAAAACGGATAGAACCTATTCCGACAAGGGTCAGTTTGGTGGCTAAATTGTAATGTAAAAACACTCCTAAAGACTCAAATATTTTTTTTAAAGACTTGACCTTGGCTAGCCAGTTGACCATGACTTCAGGTTTCAAGTACATAAACAACCAGAATACGACATCTATGATAGATATCAAAACTATGATTCCCGCTATGGATAAGCCTAGATTTAAAAAACTCAATTTTTCTTTGGAGAGAAATCCGTAATAATGCGCATAGGCAAGAAATATCATTCCCATCAAAGGAGAAGCAACCTTCTGTACAATAGAAACATAATACGCAATACCTGATCCACTAATTCTATTTTCTTCTTTCAGTACCAAAGGTCTTCCAGTGAGTTCGCCTATGCTAGCTGGAAAAATAAGATTCATTGCATTTCCATACAGAATTGCTCTATATGCCAACCAGAAACTTATCTTTTCTAAACGTTGCACACAAAGATAGAATTTGAGTGTCTCGAACCCCCAGTTAAAGAAGGTAAGAAATATAACGAATAACAAGTAATAGAGCTTGTCCGGGGAAAACTCACGTTGAAATATTTCTAAGGTCTCTTGAAAGCCTTTTTCTGAGAATTTGGCATATAAATTATAGAACAAGAGAACCGCCAAGCCTAATTTTAAGATAACAATATTTATCTTATGATGCTTATTCCAAAATGCTTTAAGTTTATCCAATGGATTTGACTAGGAAGTGTTTTCTATTTAGACATTGAAACGGAAGTGCATAATATCGCCATCCTTGACCAGATACTCTTTGCCCTCTACCCTAAGTTTTCCGGCTTCCTTGACTTTAGACTCTCCTCCCAGACCTATAAAATCCTGATAGGCTATGACCTCCGCTCGTATGAACCCTTTTTCAAAGTCCGTATGAATGACACCGGCAGCCTGAGGTGCAGTATCTCCTTCATGTATGGTCCAGGCTCTGACCTCTTTGACCCCTGCAGTAAAGTAGGTAATCAACTTCAATAGGGAATAAGATTTCTGAATTAATTGTTCTACTCCGGATTGTTCTAACCCTAAATCGGAAAGAAAGGCCTTTCTATCTTCAAAGCTCTCCAGCTGTGCGATATCAGCTTCTATAGCAGCACTGATGACGAGTACTTCCGCATTTTCATCTTTTACAGCTTGTTTCAGCGCATCGACATGGGCATTCCCTGTCTTGGCGGAGGCTTCATCCACATTGCATACATAGAGAATTGGCTTATTGGTCAATAGATTCAATGTTTTGACTATCCACTCCTGATCTTCTCGGATAGTAATTGTTCTTGCAGATATGCCATCTTCTAGGCAAGCTTTATACTTGTTCAAAAGCTCCATAGCAGCTATCGCTTGTTTGTCGCTGCCGACTTTGGCCTGCTTTTCATATTTTTGCATGGATTTGGTTACTGTTTCCAAGTCTTTCAGCTGCAGTTCTATATCAATGACTTCTTTGTCGCGGACAGGATTCACGCTACCGTCCACATGGATTACATTCCCATCTTCAAAACAACGAATTACGTGCAGTATGGCATCCGTTTCTTTAATATTTCCTAGAAACTGATTTCCCAAGCCTTCACCTTTGCTGGCACCTTTGACGAGTCCAGCGATATCTACAATCTCTACGGTAGTTGGAACCAATTTCTCTGGAACCACGATATCCGATATTTTAGTCAATCGTTGGTCAGGAACAGTTATGACACCGACATTAGGCTCTATGGTGCAAAATGGAAAATTTGCCGCCTGTGCCTTTGCATTGGTTAAAGCATTAAAAATTGTTGATTTTCCTACATTTGGCAATCCTACGATACCACATTTTAATCCCATCTTAAATTACTCTGTTTATTTGTATAAAACTACAAATGTAGTCCAAAATATTTATTTTAAAGGTTGTTGCTGTTTGAATCTTTTATTCAGACTTGAAACGAAATATTAGGCATTTTCATATTCTAAATAGAGCCGAACCACCTCCTTAGCTTCTTTTACGTCGTGCACTCTCAGTATTTGAGCCCCGTTCCTTAAGGCCTCAAAATGCAATGCTGTAGTGCCATTGAGGGCATTTTCTGGGTCGGTATCGAGACTTTTATATATCATGCTTTTTCTAGATATTCCTACTAGCAATGGACAATCTAATTCTTGAAAGGTAGATAAATGTTTCAGTAGGGTGAAATTATCGCGGATTGATTTGCCAAATCCAAACCCTACATCTAAAATGATATCTGAAATTCCTTGATTTTTCATTTGAATCAATCGCTGACCAAAGTATTGGAATACGTCAGTGATGACATTTTGATATTCTGGTTTATGCTGCATAGTATCAGGACTGCCCTGCATATGCATAGCTATATAGGGTGCACTAAAGCTTTTCGCAACCTTAAGCATCTCTTCATCTTTCGTGCCAGCTGTTATATCATTGATTATGGCTACCCCTTGATTTAACGCATATTTGGCGACTTGGCTTCTGTAGGTATCAATACTAAAAATAGTCGATGGGAAATTTTTCAATAAATCTGGCAAGGCAGTTTGGAGCCGCTTCAGTTCATCTTCAACAGGCATTTCTTTGCTATATGGTCTTGAGCTCATGGCGCCGAGATCGATTAAATCTGCACCCTCATCGAGCATTTTTTCTGTTTGAAATAGAAGGTCTTTTGTCGTGATAAATTTACCACCGTCATAAAAGGAGTCTGGTGTCAGATTCAAGATACCCATGACCTTTGGCTGGTCTAAATTCCATAGACGACCGTGAATATTAAATGAATAGTTTTTTTTTCTAGATGCAGAAATCATAATGCATTGGTAGGAATTAGGTTTAAGGCAAATGTAAGGATTAATTCAAATTTGACTTTTTCATTTATATTTCTCCAGTAATATTGGTTCATTTTTAATGGTTAGGAGCAATTATTGATTTATTTTAATGGCATCAATTTAACGCTTCGCTTTTATCCCATATAATTTTTTATTCGTCTGTTTATAAATTTGACGAAGAAAAAATATATGTACATTTGTACACTTTATGAACATGGAGAATACAACAATAAATTCTTTTAAGAAAATAATAGCCAACTGCCAAGAGGTCTTTTTAAAGAAAAATCAAGATTATGGCATGTCTTGGACCATTATGCGTCTGAGTTCACTTACGGATCAAATTTACATTAAAGCTAAACGCATTCGAAATATTCAAGAATCCAAAAGAAATGTCATAGGAGATAGTCAGCAAGATGAATTTCACAGCATTATCAACTATTGTATCATGGCTATGATTATTGCTACAAATAAACCAGAAGGTCTTGAATCTATGTCCTTTGAAGCGCTAAAAGCTAGATATACAGAAATAGTCAACGATACATTAGATTTACTTTCGAGGAAGAATACAGATTATGGGGAAGTCTGGCGAGATATGCGCGTATCCTCTATGACCGATATCATTCTGGCCAAGCTTCTTAGAATAAAGCAAATCGAAGATAATCAAGGGGAGACTACGATTTCTGAAGGCGCCTATTCCAATTACCAAGATATATTAAACTACTCTATATTTTGTATTATTCAACTTTCCGAAGGCTCCAATTTGGATAGTTAAAATTTGTCTAAAATTGCACTTTTTTAGTTAGAATTTTAAATTCTTTAAAAAATGTAGCAAATCCTTTAGAAAAAAATTATTGTTGAGAAAAAAGTTATATTTTTGAGAGTTTTAAAAATATCTTTGTGATATAAAAATTTAAACTAAAATTATGAAGAAATTCAACTTAGTATTATTTTCATTTTTCTTTTTACTTCTGGTTGCTTTTGTAGCGAAAGAACCGATGAAACGTTTTGAATACATGGCTTCCTACAAAAAGTCCAAGAAAATGCCCTTGGAATCTAGAATCCAAGGAAGAGCAGAAGAGCGTGCGAATCAGCTGCGCAATGTCGTGACTGGTAAGGTAGAAGAAAATGATTGGTATAAAGCCTTGGCTGAGATAGAAGAACTCTCGGGCTCTAGATTATCTTCAAGAGGCGAGGAACTCGTATGGGAAGATCAAGGCCCTAACCAAGTAGGTGGTAGAACGCGCGGTTTTGTTTTTGATAAGACAAAAGAAGGTAGAGTTTATTGTGCAGGGGTTTCAGGAGGCGTGTTTGTTTCAGAAAATCTTGGACACAACTGGACTCCAGTGAAAAATATGGCGGATATTTTTAAGGTAATGCCTATAGGCTGCTTGATTCAATCAAAAGATGGGGATATCTATGCAGGAACTGGGGAATATTGGGGCAATACACCTAATGCGGGATTTGGTTCACAGTTTAACGGACATGGAATTTACAAGAAAAAAGCGGATGAAGAAGAATTTGTTCATTTGACGTCCACCATTAACGGCTCTTTGACTAATGCTCAACCAGCTCAATTTAAAAGAGTGTTGGATATAGCGTGCAATCCACTAGATAATGATATTGTTTTTGCTGCTACTGACAATGGTATGCAGGTATCCAAAGATGGAGGAACCACATGGACAAAGTCAACATCAGTTCCTAATACTGCAATAGCACAGGTCAAATACTCATATGATGGCACAGTCATTTATGCTGCATGGAGTGGCAGGGTTTTTAAATCTGAGAATGGAGGCACCAGTTTTGTTGATTTAATTGGAAATAGACCTGATTGGATCGCAGACGGAAATCAACATGTGAGAATTGCAGTTTCAGCATATGACGCTAAAAAGCTATATGCATGCGGAATTACTGGAACTAGAGGAGGAGACCTAAAATACGTTATTCGATCCGAAGATGGAGGTACTACTTGGGAACTAATTGGAAAATCAGATGCAAGTTTTAGTCCACTATGCTCAACACTGGGTTGTCAAGGGTTTTACGATTTGTGTTTAACTGCTCATCCAAAGGATGACGATAAAATTTTTCTAGGAGGATCAGTAAAATCTTATGGATGGTCACGCAATTTGGGTTGGGTACAAGCATCTAACTGGAATTCACCTGCCATTTTGGGTCTGAATCTAGTTCATGCAGATAATCATGAGTTTGCTTTCCACCCTACGCGCCCAGATACCATGGTAGTTTGTACAGATGGTGGTCCTTATATCTCATTCAATTCATTATCATCTTTTCCAAACGCTACATGGAAACCTATATTTACTGGATTAAATATTACACAGTTTTATGATATGGCGGTAAATAAATATGGAGAACTAGTAGGTGGTACGCAAGACAATGGTACTCAATTTATTACGCTAACAGGAGGAAATAGTAATATCGCTCTTGAGATTAGTGGTGGCGATGGTTTTGATTGTGCTATTTCAGCTGCGAATAATTACCAAGTGGCCTATACAACTGTTTACACAGGTTCTTTATCTCGAACAACTGATTTGACAACAACGAGAAAACCATTAGCCTCGGGCTGTATTGAAGAAGGAGGTAATTTTGCCAATGTAGGATTTCATACTAGAATCGGTTTAGTAGAAAAGGTGAAGGTCACTCCTGGATTATTTGATGAAGTGGAAAAATCATTTTTATTCGTATTTAATCAAAACGGACAATATACAATCTCGTCCAATGCACATATACCATCACAACCTACAGCCTTCACTAATTGGGAATCGGGTGGTGTAGGAGCTATTTATGGTATTCATAGTACAAAAGACATTGGGACTGTTTACTTATTTGGTGCAGGTGGAGTTAGAAAAAATACAACATTGAAGGACTTTGACTCCTTTGGTGTGGATAGAACTATTCCGAATCAACCTTGTTTAAAAAGACCAAACTTAGCGTGGACAAATTTAACTGGTGCTACTGGACCAATAGGTGGACTTTATGTCCATCAAACGGATCCGAACTACGTAGTAGCTACCCAGATTGGATTTGGAGGTACTTCAAAAGTATTCCTATCTGAAAACGGAACTAGTTTTATCAGTAAGCAGGGAAATCTTCCAGTCATGCCAGTTTATACATGTGCTATAGATCCAGAGGACAGAGACCACGTTGTAATAGGTACGGAGTTTGGTATATGGGAAACATTCAATATCAGCGATGCCTCACCAGTGTGGACCGAATCCAACAAAAAGATAGGAAGAGTTCCAGTCTTTAAACTCAGAGTGAATTCTCTGAATGCAGAAGAATGTACTTTGATATATGCTGCTACGCATGGTAGAGGCTTTTGGAGAGCTCCTTTCCCATTCAAAACAAGTTGTGATTACAAGAAAAAGGTGAGAAGTGGACTAGATTATATCAATAATTTGAGGATTAATTTTGATATTTATCCAAATCCAACCACAGATAAAATAAATATTTCGTTCGAGTCTAAAATAGGCGCAAACTACATGATTGCTATATATGATATGGCTGGTAGAAATGTGAAAAGAATGGCTTATCGTGCTATTTCAGGGGATAATATAATTAATACAGACATTAGTGGCCTTCAAGATGGCAAATACATCGTGCGTGTAGAAGATGGCAATAATATCGTGGGAGGAAAGATTATAGTAAAGAATTAATCAGATAATATGTTCAAATTGAAGGCAGCTCTTTTTGGGCTGCCTTTTGTTTTTTTAACCCATGATTGCATTTTATTCGGATTAGTTTTGTATCATAACAGAATCCAACATGAGTAAATTTTTTTTAGTTCTAGGTCTCTTTCTTGCCACACAATTATCTAGTCAAGATAATTCTGGATTGATTCAGTTTTCTGGCAATACCTTGCTTTCCTTCAACGACTCAGTGGAGACAGTGGCATTCGTAACTATTAAAAATAAATCCCGTCGATCGAGTGCTTATTCTGGGCCAGATGGTTTTTTCAGCTTAGTAGTTAGAGGTGGTGACACGATAGAGTTTTCGTCCGTTGGATTCAAAAAAAGTATCCTAATCATACCAGAAAATTTAAAGCGAGATCGTTTTTTTGCTACACAACCAATGATTCGAGATACCAATAGACTTGAGGCCGTAGTGATAGTCCCTTGGAAAAATGTCGAAGAATTAAAGCGAGCAGTTTTAGATTTGAATATAAGCGAAGGCGATCTTGTTATCGCATATCAAAATCTTCAGTATGAGCGATGGACCCAAATTCGAGATGGTATGATGCCTAGTTTAGCTGAAAATAGAGCGGGATATTTGCAACAGCACAACCAAGATAATTTGCGTCAAAGTACGGGTCTGATGCCAGTAAACAATATTGCTAACCCATTCGCTTGGGCTGAGTTTATAGAATTTCTAGGGAGAAATAAAAAGAAGAAAAAAACTGTAGATACGGACAAATATTAGAAGATGGTATAATAGTCTTTGGTTAAGCGCTTATACTCTTCAGTAAATTGACCTTCTTGGTCTTTTACCAAAAGTTCTTCCACAAGAAAATCCTCTTTTTTGGACCCTTTTTTTATTTCTAGTAAAACTCTTAAAGGTAACTTGTGAGGCACACTTGAAAGTAGCAATGCTCTTCGTATATGTAACTGGTTCGTCTGAATGATAACATTCATTTTTTTCATGTCTTCGTAAGGAATAATAATGGCTATCCTACCTTCGCTTTTAAGTAATTTATTAGCTAGTTCAATTAAGGTAGCATAGTCTAGACTATCTGTATACTTTGAGAGTAGATTCCTTGGTTTTACTGATTTTGATTTATAGTTAAAATAAGGGGGATTTGAAATGATTAAATCGAATAGTTTAGTTGAATTTTCTTGATAATACTCTTGAATACTTTTATGCTGTGCGCAGATATTAGTTGTTTGATTTAATTCTAGGTTTTCCATTGTCAATGCATAGGCATTTTTGTCTATATCTAAGGTGGTTATGTTGGAGGAAATATCAATTCTTTGGACTAACCCAAGGCTTATAACACCAGTTCCCGAACCTATCTCTAGAATTTCCATTTTGGACTCAATATTTACCCAAGCAGAAAGCAAAACTGCCTCTGTATTGACTTTAAATACAGAGGCAGAATTTTGTTTAACTTTAAATTTCTTAAATTGAAAAATCTCCAATTTATAGAGTTGGGATTTTTATTTTCTCTCCTTTTTTGAGCGGTTCATTTTCGCCCCTATTGTTCAGGCTTTTTAAAACTTCGACAGGCACATTGAACTGAATGCTCGCGGTAACTAAAGTATCGCCGAGTTTTGCTTCATAGTATGAGTAGCTTTTAAATTTAGGATTGGATTCAATATATACATAGACCTCTTGATCTACTTTTACATCTGTTGATTTTAGATTATTCCATTCTTTTAAATCATTTAAAGAGCAATTGTATAGTCTAGTCAATTGAAGAAGCGTTTCTCCTCTTCTGATTTTATGTACTATGACATTTTCAGTTACAGCACTAACCGCTTCGTCATTCGATTTCGATTTAGAATCCAGAGCAAATTGAGGCTTCACGATAGTCTCAGATTGTTCAACCTTTAATTTCTTTCCAACAAATAAATTGGATTTTGAATTTAAATCATTCCAATCTTTCAAATCATTCAAGTTTACACCGTATTTATTAGCTATCTGAGTCAGGTTTTCACCCCTTTTGACACTATGGTAAATGGTCTTTTTCTGCACATCCATCACTTTAACTATCTTATAAGATGGAGGAGAACTGGCGATTAGTCTTTTTGGTTCTGTAGAATTATTTTGTGCTTCGGATTCATCCAAGGCGCTGCTTGCGAAGGATTTGGGATCCCTTAAAGTGACGGTATTGGCTATTTCCGAAAGAGTTAACTTCTTTTCTTCTACTGGCTTTGTATATGCCGCAATGTTTGAAGCAGTGCTCAAGGTATTAGGATCCGCATTCGTGCTGCTTGCCAATAAATCTTCAGCAACGACAGGAGGAGTGAATGAAGGATTGTAGATATAAGGATCTTGTGCTAACAAATTTCTTTTCTCACTGAATTTTAAAGCATATTCTTTCGGTAAGACTAAGCCATACCCAATATCTACTTTAGGGATTATTCCTTTTTTCAATGCGGGATTATACTTACATAAATGTTCTTCTGTGCAGCCAACAAGTTCTGAAATGTATTTGAGTGATTGCTTGTCATATACTTTTTCGATTTTACAAGCCTGAAAATTTAACATAGGCTTGCCTGGCTGAAGTTTATACTCTTTAGCATAGTGCATTGCATATACTATGGCTATAAATGATGGGACATAATTTTGAGTTTCTTTTGGTAATCTATGCTTTATAGACCAAAAATCATAACCACCGGAATTCCGTATAGCTTTATTTACATTGCCAGGACCAGAGTTGTAGGCAGCTAAAGCGAGTAACCAGTCCCCATAAATGTTATATAGCTTTTTAAGGTAAATGGCTGCATGCTCTGTGGATTTATAAATATCACTGCGCTCATCTACCAATGAATTGATTTCCATACCCTCATGCTTTGCCGTACCATGCATAAACTGCCATAAACCTGTAGCACCTACTCTAGATCTGGCCTGAGGATTCAATGCACTTTCGACTATAGCGAGGTATTTAAGCTCTATAGGAAGATTATGCTCATCCAGTACTTCTTCGAAAATGGGAAAATAGGTTTTGGATGCAGTTAACATTCTGGTTAAATAATCTCTCTTCTCGAAAAGAAAATACTTCGCGATTCGACCTACCTCAGGGTGGTATTTCATTGGAATCGTTGCAGGTATTGCTAGTATTTTTTTATGCATTTCCTCATCTGTGTAGTAAGGGAGCGCACTCTTTTCAATAAAAATCTGCTGTCTTAGCGCCTCATCATCCACCATGGATTTATCTTTTAAGAGGAATTTATTCGTCAATTCCTCTAATTGATCGTAATTGATATAGTTTTTTAAGCTCTCATCATAGGTGAAATTGCGGCTATCATATTGAGAATTAGCTTGTAATATTAAAGTTATCCCAAAAAAAGTGGCTATGATCTTACTATTCATTATGATCTATTTTAATAAATTGTTAAGCAATACTGCGTATACAAACTTACTACAAATCAAATTTTACTGGCTATTTGACTTGGTTTGTAATTAACAAATATACAGATTACTAGACAGTTTGCAATAAAATTTTTATAAAAAATATCAGATGGGATGTTTTAAAAAAATCTCTCATATTTTTGAATTTTAAAATCTTGATTAATTTTCAATTAAAATAATGACGATTAAGTTCTATAAATACCAAGGTTGTGGCAATGATTTTGTCTTGTTAGACCAGCGTGCGTCTAGTTTTTCGCTAAGTAGTGGTCAGATTCAGTACCTCTGTGATAGAAGATTTGGAATCGGTGCGGATGGTCTTATGGAGCTGATAAATGACGAGGGGACTGATTTTGGAATGCGATACTACAATAGTGACGGACAAGAGAGTAGTTTTTGCGGGAATGGGGGTCGTTGTATTGCCCAGTTTGCGCAAGAGTTAGGTATTATTAAGGGTAATATTGCTCATTTTTCTTTCAATCAAACTACCTATGTTGCTGATTATCTGAATGATAATTCTATTTCTCTTCATATGCAGGATATAGCTGAGTTCAGCTCCATAGGCGAAGACTTGGTTTTGGATACTGGCAGTCCACATTATATTCATTTTACAGATCATGTAGATACTATCGATTTGATCCCTTATGCCAGAAGTATTAGGTATTCAGAAGATTTCCCAAAGGGTATAAACGTCAATTTGGTTGAAAAATTAGATTATTCTACTATTAAAATGAGAACCTATGAGCGAGGAGTAGAGGATGAGACCCTCAGTTGCGGCACAGGAGTTACGGCCGCTGCCATCGCTTTTCATTATTTGAAAATGACTTCAGACAATAAAATAATCGTGGAGACCCGCGGGGGAAATTTCAGCGTAGAATTTAATGAAAAAGCAGGAAAGTATTTTGATATTAAACTTATTGGTCCTGCTTTAAAGGTCTATGAAGGCAGTATTGAGATTCAATAGATTAAATTAATTTTCTATGAAAAAAACCTTTTATTGGGTCTTCTTTTTTTTGAGTTTTACTCTTGTAGGACAGTCTTCTGACCTTGGTTCGTGGAATATTCTAAACGTAAAATACAATTATGATGATAAATGGAGTGGCTTTGCAGAGGCTCAATTGCGCTCGCTTAAATTTTATGACCATTTTCATTATTATGAAATTAAAGGAGGGATAAACTATAAAGCATTTTCTAATGTAAAATTTACCTTGGGTGCCGGAAGCTATCAAACTTATAGAGAAGGCGGTAATTTTGTTACACCAAAAAACAATGATGAATTTCGTCTTTGGCCTCAAGTTATACTTACTCAGACCGTTGGTTTAATAAAAATCGAACAAAGATACAGAATGGAGATGCGTTTTACGAGCAATGGCTATCGCAATAGATTTAGGTATAGAGTTGGGTTTGGATTTCCATTTGGAAATGAAACTAAAGGATATCAACCCTATCAAGTTGCGGTCAATAATGAGCTCTTTTTTACAGACAACGAACCCTATTTTGAGAGAAATAGATTGCTATTTGCCTTCAATTATAAACCGAGCAAAAATTCTACCATTCAAATAGGCTATCTTTATCAGTTTGATTATCGAATCAAGGATGAGATAGGTCGCGACTTCCTGCAGATTGGTTATTTTGTCGAGATTTTCAGAAATAAGTCTAGTTCAAAAACAATAGATACCGACACAAAAGATAACTAAGGTAATGTTATTTTTTGATTAGGGTGAACCGCCTTGGTAAAATTCTATTATATTTGCTCATTCTAATTATTCATTCATAAATGGGTCCCGACAGTGATAACTATTTATCAAACCATAGACGACAAACTCACAGAGGTAGAAGAGATGAGCGCTGGCTGTTGGATCAATATTTATCCACCATTCGACTATAATGCCATCAATGAGATTTCTGAAAAACTAGGAGTCTACATTGAATATTTTACAGATGCCTTGGATATCGATGAGCAATCACGGTATGAAGATGATGATGATACGAAGTTTATTTTATTAAACATTCCAGTGCGCAATGAGCAGTTAGTCAGCAGTAAGCGCGCTAGTTTCATCACAATTCCTATTTCAATCGTTATAAAGGAAAACATAGTTATTACGACCTCACTCTATAAAAATCCTATTATTGATAGTATTATTACAAAGGCGAGTCGAAAAAATATCTTTCACGATATCCCTAATTTAGTTTTAAATATTTTTGACAAAAACACGGATTTCTTTCACTACTATTTAAAGCAAATTAATATTCGCTTCAATGATATTGAGAAAATACTCGACACACAAGCTTCTAATAAGGATTTTGTATCCATCCTTCAGTTGCAAAAATCACTCATTTATTTTGAAACCAACCTGCGGTCAAATAACTTGATGATGGTAAAGATGAAACGCACTAATTTTTTGGATACAAGAGACAATGAGGAGTACGACGATTTTTTTGATGAAGTCATTATTGAAAATCAGCAAGCAATTGAAATGACTGAGGTCTATTCAAGAATCTTAGATAGCTCTATGCATACCATATCTACCATCATATCCAATAATGTCAACACCATCGTAAAAAGGCTGACAGGCGCCACTATTATTCTCATGTTGCCGAGTATTATTTCAGGATTATGGGGGATGAATGTACCTGTACCTTTTGGTTCTAATCCTTTTGGATTTGTATTTGTCACAGCCTTGACAGCTTTATTGATCATTGGTACGGTTTATATTTTTTTTAAAAAGAAGTGGATATAGAAATACTCAATTCACGATGATGTTCCCGCGCTCCTATATTTATATGTTAGTTCTCATAGAAGGAGCCGCAGTGATGGCAGCAGAGCTTATGGGCGCTAAATTAATTGGACCTTTCTATGGAAATTCACTTTATATATGGGCTTCTGTTTTAGGTATCACCTTGTTTTCTCTGACTTTAGGTTATTACCTAGGGGGGGTGTTATCCCTTAAATATGAATATAGGATTGAGATGCTTGCAGTGACTTCTTTGACTTTAGGCGCTTTGGGTCTTGGTTGCATACCATATTTTAGCCTATTGATTATGACTCAATTGATCAGTGGGAATATTATTTCAGGGGCCATTGTTTCACTCTTGGTTTTTCTTTTTCCTGCCCTCTGTTTTTTTGGAATTTCTACACCTATGTTCATCCGAATTTTAAATTTGGATGCCAAGACTTCGGGTAAAACCTCTGGTTCTGTTTATGCTATTTCTACTCTGGGCGGCATCCTTTCTACCTTCGCTTTTGGATTTTATGTTATGCCTACCTATGGAATAAGTTGGCCGTGTTGTTATCTTGGCCTATCTTTAATACTTCTATGTTTGATATCTATGATTTGGTTGAAAAAATTCAGACTTACTCTTGTGCTTCTGCCTTTTGTATTTTTATACTCAAATTATAGTATTAAAACCACTATGGGTGGTGACACAGAACTGATTTATGAATCTGAAGGTATCTTTGGACAAATACGTGTTATCGATGCACCCGTAGAAACCCATTTTCGTGGCCATCATATCGGCAGAACTTTATTCGTCAACAACGTCGGACAATCTACCGCTTTTAGAGATAAATTGAATTACGATAGTTGGGACTGGTCTTATTTTTTCCCTACCGTAGCGAATATAATTCCAAGAGGCAGCGACGCCTTGCTTATGGGATTGGGAGGAGGAACCATCCTCCACCAGTTTGACAGACTAGGCATGAAAACAGAAGTCGTAGAACTTGACGAACGAATTAAACAAACAGCTATTCAATATTTTGGTGTTTCACCTAAGGCAGATATTAAAATTGACGATGCACGTCATTTTATCAATACAACCTCAAAAACCTATGATCTCATCACCTTTGATATGTTTCTCAATGAAACCCCTCCAGCCCAAGTTCTGACATTAGAAACTTTTTTAAAAGTGAAGAAAATACTTCGGGAGAATGGTTTGTGGATGATAAATTATTTTGGATATACAAAAGGTTCGAAAGGTAAATCAGCAAGATCTATTTTGAAAACACTCCTTGAAGCTGGGTTTCAGGTAGAGATCATGGTGACGCCGAATGAAGATGAGTCTAGTAGAAACGTTGTATTTTTAGCCTCTCATCAGAAGTTAGATTATTCCAAAACGAATTATATCGAAGAGGGGCTGCCAAAAATAGAGGACATACGAAAGTACTTTCTCCATCTCAATGACATAGACCTGGATGATTCGGAAATCCTTACGGATGAGAGGCCGAGATTTGATTATATGTATATAGAACCATCACTGGATTGGAGAAAAAGAACCATCGAATACCAAATTAAACCTATTTTAGAATCTGAAATTAACTTGATAAAATGATGAATGTTTTACATGCACGAGTTTTATTTAGTTAGATTCACAGTAGAAACATTGACTTTTGTTCAACTCAATTAACAAAAATGAATAAACTCCGATTTTTATTTCTTTTAGCCTTTATAGAAGGTGCCAGTGTTATGGCTTGCGAATTATTAGGTGCGAGAATGATTGCTCCTTTCTTTGGTAGCTCTCTTTATGTGTGGGCTGCTGTGCTTGGTATTACGCTATTTGGCTTGATGAGTGGCTACTATATTGGGGGCTATGTGTCAGAAAAATATAAACGTGAAGATTTAGTGTATTTGATATTGATTTTGGCAGGTGTTTTTCTGGCTATAATGCCCTTCACCAGTCAATGGATTATGACAAGAAATATAGATATGGATATTCGCTGGGGTTCTACGATTTCACTTTTGATCTTTATGTTCCCCCCGCTACTTTTTATGGGTATGACTTCTCCAGTCATCATCAATATGATCAATACCAAAGTCGATGAAACGGGAAAAAGTGCTGGATCTGTCTATGCTATATCTACCCTAGGGGGTATTGTAGCCACTTTTTTAGTTGGGTTTTATATGTTGCCAGAATTTGGAATCAAATGGCCATGTTTTATGTTTGGGTCCTTATTAGCTATTTTTCCAATGATAGCTCTTGTAAAGGGAAAATCATTTAAAGCGCTGGCCATTCTTCTGCCCTTTTTTTTTGCTCTTAAGTCAAATCTAGCTATAGATATTCATGATAATGCGAATGTGACCTTGCTTTCGGAATCTGAGGGAATCCATGGTCAGGTTCGGGTGTTTGACTTTCCTTTTTATACAGAAATGAAAGGCGAGAAGATGGCCCGTGGTTTAGTAGTCAATAATACGCTTCAGTCAATACTAGATAGGGATAGCCTGGACTATAATTTATGGGATTGGTCAGTATTGATGCCAAGTGCAGCGAGTATTTATCCGAAAGGCAGCTCCATGCTTCTCATGGGATTAGGTGGCGGTATGCTTTTTCATCAATTTCAGCGTTTGGGATTTGATATAGAGGTAGTAGAGTTGGATCAGCGCATTAAAGAAGCAGCTGTCAATCATTTCTCCGTTCCTTCATCTACTCCTATTATCGTAGATGATGCACGTCATGTCATTAATACATCCAAAAAGAAATACGATGTAATTGTCTTAGATTTGTTTTTCAATGAGACACCCCCATCTCAGGTGCCAACGATAGAATCATTTCAAAGGTTAAAAGGCATGCTAAATCAAAATGGCATGGTCATGATGAATTTCTATGGATTTACTAATGGTGAAAATGGTCGCGCTGCGCGTTCTGTGATCAAAACTTTTGAGGCAGCTGGGTTTCAGACTACACTGCTCCCTACTCCCGAGCCCGAGGAAGGAAGAAATCTTTTCATTTGTGCTAGCATAAATAAACCAGATTGGTCTAAAATTAGCTACTCTGAGCCATCGCGTTTTCAAATCACCGCTGAAAATATTAGTCAGTTTATGCTGGATAAATCTCAACTTGATATGAAAGATGCAGAAGTTCTCACGGATGAAAAACCCGTTTTGGAAAAAATGTATGCCAATGCGGCCACAATTTGGCGTCGGACACAGATAGAAATGTGGTTAAAAAATATCCTGCAAGCTGAGATAGATTTGATGAAGTAGAAAAGTATAAGATTGTGTCTTATAGCAATGCTAATCTAAGATTCATAAGTCAGGTATTGAATCTATATTTCAAATTCTCTGATCCTTTGTCAGGATAATCATTCGAAACTGTAAAAAAAGAATAACTATGAAGAAACAATTTTCCAAAATCATGGTAAATGCCGATATAGTATAAAAATAGTAAAACAAGGCGATAGTCGTTCCGATAACTATAGAGAGGAACTAAACTGAATCCAAAATCGGAATCAAATTAGCTATCTTTCTTCTTGATATTATCTATAAAATCATTGGTCAGATGGAACTCTACCTTACCATTATTGCTAACTCCATATAAAACTACATTGTTATTATGGATATTGGATTGATTCTGCTTTTGATCGATGTCTAAGATAACATCGATGCCTACTTGAAAACATTTTGCCAATTGAAATAGCATTTCTACCGTGAGCTTAGTTTTGCCATTTTCTATACTGCTGTAGGTATTCTTGCTAATATTTAGTTCGTCACAAATATTTTTTTGAAGTAAGTTGTTATCCTCGCGAATTTTTTTTATTCTGGCACCTATGAGTTGATTTAATTCCATTTTTAAGTTGTTTAAAGTACAAAACTAAGATAAAACAACTAATAATTCCCAATTTTTTGGGAAACGATTCCTTGTTACGATATTACAGGATATGTTTTTTTCCACTTACTTTGCAGGCGATAACAAAATTGTAAAAATACAAACAGAAATTGTAAAAGCTATAATATAGATTTTTAGTTTCAATTGGGGTGTTTTTATTCTTTAGGGGTCAAAATCTTAGTATTAATATTTAATTCAAAATTTCAACTTATGAACTACACAATCATTTTTAGCATCATAGCTTTTCTTATTCTTAATGGTGGGCAGGTGCTTGCCCAAGTGCCCGGTGAATGCAACGCAGATCCCTTACCCTATCATTATGGGGCCAACTGGAAAAATGCTTCTGCTATTCCTCGACTTGCGACTCCATTTACAGACTATCATACCCAGCATACAGATGCAGCACTTCAAGGGGGAAATTTTGTTTCAACATCTACTATTGTGGATCATACAGGTTCCGGTAAATTAATCAAACTACATAGATTTAATCCAGCGAATGGAGCAGTGGATGAACTTAAATATAGATATGGTGGTGGCACTATTCCTGCTACAGCGATGAGCAGTTTTTTCGGAACTACAGGAAATTATATCACAGGAGGCTTAGAAAATTATACATTGGGATGGCATGATAATCCTGCTTTAATTAAGCGGTTTGATTTTAACGCCCCACCTCCAAATGTACCGAGAAATATAGATCTTTTAATTAGAAGGCATATCAATAACACAGCAGGAAATGCAATTAGATATGACGGCACTGTGATTACTAAAATGATAGAATCCGGTGGGGATATTTTTGCTGTGGGTTATGCCTATGTTACAGGTGGCACTCTTAATAATTGGACTCAAGCGTTTATGGTGAGAATTAATCCAACAGTTTTTAATAATCCAAACTTTAACTGTTCAGGATTTGGATGTACGGGAGACATTGAGGTTCGAGTGATTCCACATCAGAACTCTAATTGGATTTCGTGGTTTAATGATCTCATAGAGTTTAATGGACGAATATACGCGTGCGGATATTTTGGAATAGGAAGTCCTTCTGCAAAAATTGGATGGGGATTACTATCTCGTTGGGATGACGGGGAATGTTGGAGTTTTGAGCAAAATTTTACAGGTGGTATGCCGCCAAGGGTTCCGCCGCCAGGATCTGGTATCTGGCCTACCATATCTTTTAATTCTATGACTATAGAACCTATTAATAATCATTTGTTACTTCTATATACAGATCCGTTTAGCTATATAGGTGGTATATTACGAATGGATAATACCAATGCTATAGTGCCTTTAGCTCTAGGTGGACACACTGCTTTTTGGTTAAACAATGCTCCAAATCCTTTTGTAGCACCTACCGCTTTTCCGCCAGAAAATAACGAAATTATTTTATCACAAATAGAATACGTAAGTCCTACCAGTATTTTAATAGGAGGTTACATGCAAGATGTATCACTCCCTCCAGGTTCCTTACCTACTAATCTTAAGAATACACATGTAATAAAAGATTACTTTGCTTTTGTAGTAGACCATAATCCGAGTATTACAACTAACAACGGCCCATTCCCGTTTCATTCGAGTTATGGTTATAGAAATGATCAACCATTAGAGGATTTTGAAACAAACCTAGCTCTTAAAAAAGGTTGGGATATTGTAGTCCCTAATGGACGCATATTTAGTAGGGATGCTGGTAATGATATTTATTTTTCTTCGGGCAAGAGAAGAGTTAGTGTGAGCCCTTTTCAGCAATCTAATTTCGTAGACCGTTTTCCATTAGTTGATTTGCAAACTTACGTCGTTAATCCAGGAGGAAGGTTAAACTGTGAAAGAAGACCTATGTGCCTAGAGTCAGCAGATCCTACAGAACCTACCATGCCCTTCGTAACCACGAGTGGTCCTGGATTCCTGCAGACAGAACTTGGTATAGAGGTCAATACCGAGTCTAGAGCAAATATCGATTTCGGAGAAGATTTTAAGCATTTCTGTGACCAGCCTATTGATGAGAATCTAGTACCGCAAAGCTCTGCCAATCCAAATGTTTGCGCATATTTCTATGATCTGCAGGTAGATCAAAACGGTACTATATATAACACCTCGAATCCATTGCCTGGAAATAGACCAGATAATATGCGACTGTGCCAGGACGATTGCATAGATTTAAGTGTTACATTCCGACATGGCATTGGACTAGGTGAGAATACCTATCAATGGTCGAGAAATGGTACAGCTATCAATGGTGCTACAGATTGTAATTTGCAGGTCTGTGAAGCCGATGTACCAGTGGGTTCTCTACCAGTAACCTATAGGGTCGTCTGCACCCATACGGAGAGTTTGGGGGTTTGCACTGCAGCATACGAAGTCGTCATCAGAGCTCCATTTGATGACCAAATCTTAGCTTCGCCTTCGAACCAACTCTGTCAAGGACAGACCGCCACTCTATCTGTAAATAATACAGATATTAGTTCCTATGAATGGAGACGCTGGAATGGGGCTACTTATACTGTCGTAAGTAATTCGGCTACTTATGCGACCAATGTTCTGGGACATTATTCAGTGAAAGTCATATATAACAATTTATGTGAAGATGAACTTGAAATTGATCTTACTCAAAGAGACATTACCCTTACACAAGCCATCACAGAGACCAATAGTACGAATGAAGATTTAGTATTTACGATATGTAATCATAATACATCTGATATTATGAATGTAGAACTAACTACCTCTCTAGCCCCCCCCCTTATTCTCGACAATAATTCTGCCAGTGCAGGCTGGATCAATACTGGCGGTAACTACACCTATACTATACCATTATTATTAGCGGCCACATCTCCTACATCTCCTACGTGTACGCCCATAGTCATGCCTGTAAGGGTCAATAAATGCCCCGCTACCAATATGGCATGGCTTAGCTCTACAGACCCTATCTATACCTGTGGGACAGTGACCCATTCGCAGCCATACTGGCAGGGCAATAATTTTACTGCTCAGATAACCAACACGAATTTGACATCTTGCACTGGTGCACCTATTACCCTCAGCGGAGCACCTGCCACAGGAGGATTTACCTATCAATGGTTGCGAAATAGCACACCTATACCTGCTGCTACTGCAGCCTCACAGACTGCGAATACTAGCGGACTTTATAGAGTGGAAATAAGTAGAAATGGATGCATGAAATCAGACGAAAAACAAGTGAGGATAAGCACCCCTATGACCATCACTCATTCATCCACGCAGCCTGTCTGTACTAGGAATAATGGCAGTATCACAGTCAATGTCACAGGCGGTACAGCACCTTACGAGTACTCCATAAATAATGGTACAAACTACACGACCTCCAATGTTTTTAACAACCTCTTAGCAGCTAATTACCCAATCATGGTGAGAGATGCGAATGGGTGTACGAGCTCACTCAATTTTAACTTGACTACTAGGTCTAATACGCTAAACTACACCGCAACCATTACCCCTAAAATCTGCACTGCGAAAGGAAGTATAGCCATCATCAATCCTACCACCACGGGGACATGCACCGCTGGCTCATTTACCTATCTATGGAGCAATGGACAAACGACCGCTACCGTCACGAACCTATCTCCAGGCAGCTATACCGTCACCGTGACTGATTGTGATGGATGTACTAGAGTACAAACCTATCAGGTAGGAAATATTTCTAATACTGTAAACTTCACTGCCAACCTCACCCACAACACCTGTGCCTCTGCGGGCAGCATAGCTATAGTCAATTCTTCGACTACAGGAAGCTGCGGAGCGGGAACATATACCTATCTATGGAGCAATGGACAAACCACCGCTACGGCAACCAACCTTACTGGAGGCACTTATACTGTGAAGGTGACCGACTGCAATGGCTGTACTAAAGTGAACTCCTATACCATAATTAACTATAACTCTCTGATACAAGCAGAAGTAGTTCAGTCTTTGATGAACTGTGCGATAACTCCGAACATCGTGCGCTATACCGCCTATCCTAGCGGAGGTACTCCGGGCTACAACTATAGCTGGCTGCGCAATGGAACAACTCCGGTAGGCACGAATAGTCCTATCTATGAAACGAATGACCAAACCAATCTATCCGTCATAGTCACGGATGCCAATGGCTACTGTTTTAAGAAAATTATTGATGCTTCAGTGAATAATCCGACGGTTCGTAATGTAGGTTCAGAAAATGGAGCACCAAATTTGAGTTTAACAACGATTCAAACAGCTAATAATTTAAGAATAAGAATAAAAGGGAACTTTAATTTGGATGTCAATGCCAATTGGAATCACTGCGACGTTATATTTGAAACACCTACTAATAGTTCAACTATTCTGACCAATGTAAACCTAAGCTCTGGTATTATCTTCAATGCTAAAAATACCCATATCCATACCTGCGATGCCAATATGCAAAAAGGTATGGTGGTGCAAGGAACGGGTCGTGTGGACTTCGACAACTGTCTCGTGCAGGATATGTACTCCGCTTTTCAGATCATAGCCAATGCCGATATGCGCCTGCGAAATAACACCACACTAGAGAATAATTTTATCGGCATCAAACTACTGAATCAAACGGTTACGAGCTATAATCTCAATGGAGGTCATCAGTTTAATATCAGAGGAGGGACGATAAAGACAATAATGCCTAATACTAGATACTTAACAACCAATCTTTCTTTTTCAAATCTTGAGCCTGCAGGAAATTCGATGACTACATATACGAAATCTTATGCTGGTATCGTATCTGAAAATTCGGGTTGGACGCTGACCAGCTCTGGCTCTAGTCCTATCTTGATGTCCAATCTCGCCAATGGTATTCTAATAAATGGAGGAAACTACGCCATATCCAAGGTGCAATTTAAAGATATCAGAGATCTAACTACTATCTATACATGTGCACAATGTAGAAGAGAACGAGCTATCTCCGCCGAATCTACTACTTCTGCTGCTAAAACCATCAGCTACAGCGGTCTAGGGGGCACTACCCTGGATATAGACAATGCAGGAAAGGGTATCATGACATCTAACTACAGTCTGACGGCTCAGAATCTCAAAATAGATAATGTAATCGATAGAGCGATAGAGGCTACATGTACCAATGCTTCTACCCACTACAATAAATCGCTACACATCACAGGGTGTTCGATAAAGGCAACTAAACCCGTTCATGCGAACTATATGCAGACTATCAATTTACAAGACAATAGCTTCGAAGACATCAGTACAGCAGCAGCTATACTAGCCCCTATGGTCGATATTTCATCCACTATCAATCTAATACCGATAGCCACTATAGCTAGAAATTCATTTAAGATCAATAAATCTCGCTACGGATTATCCATAACCAACCTCAAGGCAAGTTCGCCCTCTACAATGAGTCAGATGTCTATTGTTGATAATACATTTAATATATTCAATACAGGCACGGGAACCAATGGTACCTATGCTGCGGCATTTTTTAACAATCTGCGTAATGTCGATATTTCCAACAATCAGTTTCGAAAATATACTCCCGCTATTTTTTCTTTGCCATCACCTCATACCTCCGCTACTTTGGCGAATACTGCACCAGCAGGAGCTATCTTGACGGCTGTAGAAAATGGTCAGTTAGGCTGCAATCATTTCTATACCATATCAGGGGCTTGTTTTCTAAATAATACGACTAGTCAGACGTTTAACGGATTGGATATCGTAGCAAATCATTTTACCGCTGGATATTATGGCATGTTATTTCAAAACTATGCCAATGCCACGAAGCTTATTCCTACCCATTCCAATAAATTTACTTGTGCTTTTTCAGCTTTTAAAGTCGCACATAATATTACAACAGGTACATCAATAGGCAGTCGATTTGCTGCGCAAAACAATACCTTTAGGCTAACATGCCCTGCTGGTATTTGCTACGCGCCTAGCCTACTGCCATATTCTTTCTGGGATGCAACCCGTACTAATATTACAGTTTCATCTACTACGAGTACGGCGGGCAACCCGGCTTGCGCTATCGTCTGTCCCCCTAAACCAACTGAAGCTCCGCCTCAGCAATCAGCCCCCCCTATGCACAAAATAGCAGCCGAGGAGGAGACCGAGACAGAAGAAAAAGTGAACTGCTACATCTTCCCGAATCCAGCACGTGACCAGTTTAGCATCGAGCTCCAAGGACTCAAGCAAACAGCAGATAAGCTCCATGTAGAAATGCTGGATATGCAAGGAAGGGTCGTCTATCAGCGCAGCTTCGATACTCCTGTCAGTAACCGTGTAGAAGTCAATCATTCTGCCACTTCGGGTACCTATATCGTGCGAGTATCGGATGGACAAGGCTTGGTATTCGTGCAGCGAATCGCTGTGCATCACCAAGACAGCGAACTGAAATAATAACTCTAGCCACCAAGGCACTGTGAGGACTATATATCGCAGTGCCTTCATGGCTCTATACCAATCCGACATAATATATCTCCTATTTCCAATCTCTTATATCTTATCTCTTACTTCTAATTTCTAAAATCTAACCTCTAAAATCTAACCTCTAATATCTAACCTCTAATATCTAAAATCTAACATCTCAGTTCTAAAATATTCACTATCTTTGTATTAGACTAGAATTCAATCATGACACGCTCGCTATTGACCTTATTGCTTCTTAGCATAGCTGTTAGCTCTACTTCTGCGCAG
>JAJTHM010000115.1 GCA_021297855.1 Sphingobacteriales bacterium | reverse complement strand
CTCAGATGCGAGAAAATGTAGAATCATTTATGAAAGAAAGAAAGAAAAATAAAAAGCAAGTGCAAAAATACTTTCACGCAAAGCACGTCAGATATGCAGCTTAGAAATTATAGTATCACTAAATATCTAAACGATTAATACTTTATTCGTGCGTTTTAATTTGTCATTATCGAAAGTTAGTTTTACTGTTTTTCGATTACTTTCAAATACATAACCTTCCTTTTCTTTTTTAACCTCTCCGTATAGTATTTTCTATTCTCCTTTATTGCTTCTGTTCTCTACAATGACTGCTTTAGGTTTATGAATTAAATCCTTATATTCAATATTTTCAATTGACTGACTATCGCTAAACATACAACTCATAAGGTATATGGAAAAAATTACTGATAGATTAATTACTTTCAAATTTATATAATTCACAGCTTCTATATATTAGAATTATTTATACCTTTGTATTTGTAGAACTCAAGCACAGTATATTTTGATTAGCCAGAGTTTTTCGATTTCTTTTATAGCTATTTCCCAAACCTCTTTCTAACATTCCACATACCTCTTAAAATTATCCAAAATCGCTTGCCAGCCTTGCTGTTGGAGTTCTACAGGATTTTCGTTTTCAGGATCAAAAATAATAGTGACTTCTGTTTGATTGTCCTGTTCATTGAATAGTACATTAACCACTCGATTATCTGGCATCATATACGTATAGCTTTCTCCAACTATAATTTCATTATATGTGGCTTCAAAGTCAAAACCAAAACTGCCATCTTTGGCTTCCATTCGCGCAATGTATTTGCCTCCTACTCGCATATCATTGGAAGCAGAAGGACAGTGCCATGTATCGACGGCAAAATTCCATTTCGTGATGTGTTCGGGTTTCGTATAATAGTCCCAAACTTTTTGTTTGTCTGCTGCAATCGTAGTCTTAATTATTATTTTGTTATTGGTCATATTTAAGTGATTTAGTGAAATCGTTCTAGCACTCCCTTGCGTTATAAAATATTCTAATTCGTCCCACTATCTTTATATTATGTGCTAATCTACAAATGTTTCTCGTATCACCGTTTTTACGTTTTTAATTTCTTCTACTGAAATTTTATGAAAAACTTTGAGAATTCTTCGCTTATCTATGGTTCTCATCTGGTCAATCATTACCCAGCCTTTGGTAGTTTTACCTTGAAGCTCTATTCTTGTTGGATAATTTTTAGAGCTACTCGTAATCGGAGCTATAACGATAGTTTGAATATGTCGATTCATCTCATCTGGCGATAAAATAAGACAGGGTCTAGTTTTCTTTACCTCACTTCCTATCGTAGGATCTAAATTGACCAAGACAATTTCATATTGATTTAACTCCATTCTTCTAGATTTTCATCTTCGAATACATCGTTGATAAGAAGCTGGTCGTCCCCATTTTTATGCATTTTTTTGAAAGCTTTATCCCAATCTTTTCTTGGTTCATCTTTTGCCTTAAGTATCATATACCCATGCTCTAAAATCAATTCAAGCTTTTCGTGAATATTGTACTTCTCTAAAATAGTTTTGGATAATCTTATCCCTTTTGAATTGCCAATGCTGACTACTGGTATTTCCATGTTAATTAATTTGTAGATACAAAGTAAGTACATTTAGAGCAAATATTCAAATAAATTTCTCAATACAACCACACATCTTCAAAATGCTCAATTTCGGGTTTTTTATTATCATAGACATGAATAGCTAAAATATCTAGAAAAACTTCATCTTCTATTTTGTTTTCATATTTATAATTGTCCATGGTCTCTAGAATTAGTTTGATTTTCTTTTTATTGACGGCCTGCTCTGGCTCTCCTCCGCCTTTTCTGGTCTTGACTTCAAAGAAAGTATACTTACCTTCAGGATTTAAAGCTACTATATCGATCTCACCTTTTCTAAATCTATAGTTTTTTCGTAAAATTTTATAGTCCTTAGATATTAAATATTCTGCGGCTAAATTCTCCCCCAATTTTCCTAAATCATTATGTTCTGCCATTGTTTTTAGTAAAATTAGTTTAGTTTTGCACGCTTTTACAATACAAATATAAAGAGATGAATGAAAAAATGAGAGAATTGACGGAGAATCTTCCGAATCAAATTAGTGAAGCCCTAGACATAGCTTCAAAATCGAAATTGACGCCTGCTAAAGGTATAAGAAATATAGTTGTGTCGGGTCTTGGTGGATCAGGGATAGGCGCTACGATAGTTTCCAATTGGATTTTTGATAGCTGTAAACTTCCCGTAACCATCAATAAAGGCTATTTCCTGCCGAACTTCGTCAAGAAAAATACATTAGTCATTTGTAGTTCGTATAGCGGAAATACAGAGGAAACCATTCATGTTTTGGAACAGGCACACAAGATTGGTGCTAAGGTTGTTTGCATTTCTAGTGGTGGAAAAATGATTGATTTTTGTAAAGCGAATCAGCTAGACTATATCCAAGTGCCAGGTGGCATGCCCCCTCGAACATGTTTGGGTTATTCTATCGTCCAGTTGATGGAGGTATTGACATTTAACAAGTTCATTCCTAACAAGCTAATTAAACAATTGACGAAAATTCCTGATTTTCTTAAAAAAGAAGAGGCTTCCATTCAAAAATTATCCTCCAAGCTCTGTGATAAAATTTTCGACAAAATGCCTATTATTTATGGCGATGAAAGATTTGAGGGTGTGGTCGTTCGATACAGACAACAAATTAACGAAAACGCCAAGATGCTTTGCTGGCATCATGTCATACCAGAAATGAATCACAATGAAATGGTAGGATGGAGAGATGAGAATCCTAATCTAGCTGTCCTATTTATCAACAATGCCCTCGATTTCAAACGCAATGTGCAGCGCAGAGAAATCAACGAAGAGGCTATACGAAAATATACACCGAATATCTACCATATAAATTCTAAAGGGAGGAACTTGATAGAACAATCATTTTATCATATCTTCTTTACTGATATTCTCTCTATTTATCTAGCAGAGAAAAGAGGATTTGAGTCTATGGAAATCGATGTCATCAATCATTTGAAGTCAACTTTAGAAAGAACTAGTTTTTAAATTTATATCCTTCTTAAAAGATTCGCTTCGCTTGTGAGGCTAGTTTGGTTATGGTAATGTATATCAATGTCGTTTAGATTTGAATACAAATGCTGTGTGAGACAGGCAGTATGGCAAACTGCAATGGTTCGTGTCCCCACGAACCAAACACAAACTAAACGACATTGTAATGTTTATGGTAAAAAGAGGTCAAGCTGTGTTTAACTATGGAACGCTCCTTTTATCTGCGTCCGAAACTTCTAAAACTTAACAGTTAAAATTAAACCTTTTTATCTATATTTGTTTCTATAAGAACAATAAAATCCCTTGAAGTATGAAAAAAATATTTATTTCTTTATTAGCATTAACCATTCTATTTAGCTCTTGTAAAAAAGCAGAAGAGGTCGTCGATGATATACAAAAAGATAAAACTATGGCCAATGATAATCATATGGCAGAGGATGAAGCTGATGACCTCAGTGTCATTTCTGATGAGGCCTATAGTTATGGCGAACTTAAATCTAGAGGTGGTTCCGGCGGTTCAGGTATTATGGGAGACACAGTAAAAATTATCCGTTCTAAGACCGATAGCACCATCACGATTGACTTTGGCACAAATGGTATCGTAGGCAAAAATGGAAAAATAAGAAAAGGTAAGATCATTATTAAATTCAGCGGTGGATATAAGGTTATCGGATCTGCGATTAGTCAATCATTTGACAACTACTATGTCAATGGTAGGAAAATAGAAGGCACGCGATCTATTACCTATAAAGGAGATACAAGTGGAATGCCAAAATGGACCATTCAATCTGACCTTACCATCACCAAAACGGATGGCAAAAAAGTAACGTGGTCTAGCACCAGAATTAGAATTATGACTGCAGGTTCATCAACTCCATTAAACTGGTACGACGATGAATATACGGTAACAGGTTCTGCGAATGGTACTACGTCCAATGGAGATACCTATACAATGACCATTGGAAAACCATTATTTTTTAAAATGAGTTTTGCTCCTCCAACCGTTTGTAAATTTATAATAGATGGCACCCTCACTTATACAAGAGGCAGCAGAACAGCGAGCCTTGACTATGGGTATGGAGGAATCACAAGCTGCGATAATCAAGCTGAACTAAATTATAACGGAACCAAGTCCGTTATAACATTATAAGCATACACTGCTGTGTATCTGACGAGATATAGCTTGCCTTAATCTCGAAAGAGGAAACGTAAACCTTTGCAAATCCCCGATAGAGATCGGGGATTTTTTTTTACCTTTACCCTGATATACCGTATGTATTTATGTAATCCCGCACATGCGGGAGACATAAATCACCACGGTATTATACAATTAAAGATTAGACAATCTACAATTTATAAAAGGTATAATGCTTTCGGCACTGGAAATTCTAAAAAAATATTGGGGTTATGATGCGTTTAGACTGGCTCAGATTCCCATTATAGAGTCTGTGACAAGCGGTCAGGACACTTTAGGGCTGCTCACTACAGGCGGAGGCAAGTCAATCTGTTTTCAGGTTCCAGCGATGATGAGCGAAGGTACTTGTATAGTCATCAGTCCACTCATCGCCTTAATGAAAGACCAGGTAAACCAGCTCAATCGGCGCAAAATACCCGCTGCGGCATATTATTCTGCGCAGTCTAAAGAAAGTCAAACTAAAATACTAGATTATCTCCTCGAGGGCAAATTAAAATTTCTCTATATTTCACCTGAAAGACTCAATACAAAGGACTTTCAAACTCGGCTACGACAAATCAAAGTGAATCTAATTGTGATCGATGAGGCCCACTGTATTTCCCAATGGGGTTATGACTTTAGACCGACCTATCTAAGGATTCCTAATGTATATGAAATATTTCCCAATATTCCTAAGCTAGCCTTGACCGCCACAGCTGCGCCTAGGGTGATTGTTGATATACAGGAGAAACTAGAAATGAAAGATCCAAAAGTCTTCGTGTCGAGCTATTTTAAATCCAATTTGAGCTATCAGATTAAGTCATCTGAGCGAAAGGTCGAAGATTTAGTTTCTTGGATAAATAGATTATCCGGCTCAGGACTAGTCTATGTCAATAGAAGAAATGCCGCTGAGGAGCTCGCCAAACAATTAGCTACTCAATTTAATATCCAAGCTGAGTATTATCACGCTGGCCTTTCTGCCGAAGTGCGAAATGAGAAACAAGAGAAATGGTTGAACAACCCACTATCTGTCATGATAACAACCAATGCCTTTGGGATGGGCATCGACAATCCACATGTGAATTATGTGATACATTATCATTTTCCTGCCAGCCTAGAAGCTTATTTTCAGGAGTGTGGTCGAGCAGGAAGAACGGGTCAGAAGAGCTATGCGATAGCACTTGTATCCGATGCAGATAAAATCGAAAAGGACGAAATCATCCGAGATTATCCAAGCATCCAAGAAGTCCAAAACCTCGCTTTACTCCTCTTTAATCATTTTGATATTCCTTATGAAACTGGACTAGGTAGGCGTTTTGACTGGATAGTAGAGGATTTCAATACCCAATATAAATTAAACTATTGGCATACGGCTAAATGTCTTCAGATTCTAGTGGATAATGAGCTTATCTTTATTCAAGATGCATTTTATAAACCAGATGAAATTCAACTACTAGCAGATGAAAGAACAATAAGTGACTTAGCCGAACAATTTCCTGAATATGGACAGCTACTCACTCATTTGATACGAGCATACGAAGGCTTGCATTTCAAAAAAAGAGTTAACTTGTATAAGCTAGCTAAAACTTACCATTATAACTTAACCGAACTTAAAATCAGTTTACAAAAACTAGCTCAGAAAGGAATCATAAACTATGAGCCGTCCACAAATAAACCAACCATAGAGTTTCTGACTAATAAAACAGCTGCAAATGACGTCCCTATAGACCAGACACAATACAGGGTGCGAAAACAGATATTGCTAGACCAAACTAAGGCATGTTTGGATTTCATTAAAAATACGAAAGAATGCAGAAGCCGACAATTACTGAACTATTTAGGAGAATCTCACTCAGAAAAATGCGGTATTTGCGATGTGTGCTTAGTTGAAAAAAATAGCATCACAAAAGAAGATTATTTAAAGATCCGAGATGTTATATTAGCCAATCTTGAACCTAATATATACACTGCCATAGACAAACTGATTAAACTCTTGAAAAATTATCCCGAGTTAGCCATTCGTAAAGTTTTAGATCGCCTGTTGGAATTAAATCAAGTAGAGAAAGGGGTGGGTGAGGTTTTTAGGAAACTCAAATAGTTTTAAGTAACTGGTTGTAAGCCATTCAAGGTCTTTCGACCTTGAATCATTTATTGAATTGTTTTATTATATATTTCTTTTTATCTTTACTTTATTATAGTCAAGGTGGAAACACATTGACTGAGGGTATTAATTATAACTTAAAAATACTAATTAATGATAGTAATAAATTCAAATGGTGAACTAAGTTCAAATAGAAAGTATGAGTTCATTTTATTATTGGTATTATTAACTCTTTCATTACTTTATAGCCCAATAATATTCATATTGTTTTTTGGGCTTTTATCATTATTGTCCGAATAAAATGCAATAATTTCCCCAAATCGCTTTATAGATAAAGGATAAGAAAGATTTCAAAGAAGTGGGTTAGTATAGGTTGGGGGGCTCTATCCGCTAAAAAGTTGAGGTGTCTGATAGGTCTTTCT
>JAJTHM010000105.1 GCA_021297855.1 Sphingobacteriales bacterium | reverse complement strand
AGTGAACAAGAAAAAAGCAGTGCCAGACTTATTCAATTCCAGCTGACCCCCCTGCTATTTCATTTTAAAAAGTCTTATCAATGTTTTCAACTACTTTGAATCCCTAAGAGGGCCATTTCTTATATTTGTCGGACAACAATGGTTATATTTATGTATTGCTAAACTCTAAATCCAAGTAAGATGAATACTTCAAAGAATAATAAAGACGACCAAAAAAAAATACCTCCACTTCCGAATGAGCTACCTCCTCTTCCAGATGAATTACCTCCACTACCAGATGAATTACCGCCACTACCCGACGAACTGCCGCCGCTTCCAGATGAATTACCGCCACTTCCTGACGAGTTACCTCCTTTGCCAGATGAGCTTCCTCCTCTTCCAGAAAAAGACAAAAAGACAACCTTGCCAAAAAATTGATTTTTAAATAAAAAAAGTATTAGAAATGAACGAAGCAGAAACAAGAGCAGAACTCATAGATCCCAAGTTAAAGGCTTGCGGTTGGGGCGTTGTGGAAGGCTCTAAAGTCCTTCGAGAACATCCAATTACTGATGGTAAAATTCAAACAGGCGGAGTAAGAGGTAAAAGAGAAATAGCTGATTATATCTTAGTCTATAAAGGTATCAAACTAGCCATAGTCGAAGCCAAAAGCGATGCGCTAGAGGTAGGAGAAGGTGTCATGCAAGCTAAGAAATATGCTGAGAAACTTAAATTAGAAACTACCTATAGCACCAACGGAAAAGAGATTTACAGTATCTGTATGAAAACAGGTGCCGAAGGTTTGGTTGCAGATTTTCTAAGCCCTGATGAACTCTGGAATAAAACTTTTACCGATCAAAATGAATGGAGAGAAAAATTCGCCAATATTCCCTTTGAAGATAAAAGCGGAAGTTGGCAGTTGAGATATTACCAGGAAATAGCCGTGCAGAAAGTAGTAGAAGCTATCGCACAAAACAAAGACAGAATATTACTCACCCTCGCCACAGGAACAGGAAAGACAGCTATTGCTTTTCAGATAGCGTGGAAGCTATTTCAGACTCGCTGGAATTTAAAGCGAGACGGTCAGCGAAGACCTAGAATTTTGTTTTTAGCCGATAGAAACATTCTAGCCAATCAAGCATACAATTCCTTTTCGGCATTCCCTGTAGATGCATTAGTACGAATAAAACCTAGCGAAATTAAGAAAAGTGGAAGTGTGCCAACAAACGGCAGTATCTTCTTTACTATCTTTCAAACCTTTATGACCTCAAGCCCCAAAGGGGCGAAATCGAATAGCGAGGCGGCAACGCCCCTCGCAATAGCAGCCGAACCAACCACAACATATAAAACAGAACAATACAATTTTGGACAATACCCAAAAGATTATTTTGATTTTATCATTATAGACGAGTGCCACCGTGGCGGTGCGAATGATGAGAGTAATTGGCGAAATATTTTAGAATATTTCAGTCCTGCTGTTCAGCTCGGATTAACTGCCACCCCTAAGCGAATAGACAATGTAGATACTTATAAATATTTTGGTGAGCCAGTCTATATCTATTCCTTGAAAGAGGGCGTGAATGATGGTTTTTTAACGCCATTCAAAGTAAAACGAATTCAAACCACACTGGATGATTATCGCTATACCTCAGATGATACGATTATTGAGGGCGAGATTGAAGAAGGTAAATTGTATGAAGAAAAAGATTTTAATCGCACAATAGTATTTGAAGAACGAGAAAAAAAGCGAGTAAACATCTTTTTAGATGCAGCTAATCAAAATGAAAAGGCAATAGTATTCTGCGCAAATCAAGGTCATGCTGCTTTGATTCGTGATCTGATAAATCAGAATGCAAAAAGCAAAGATCCGTTTTATTGCGTTCGTGTCACAGCCAATGATGGTGAAGAAGGAGAAAGACTCTTGCGCGAATTCCAAGACAATGAGAAAACTATTCCTACTATACTGACTACCTCACAAAAACTATCTACAGGAGTCGATGCGCGCAACATTCGAAGTATCGTTTTAATGCGTCCAGTGAATTCTATGATTGAGTTTAAGCAGATCGTAGGTCGCGGTACGCGTTTATTTGATGGCAAAGAATTTTTTACCATTTATGATTTCGTCGATGCTTACCACCACTTTGCAGATCCAGAATGGGATGGTGAAGCGTTGCCATGCGATAAATGTGGTTTAGTAGTGTGTGAATGTGCGGAAGTTGTCAGACCTCCATCGCCTTCTGAACCATGTCCACTTTGTCATCAAGAACCATGTCAGTGCAATATTTATATAAGCACTTGTCAGAATTGTGGAAAGAAACCTTGTATCTGTCGTAAGAAAGAGAAAATAAAAGTACGATTAGGAAAGGGAAAGGAAAGGGAAATTCAGCACATGGTTTCTACTTCTTTTTGGAGTGCGGATGGCAAGCCAATAAGTTCCGAAGAGTTTATGCATAGTCTATTTGGGGAGATGCCAAAGTTTTTTAAAGATGAAAAGGAACTTAGAGAAATATGGAGTAATCCGATTACACGCAAAACGTTTTTGAAAAATTTGGATGCGGCGGGTTATCCAAAAGATGACTTATTGACTTTACAGAAATTGGTCGATATGGAAAAAAGTGACTTGTATGATGTGCTAGAATATGTTTTCAATGGGGATTATATCGCCCCAACCAGAGAAGCGAGAGCCAAGGCAGCTGAGGCTTCTATTTATGCCCTACTGAATGACAAGCAAAAAGAATTTATCCATTTTGTACTGAGTAAATACATTGAATCAGGAGTAGACGAACTCGACCAAGATAAATTGCCTATTCTTTTAGAAAATAAATATGAATCTATTCAAGATGCATTGTCTGAATTAGGTGAAGTAGCAGATATAAGAAAATTATTCATCGAGTTTCAAGAACATCTCTACAATCTAAGTGTAGCATAGTAGAGAGGCAGAAAGATTTAGACTTTCTATTCCCATCTCCTCCACCGACCAAGCCTCGGGCTTATCGGCGAACCAGAGCTAGGTATACTATAGTAATAAATTAAATAATATAGAATATGGATCATCAAGTCAATCATAATGGATCATTTCAGGGACAGGTCATGAGTCTCTGGATGGTAGAAAAAGGCGAGCGAGACAGAAAAATGAAACTCCTAGAGGACTTCGGCTACGTAGATCCCGATGGGGTGACATGGGCTGCTCCCAAGGGAAGTGTCATCAACGGAGCCAGCATTCCTGCCTTCCTCTGGGGGCCTTTGGTGGGGTCTCCCTATACTGGTGATTATAGAATGGCGAGCGTAGTGCATGATGTGGCCTGTGACGAGCGCACACAGCCCTATGAAAAAGTACACCTCATGTTTTACTATGCTATGCTTTGTGGGGAGACCCAGCCATGGTTGGCCAAGATGATGTATACTGCGGTCAAGCTCTTTGGTCCTAGATGGGGTACGAATATTGCCGCCCTTTCCGAATCTTCAGAAAATATAGCGCAATTTTTCGATTGGGTCCATTCCGATGAATTTCATCAGGCGGATATTAAAACGCTCCAGAAGATGACAGACGAATTTGAAAGGTCTAGGCGCCTTTGATAATTTCCCCATTGTTGGGGTTATTCATAGACGAAGATTTTATACTCTCCTTCATAGCCCAAGGTTTAAACCTTGGGCTATGAAGGAGTAATACCATTTCGCCATTCAAGGTCTTGCGACCTTGAATTGAGTGAAAGTCTATCAGCGTTTTTTTAGATATATTGTATCAAGGTGTTACCACCTTGATAGGCGACAAACTACATCCCCATCTCCTCCACCGACCAGGCTTCCGGCTTATCGGCGAACCAAACCTTGACTTGAGACCAGACCTCGATAAAAAGTGGACTATTTCTATAGGCTTCTAGGTTTTCGGGGGCTTGCCAGTGGCTATAGGTGAAGAAGATATTTTCATTCAGTCTATCATTGAGGAAATCGACTCCTTGGCAGCCAGGATAGGAGCGGATTTGGTCTTTGTATTGGACGACTAAGTCTATAAAATCCTGCCTATGCGCGGGGCTGAAAGTTAATTTCACGATTCGTATCATTGTCGATGATTATTTCAAATTTGTTATTTTTCCACTTATTTATATTAAACAACTCTGCCAAGTTTCCTCCAATCATAAACAATTCTATAAAACCAGTAGCGTTAAACAAAGCACCTATTCTATTTGGATTATAGGTCGTGGAGTAATTTGGTGAGAGTTGGTAAATTTTAGTGCCGATAAATGATAGATAAAAAGCTCTATTGTTGAGGTAGTGATAAAATTCTTCTTTTTGTATATTTAAGATAATATTTCCTAAGGTATCTGTATGAATGACTCTCGTAATAATTCTATCATCCATAAAATGTAAATCTGTATTGAACGGTTTGGTTTGAATGAATTGATTTGTTTCAATTGCAGTAACTGGAATACTTCCGACTAAAATGGCTTGAACAGCATCTATCCATGATTTCCAGACATTTGAAACAGTGAAGGATAATTGAAAAACTTTGGCATTATAATCCAAGGAATGAATGAGTGAAACTAACCCATTATTTGGAGTTAAGACATATTGGTTATTGATTTTCAAAATTAAAATGTCTGAATTCTGGACAACATACTTATTGAAAACAACATGAATACTATTCTCAGGAAAGGTATTTAAAGCTCCTAATAATTGGTAACCTATACTTTCTATATCAAAAGCATCATGGTGATGGAATAAATCTATAATCTGATGCTGGGGGAAAGCACTTAGAAATCGAGCCTTGAATTCTGCTAGAGAAAAATTATTGTAACCTAAATCAGACGTCAGAGTTATGAGAGACAAGGTAAATTAAAGTTGAAAGTTTAAAGTCGAAAGTCGAAAGTAATGAAACGCATAATTAAACATTCAAAATTTAGAATTAAAAATTATTTAAGTTTGTATGGCTCCTAAAATATACTGATCGGGAATGGGTGCGTGGTTGGCGGCTTCGATACCTATGGAAACGACTTTTCTAGTCTCTGCGGGGTCAATGATACCATCTGTCCATAATCTAGCAGCAGCGTAGTATGGAGTCGTAGTTTTTAGATATTGGTCTGTCACTTTTTTAAGCATTTCTTGCTTTTTTTCTTCATCTATTTCTTCCCCTTTTTTCTTCAGAGCAGCTACTTGGATTTGTAGAAGCGTATTGGCAGCCTGAGAGCCACCCATTACAGCCATTTTTCCTGTAGGCCACGAATAAATTAAGCGCGGATCATAGGCCTTGCCACACATGGCATAATTTCCTGCACCATAGCTATTTCCTACAATGAAAGTAAATTTCGGCACGATAGAGTTTGCCATAGCATTGACAAGCTTAGCTCCATCCTTTATGATGCCGCCATGTTCGCTTTTAGAGCCCACCATAAAGCCCGTTACATCTTGTAGAAACACCAATGGAATTCTTTTCTGATTGCAGTTCATAATAAAGCGTGCTGCTTTATCCGCACTATCGCTGTAGATGACACCACCGAACTGCATCTCCCCTTTCTTGCTCTTGACCACTTTTCGCTGATTCGCCACGATGCCTACTGCCCAACCATCTATTCGGGCATAAGCACATACAATCGATTGACCGTAGAGTTCTTTGTATTCGTCAAATTCGCCTTTATCTACCAATGCCTTGAGTAAATCTCTAGTATTATAAGGCTTGGAATTATCTTCAGAAATCAATTTGTAAATAGCATCCTCTTTGCCAATCGGAGGAAAGGACTCTACTCTGTCAAAACCAGTCAATGTTTTATGTCCGAGCTTATCCACCAAATTTCTTATTTTCTGAATACAGGCTTGGTCATTTTCCATTTTATAGTCAGTGACTCCGCTAATCTCACAGTGGGTCGTAGCTCCACCCAGTATTTCGTTATCTATATCTTCACCGATAGCTGCTTTGACGAGAAAGGAACCTGCTAGAAATATGCTTCCAGTTTTATCGACAATAAGAGATTCGTCACTCATGATAGGTAAATAAGCTCCTCCAGCCACACAGCTTCCCATAACGGCGGCTATTTGAGGAATTCCCATGGCACTCATTTTGGCATTATTGCGAAACATGCGTCCGAAATGCTCCTTATCTGGAAATATTTCATCCTGCATCGGTAGAAATACTCCGGCACTGTCCACTAAGTAAATAATAGGAATTCTGTTCTCCATAGCGATTTCCTGTGCGCGTAGATTTTTCTTAGCAGTTATTGGAAACCAAGCACCCGCCTTTACTGTAGCATCATTGGCTACTATAATCACAAGGCGGTTTGAAACATATCCCATGACCACGACTACACCCCCTGATGGGCATCCTCCCACATCTTCATACATTTCATAACCTGCAAACTGCGCAACTTCTATTGAATCTTTTTTTGGGTCCAATAAAAGAGCAATTCGCTCTCTTGCGGTTAGCTTGCCCTGTTCATGTTGTTTATCAATCGCTTTTTGACCGCCGCCCAAATTTATAACATCTCTCAATCTTTTCAAATGAGAAATCTTGAGCTGCATATTATCTATGTTCTTATTCTCTTCTAGACTCATTATTTAGTAGTGGATTATTTCTTTAGAATATTGAAAACTCAATTTGGAATGATTATAAATCTTTTCATAATAAACTCTATAAATGAGAAATACAACAACGTAAGCCCCTAAAATATCGATGGTATAATGCACATGCTGGACAATGAGTAGCAGAGCCAAAAGAACGGAACCAATCAAATATAAGAATTTTAAAATCCGATTTGGCATAGCAAAATAGGCACAAAAAACGGTCACCATGTGACCACTAAAAAATAAATCTTTAGTGATTTTAATCCCTTCATAGGTGCTCGAAGACAAAATGGGATCCGAAAATTCTTGGTACATCAGCGGAGGTTCTAAATTGATAAAACTTAGCAAAATAAACCGTATTAATAAACAAGTAGCATAGAAAATAAAAAAGCATACTAACATTCTAGGATAAGCTATCAAAAAAAAATAATTAAAGAAAATAATGGTATAAAGTAGGACGAAGATGTAAACGGAAACATCTGCGGGTTTGAAAAAATCGAGCATAATATCATAGAGCTGAATGCCAGGTATCGTTTCATAAACTACAAGGTATTTTTTAAATAAAAAGGAAACGAAAAGAAAGTAAAGCACACAAAAAAACAACTCAATAAAATTTCCTTTTTTGGACAGAAACTTTTTCCAGTTATATTTTAAATCCAAAAACCAGTAGTCTATTGCTTCCATTTCTATTTTATCCGATCTACAGCCTTTTGGGCAAAGCTAATTAAAAAATCTTTATCTGAGGAGGATATAGATGTCTTCTGGATGTGCTCAATCGCAAGCTTATAATAATGATCTCTTTTTCGAATGACATACCCTTTGGCTCCTGAATCTTTGAATATCTGGGTAATTTCTTTCACCTTCAAATCATTATATTCTTTAGTTTGAGACCATTGAAGTAAAAGTTCTTTATGGGTTTTATGGGCATTTTGAAGGGCATGAATATATAAGAGAGTTTTCTTATTATTGCAGATATCGCCGCCTATTTTCTTCCCTACTGAGGCACTATCGCCAAATGTATCCAGTAAATCATCTTGAATTTGAAATGCCATTCCTATATTTAAGCCAAACTGATAAAATTCCATTTGATTTCTTTCAGAGGAATCCGCAAGTATAGCGCCAATTTTCATACTCGCGGCTAGTAAAACTGCTGTTTTATGCTCTATCATCATTAAATACTCAGGCTCAGAAACTTGGAAGTCAATTTCAAAATTCATATCCAATTGCTGACCGATACAAATCTCCATAGCCGTTTTATTGTATAGACTATAGACTTGGACGAAATGATCCTTATTTTTTATTTTTTCTAACAATTTATAGCTCAGTATCAATAAAGCGTCTCCCGATAATATAGCACTATTTTCCCCATATTTTTTATGGACTGTAGGCAGGCCCCGTCTCGTATCTGATTTATCCATAATGTCATCATGCATGAGAGAAAAATTGTGAAACAACTCTATAGCTAAAGCTGCGTAATAATCATCTTTGTTTAATTGGTCAAAGCAAAGTTTAGATGCGAGAAGCATGACTGGGCGAACTCTTTTCGCTTCGAGGTTTACTATATAGTTATAAGGCTCATATAGCTCACGTGGTGCTATTTTTGGTAAATCAGAAGCAATGAAATCTTCAAAACGCGTTTTTAAGTCTTTAAATTTATCCATAATGTGTAATCGATAAAATTATATTAATTGAGTTATTTGAGCCTATTTTTTTAGATTGACATTTATTGTGATTGTCATCACACCTATTAAAAAGAAAACTTACATATATTTGCGAAATACATTTCATAAAAATGACTCAGAAAAAAGCAACAATTATAGGAGCAGGATTAGTAGGTTCTTTGCAAGCATGTTATCTTCAAAAACGAGGGTATAAAGTCGATGTCTATGAGAGCAGAGGGGATATGCGAAAGGTTGGTTATATAGGGGGACGGAGTATAAATCTGGCCTTAAGCACTCGAGGTTGGACAGCATTAGAAAAGATAGGTCTAGCGGATGAAATACATAAAATAGCCATTCCAATGTATGGCAGAACAATTCATGGCATTGATGGTTCGATTAATTATCAACCCTATGGCAAGGAGAATCAGGCTATTTACTCTGTATCTCGCGGTGAACTCAATAAACGAATGGTCGAATTAGCTGATTCATTCTTAGAAGTCGATTTTCATTTCGACCATTTCTGCCAAAATGTGGACTTTAAGAACAATAGAATTACCTTTCACCAAAGTGAAACTAATCAAGATGTTGAATTAAATTCGGACTTTATTTTAGCTTCTGATGGCGCTTTTTCTAGAGTTCGACTGGCTATGCAAGCAATGCCGCGATTTCAATATTCACAATATTATATTGACTATGGATATAAAGAACTCTTCATTCCCGCGGGACCCAACGGTGAATTCCTATTAGATAAAAACTCGTTACACATATGGCCTAGAGGGGAGTTTATGATGATTGCTTTACCCAATCTTGATGGCAGTTTTACTTGTACCTTATTCCTACCTTTTGAAGGCGAGTTAGCATTTGATGATTTAAACAACGAAGTCCAAGTCAAAACTTACTTCGATACGTATTTTCCCGATGCGGTAAAACTAATGCCGACATTGATTCAGGATTTCTTTAAAAATCCTACTTCTGCCTTGGTTACCGTTCGATGTTTTCCATGGCATCATGAAAATGCTGTATTATTAGGAGATGCCGCACACGCTGTGGTGCCATTTTTTGGCCAAGGAATGAACTGCGGATTTGAAGATGTGCGGATTTTTGATGAATTGCTAGATAAATTTGAGGATAAAAAACAGCTATTTGAAGAATATTCAAACTTAAGGAAGGAAAATGGCGATGCAATCGCTCAAATGGCTTTAGATAACTTCATTGAAATGCGAGATAAGGTAGGTATTCCCGAATTTTTAGAAATGAAGCATATCGAACATGAAATCATGGAAAATCCTATTTATAATTATACCTCCATGTATCAGTATGTTTCATTCTCCAATGAGCCTTATAGCTTCGCATACAAACTAGGTAAAAAACAATACGCCATGCTCGAAGCTATGGCAAAGGATAAGGACATCTATCAAAAAATAAAGGACAATCAAATCAAAGATTATTTTGATAAATATTTAGTTTAGTTTTCTTATTTTTGTCTCATCTTTTCAAAACAGGGGAATAATGAATACAGAAAATCTAAGGCAACTCGTCAACGAGTTGACAGACCTTATATACATTGAACGCAAAGTTGTATTTACTTTTATAAGCATAGCATTTTTCATCAAGCTCGGCTTTTATTGGATGCACTCAAATTGTTTAAGTCGAATTGATGATTTACGAATAGTGAAGTCTGCCGACATAGCAAAAGAATCCAAATCTTATTATTCAAAAGGAGGCTCAACAATGCGGCTTTTTCCCTTCTATCCTGCGAGTGCCAGCCAAGAGGAATTGATGGAACTGGGATTCAGCGCTCGTGTCGCAAACATTTTAATTAACTACCGAACAAAAGGGGGTCAATTTCGATCAAAGCAAGATGTAAAAAAAATTTATGGAGTTACGCCTGAGCTTTATACTAGAATAGAACCTTATATACTGCTAAATTCAGCCGCTAACACGTTTGAAAAACAGAATTTATCTGCTGAAAATAAAATGCCTACAGCCATCGATGTCAACTTTGCAACCAAGGAGGAGTGGAAATCCTTACCTGGAATTGGAGAATATTTCGCCACAAAGCTTACAGAAAAACGTGAAGGTCTAGGAGCCTTTATAGACCTAGAACAAATAGCCGAGGTATATAATTTGCCCGACTCGACCTTTCAAAAAATCAAACCGCTACTCAGATTGACAAAAGGCAGTATTAAAAAATTAAATATTAATACTGCCAAAGAGGAGGAACTGCGGAAACATCCATATATACTGCGCTGGCAAGCAGATGACATCATGAGACATAGACCCATTTATGGTCTTGATGACTTATATGACTTAAAAACCTATAAAGACAAGACTAAGAATAAATATGTTGGCATATACTTCGAGTTCTAAATCTAAAATGGATTCAAGTTATTTTTTTCTAATATAGAATGAACCAGGCTCTCTATCGACGGTCATTACAGGACAAACCTTATGTAGTTCGTGATAGTGAAAATGTTTGAGGTAATTTAATGCTCCAATGATTTCCCATTCGTCATTTTTTGATAAAAAAACTTCGAGCATGTACTGTTCTCCAAAAATCCTAACTTCATCAATTATCCAAGCTCTAGGATAATCAAAAGGAGTAAAAATGTCATGAAAATGGACGATAACGCCTGATTTTAATCTTGGTAAAATATACAAAAAATAGGCGATGACGTCTCCCTGCGGTCTAATAACATGCGAGCTATCTATAAATAAAATATCACCCGCATTTAGTGTATCAAATAAAGTGAGTTCTACTAATTCTAAGCGCTGACGATATACCTTTACTCCTAATTCTTCCAACCATGGTCGTTCATAAGGCTCTATACATATATGCTCACAGCTTAGATTCTCCTCTTCGAGTTTATTTTTTTTGATAGCCAATTGGGTTAAATAAGTACTAAAGCCGCAACCAACCTCGATGATACGCTTTGGTTTAGATTTTCGTATCATACTATAATAATATTCTGCATCTCCAGAACCAAATGACCAATTGTTATAGTAAAACCCTTGATTTGCTTGCAAAGGAATTTGCAGAACCTCTAGACTGTAATCCAATTCTAGTAGCCATTTTAATTGATTCTTAGCATCCCATCTTATATTTAATGGTCTCGGTTCGTCGCAGGATTTATATATATATTTTTCCTGAAACAAGGGATCATAGTAATGGTCAATAATAGGGAAAACTCCGATTCTACTAAACAGATTTCTAGTATGTGGGAAATTCTCAATTTTCTGATTGCGGATCCACCAGAGCCAGTTTCCAGCCATCCAAGTCAAGGGTAGCATAAATATGTCGAGAAATGCTCTAATCTTTTGTTTTAAATTATCTTTGAACCTTGGGGATATAATCACTCAAAATAAATTTAAAGACAAAATAAGTTTAATAAATAGCAATGCGTAAAAAAAAAACTCCACCCGAAGGCAGAGTTTGTAAGTTTTATAGGTAAAGTAAAATTCTTAAGAATCTTTCTTTGTAGTAAGTTTCTTTTCGAATTTCTTCTGGAACTTGTCAATTCTACCAGCAGTATCGACGAATTTCATCTTTCCTGTAAAGAAAGGATGCGACATATTGGAGATTTCGATAGGAATCATTGGATATTCATTGCCATCTTCCATTTTTATAGTCCCTTTAGAAGGAGCGCAAGATTTGGTAATGAAAGAATAATCGCATGAAAAGTCCTTGAATACGACTGTTCTATAATTTTCAGGATGGATACCTTGTTTCATTTTATATGGAGTTTATTAATTTCTAAAATTCGGAGTGCAAATATAATTATTAAATAATAATTAAGAATGAATAATTAATAGTTTTTTTGCATTGTTGTCCGACAAATATAAGAAATGGCCCTTTTAGGGATTCAAAGTAGTTGAAAACATTGATAAGACTTTTTAAAATGAAATAGCAGGGGGGTCAGCTGGAATTGAATAAGTCTGGCACTGCTTTTTTCTTGTTCACTGGTGAGTATGTAGTAATGAGGTTATTAATCGACATATAGCTAAATAAATGTAGCTTGACGATTGTAGTAAATACAGAAAAAGCCATTTTAGTTTTATGCTGTGAATGGATAACTGACAGTAATAGTAAAGCAATGAGAGCCGACCATATTTGAATTTCAATTGCATTTTGATTATCTCCAACAAAGTATTGAAGTGGGAAATTTTGTTTTAATTTCTTGAAAAATAGCTCTATTTTCCAACGATATTTATACAATGCCGCTATGGTTGCCGCATCCAATGTTAAATTATTTGTAATAAATTCGTAGGTTCTATCTTGTTTAGAATCGTACCAAGCAATGCGTCTCAATCTCAAGCTAATGTCTTGTCCTGATTCATTTTTATAAATATGTTCAATCAATTCTTCTTTCAATACATTGTCAGGGGTTTCATCTCCATGCCAGCACTCAAATAGAGGTTTATAGGCGGCATTGTACTTCTGCCTAGTTATGAAATAGATTTTTTTAGCTGTCAACAAAGTAAATTGAGCATAGTTATTATACCCCTTATCAAAGACCAAAAAAGAACCCGATGGCAGTGATAGTTTATGATACAGTGATTGATCATTCTCTGCCGCTGGGGTAAATTGAATAAAATGCGGCATTAATGTCGATCCATTTAATATGGTATTTTTCTTTATCCCTCCTTTTACTTTTCCGTTTTGTGAATACCTACCAGTAGTCTTCAATATCGCCTTAAAAAGCCCAAAAACAGTCGAATCCATAAGAAACAAATTCTGTAGAACGGCCTTTGGTATGCT
>JAJTHM010000086.1 GCA_021297855.1 Sphingobacteriales bacterium | reverse complement strand
CCATTTCAAATTTGAAACGTTTTTTACTAGGTATTTACCATGTGGTGAAAGAGCGATACCTACAGGAATACTTGAATGAGTTCGCTTTCAAACTCAACCGAAGAAATTATACGAATAAATTTGATAATCTGTTGCTTAACTCAATTTAGTGGTATAAATGCGGACTCTCATAAATTCTTTAAATTCTTTCAACATAATTTTATAAATTTAGATTGATACAAATTTAAAGTTATTTATTATACTTCTTATAATTTATAATGAAATCAAGCGCCTGATCAGGGCCTAGTTTTTTGGCTATGATAATATTTTTCTCATCGAGTATAAAGTATTCTGGGGTTCCTTTAATTTTATACAGGACTTTAAATAATGGATTCATTTTATAATCTGGATCGCCATAAGTCTTAAACTTAAACTTTTTTTCTCGTAGGAAATTGATAAGTTGGGCTTTATTTTCACCTTTGCCATCTTCGGAGACTGTACTCACGGAGAATACATCACAATCATTAGCTAATAGGCTGGGATATATTGAGTCTAGCTGAGGAATTTCTTTCTTACAGTGACCACAGTCTGCACTCCAAAAGGCCACCAATTTGTATTTCTTTTTATTTAGGTCATAGAGTCTTGTATAGTTGACCCACGTGGTATCAAACACGGCAAAGTTTGGAGCTGTTTTACCAATAAGTACAGGAGCTAAATCATCCGCATCGTTTTTCATCTTTACTAAGGTGGCAGAATCCGTCCAAGGGGCCTTGCCTCTGGCATAATAGTTGTGAACGATATGCACATATAGGGCATCCTGCCCCATGATTTTACTATTTGCATAGTCATTAAGGAGAGATGCAAGACAATAGCGCATCATATCAGAGTTTGGATCTTTTATTTTGTTTAGAACATAGTCCACCTCTTTTTTTAACGTATCAGGGTGTTTGATGACTAGCTTTTCAAAATAGTATTTGAACTTGTTTTCAAATATTGGTGTGTATAACAGCCTATCATCATTAAAGTCCGTAAAGTCCCAATAGTGATTTTTGAAATAATAATATTTGAAATTAGAATCAATAGTTCCGTTCGCTTTTTTTGGAGGTTCAGGTACATCTATGTCTCTCATCAGGTTCAGCAGTCGGCTATAAAAAGTGTGCCCTTTTGTATTGATTACCGCCAGTCTTCTATTTAATAGTTCTTTTTCTTTTGCTATTAGCTGGGTTTCTAGAATCTTTTTTCTAGCGGTATCTTTGGTTGTTTTGTATTCATCAGAGAGTTTGGAAACCTCTCGCTGATAGGGGCCAAGATATTTTACATCTGCATAAAACAAATCATTCTCTTCACTGTTTTTAAAACTAACATTTGAAAAATCATTACTATCTAGAGTCACTTCTATATTTTTTTCTTTGCCAGAAAGAATTACTTCTACATATTGATTCCCTTTGGTTGGAAATACAAACATATAAATGCCACCTTTTACTGTTCCTTTCTTTTCTTTGAAGTTTCCATTTCCTTTAGAATCGAGCACGATGGAGTCTACTTTGTACTTTTGACTTCCAAAATGATTAGCTAAAAGACAATAAGAGTTTGGTAAATTTGTCTTTAATTTTATCGTAATTGGCGCTTTATCTTGGGCCGTTAATAAATTTAGAAAAGCAATAAAAAGAGTAGAGATATATAATTTTAGGTTCATAATTTAGGATTTAATAGGATAGGATTTTGATTACAATATTAACGTGATATAGATAATATATTGATTTAAAAATATTTAAAATCAACGTCCAGACAGCCAAGTCTGTGGGTTTTGCTTGTTTTGATAATGCCAAATTTGGATATTTACTAAGGAATAACCATGCGTATCATCGTAGCCACAAATACCTAGTATTTGTCCAGCGTTGATTTCCATACCTTCTCGCACAGCTACTGATTTAAGATAGGCATATACCGTGAAATAATCTCCATGTTTGACCATAACGCAATTTTGATAGGTTGGCATATCAAATACCCGCACTACCTCTCCTTTGTATATAGATTTTACCGCACTATTGCTGGGAGTTCGAATATCTAGTCCACTATTGTCTATGAATAAATCTGGAGCTAAAGGGTGGGGTTGTCTTCCAAACTTATTAGTTATTTCTCCGCTCGAAACAGGCCATGGGAGATTGCCTCTGCTCTCTCTGAAACTATTTGATAATCTGCCCTCAGGGGTTTGGGAATAGTCTTCAGGTTCTCTTTTCGTGGTGACTCCAGTGGCGGCATCTTTTTTTGCTTCACGAGCTCTAGCGGCTATTCGTCTTTCCTGCTCTTTGCGCACTTCATCTTCGATTATTTTTTTGATCTTTCTATTGATTGCTTCTGCTTGTTCATTCTTCGCTACTATTTTTCGTCTCAATTCGTTGAGTTCTTTATCCAATTTTTTAACCACTTGGTCACGATTATTTTTTTCGGAAGTGAGTTCTTTTTGTTGGGTTTTATTTATATCTAAGATATTGATTTTTTCATTCTTTATCGTATTAAGTGAGTTTATTTTTTCCATGATTCTATCCACCTGATTGGATAAGTACTTAGATTGTCTGGCTCTATAATCTCCATATTTTTTTATGTACTGTATTCTGTGATACGTTTCTTTAAAATTATTCGCTTCCATAACGAACGCTAGCTTATTGACACTGCTATGATTTTTGTTCAACCATAAGATAAGCTTAGTATATTCTTCTTTTAATTTGGCTATCTCCAATCCCAAATTACTTACATCCTTGACACGCAATTGCAATTCAGATTCAATTACTTTTGCTTGAGATTCTATGTTGTCAATCAATTTTTGCCTCTTTTCAATTTTGGAATTAATCATAGCAATCTCATTCACTCCAATATTTCTCTCTCGAGATGTTTTATCAATATTGTTTTGAATTTGCTTTATCTCTCTTAGGATATTGTTGTATTCTTTCTGTAGTTCTTTTTTTTTGACGTTTTGACTATATCCAGTGTTTATCATCAAGGCAAAAAACATTAGAACAAAGTACTTGATAATAATAAAACATCTATTGATTGATACCATCTTTATATTTCGAATAATTAAAGTTAAATGGTTTTGGTTTATTAAAATCAAAATCTAAATATCGTATTGAAATTTTGACAGGGTCTGATGCGGCTTGATTTATTTGTATTTGCCTTTCCTTGGCTAGATTCCATGTTTTGGTAGTATTGTCGTACTGGCTATAAACTACTTCACATAGTGCTCCTCCTCGGGTGTTATTAAATTGACACTTCAAAATGTGATTATTTTTCTTAAATGTTTTATGGATTTTGTGGTTACTGAAATGGGTTGTTATTTGAATTTCATTTTCCATTATAACTTCGGCGTTAGAATCTTGAATGGCTGGAATATTAAGAAGAAGGACTTTCCAATCATCCAAGGAGAAGGCATAAGGTATTAGATAATTTTCTTCGTCAACAGAAAAAGCCATATTGGTTTTTTCTATTTTATTTAAGATATAGGTAGAATCTTTAGTGACAAGCATTCTGGCACCCTCAATGCCAAAAGCACCAGTAAAAGAAACCCATAAAGTGTCTTTTAGATTATAGCGTATGTGAGCAGTAAAATCTTCTTTTTCTCCATTTCTTTCTATGACTATTTCTGATTTTGCATTAAAAAAGCTTAACCCTTCCTGGCCACAGATAAAGGTAGTAGCTAGATTCATAATCAGAAAAACTTTAATTTTGGTATTCCACATATTTCTTAGTAGAAATTTTTGAAGGCAAAGCCTTATTCTTACTTCCATTCTCTTTGGCTTTATTCCAATAAATTAGAGCCTTATCTACTTCATTTAGTTTAAACAGAATATCTCCGTAGTGCTCATATATGGTAGACATATCTTCCTTGCCGTGCTCCAGGGCTTGCTCCTGATAGTATTTGGCATCGGTGTAGAGCCCTAATTCGAAACATATCCATGCATAGGTGTCCAGAAAGGAGGCGTTATTCTTTTCAATCTCGAGGGATTTTTTACTCATTTTTTTAGCTAACTCTAATCGCTCCTTTCTTATGGAAAGGTAATAGGCGTAATTGTTTAGTGTATAAGCATTGTCAGGGTCTAGTTTTAGCGCCTCGTCAAAGCTTTCATCCATTTCCTTATATCGCTTCTGTTTATAATACATCTCGGCCAATGAACCATATAATTGTGCTTCAAATACTTTGTTTTCACCGACAAATCTTAGCGCCCTTCGAAAACTTTTCTCCGCTATATCAAACTTCTCAATTTGATAATTGGCTAATCCATTGTAGAAATAAACAATGGCGTTGGCAGGAAAAAACTCAAGTGCAGACTCAGTAGAATCCGCCATTTCTTTGTAGAGCTTCAAAGCATTTTGTGTGTAGAAAAGGTTCTGCCATACATTGTACTCTTTGGAGTCTATGGATAGGGTTTTTAAGTAGGACTTTCGCGCTTCCTCATATTGACCGCCGATATAATACATATCTGCCAATAAGTGATGCGAGCGATAGTCGTCAGGATACTGTTGTGTAAGAGTCTGACACATTAGAATTAAAAATTGTTTTTCGGCACTATCTACTTTTCCAGCATGGGCAAATTTATCAGTTAGAACAGTAATTTTAGTGTCGAGATTTAATTCTTTATTATTTACCAGGGCAACAATTGTTTTTTTATAATTCTGTTCATCCTTTTTCATTTGGAAGTATTGTGCCTTGTATAGCAGGGCACCTATATTGGAGGGCTCTATGCTGAGCAGGTCATTGAAGGCGCGTTCCGCTTCTTCTATATTTCCACTTTTCAGATAAAATTCAGCCAAATTTCCCAAGAAACGCGGGTCATTTGGATTGTTTTTGACCATTTTCTTTAGCTCATTTTCAGCGCCTTTCAGGTCGTTTTGAGCCATGTATAATTTAATTTTTTCGTAGGCTATTGCTTCACTGTATTCGCCATTTTTCTCCATTTCTTCAAATATAGCAATGGCTTTTTTGGGATTATTGCTCAGACCTAGGAGATAAGCGTATTGCATTTTAAGTACTTGATCTGTATTTTTATTTTTCATTACTTCTCGCAATACATCAATCGCCTTTTCAATATTTTTCGTTTGAGTGAGTAGTTGTATATATTGTTCTAAATAAAACTTGTTGGATTTATCTAATTCATAGGCTTTTTTAGATTTTTCTAAGGCTACCGCATAGTTTGCTAATTCTTCATCTAATTTGGAAGATTCGAACAATGCGGCATCATTTTTTGGATTGGATTCTAAAACCTGGTTTAGCAGTTTTAAGGCTTCTAAGTTATTACCAAGACTTTTTTCTTTAAGGGCTTCAATAAAAATGTTCAATTGAACTATATCAGAAGAGTCTAGCTTATATAGTTTGGATATCTTGCTGTTTTCCTGTGCCAGGGCGCAGAATGAACAGAGTGATAGAGCAGATAGAAAAATTGTCTTAAGCATTTATTCTGTATTTATTGTATTTGGTTGTAATCTCCTACGCTTAAATCTTCTGCACGTCCTATAACCATAGCTTTAGAGCCTATCATAGTATTGTCGAGAATGCGATTTTTTATAGTCGTGCTTTCTTGAATAATTGAATTAGAGATTATAGAGTTTTTTATGGTACTTCCTTTACCTATAGATACATTCGGTCCAATAACAGAACCCTCAATGAGAGTTCCAGCCTCAATATAGCATGGTGGTAGGATGGTCGAATTTACAATAGTACCTTCTAATTTAGCATCCTTTCCTGCCTGTAAAATAGCCGTATTGGATTCTACTGTAGCATTTTTGTTGCCACAGTCCAACCATTCTTTGACCTCACCTGGCCGCATAATTTTTCCTTTTTGGCGCATATGCTCCATCGCCGTAGTTAACTGATATTCTCCTTTTTCTCTTAAATCTTTATCAATAAGGTATTGGAGTTCTTCTCTTAGATTGCTGCCGTCCTTAAAATAATATATACCAATGATGGCTAGGTCTGAAATAAAGTCCTTAGGTTTTTCTATGAATTCAGTAATTGTTCCGTTTACATCCAGTTTGATGACACCAAAGGCTTCTGGGTTAGGAATTTGCTTGACCCAAATGACCGCATCGCTGTCTGTAGCTATTTTAAAATCGGCGTCGAACATAGTATCGGCAAATCCTACTACGACTGGACCGCTTAGCTGTTCTTGTGCACATAGTATAGCGTGTCCAGTGCCAAGAGGCTCATCTTGGTAGCAAATATGGGCCTTGGTCTTATATTTTTCTGCTATTTCCAACAATTGTTTTTCAATTTCTTTACCAAAATCCTCTCGAATAATAAAGCTTATACTTTCAATTTTAGAATCAATCGTATTGGAGATATTGGAAATCAATCTCTCTACAATAGATTTACCAGCTATCTTCAGCATCGGTTTGGGAACAGTCAGGGTATGTGGTCTCAATCTAGAGCCCCATCCTGCCATGGGTACAATAATTCTCATTTATTCTTTTTAGTTTATTTTTATCGTTTGTCGCAGTGGTCAGTGGAAAGTAAAAAGTGAAAAGTTTAAAGTATTGTCAAAGTTTACTCTTGATACCTTCATTTAAATCCTCTCATCATCAAATTATCACATCATTGTGTCTATCAATATCTAATTTTCAAATTGACCCATTTTCAAATTCATCATCACATCAAATCCCCGTACTCCCAAATCCACCACTTCCTCTTTCCGTTTCATCGAGATTTGTCGCTACGTTCCATTCCGCGCGCTCATATTTCGCTATGACCATCTGCGCTATGCGGTCGCCATCTTTAATTTCTACTAAATCATTCGATAGGTTGGCTACTATTACCTTTATCTCACCTCTGTAGTCGCTATCAATGGTGCCTGGTGAATTCGGAATTGAAAGACCCGATTTCAATGACAGCCCGCTACGAGGTCTTATCTGTGCTTCAAAGCCTTGAGGCAATTCTATAAATAAGCCAGTAGGAACAGCCATTCGCTCAAATGGTTGGAGGTTTATTACTTCTTCTATATTGGCTCTTAAATCCATTCCTGCACTTCCCAATGTTTCATAAGCTGGAAGAGCATGTTTAGATTGATTGATAATTTTGACTTCTACGTTCATTCTTATACAAATAACTAGCAAATTTAGGTTTTATGATGGATAATGACTATTAAAAAAACAAAACACAATTAGATTTTAATATATTTGTTTAAGATGAGAAACAAGTTATTGGTGTTTATTTTCCTTATCGGCCAGAATGTGTTAGGACAGCTTAGTTCTAAAGACTTTGTAATTAAACAATATACGATAGATGATGGACTGCCAAGCAATTCAATTTATTCATGTGCCCTAGACTCTTCTGGTTATTTGTGGTTTGGCACAGACAATGGTTTGTCCAGATTTGATGGAAAACATTTTAGAAATTTTAATGAGAGTCATGGATTGCTTGACAATATGAATCTGGGGGTATCGAATATCAAAGGCAATATTGTTAGTTTAGGTTTTAAGGGAGCTACCATCTTGAAGAATACTTCAAATCATTATATTATTTCTAAGATTTTATTAGAAAATAAAAATGACCCTAAAATCAAATTTTTTGGAGAAGATTTGTACTTTGAGAAAAATGGCATTATTGGGTTATTAGATTTTAAGAGCCAAAGCGTCTTAAGGATTAAAGTTAGTGATACCAGTAGCTTGAAAAAGTACTTTAAAAATGATTTCAAACTGTTCAGTCGATATAATTCCCAATTAAACCAAAAATTTAGTTTGGGGAACTATTCAATAATTTTAGTAAATGCAAATATTGAAAAAACGGAAAATGTTTTTTTGTGCAAAAACAACAATGTTACGGATAGTTTGTTATTTAAAAATAGACTGGGATTTTATTTGTTCGAAAAAAGCAAGCGATTACTATTGGTAAATTCAAGTAGAGTTTCAATTTTAGGTATTGTAAATGATAAGCTTACTATAGTTAAGTCCATAGACCTTCCAGGATATAATATAAATAGCTGTTTACAAATCGATGAGAATACCTATATAATGAATACAATAGACAAGGGTTTTTTCATTTTTCAAAAAAAACAGGGGTTAGATTCTTTGGCTTATGCTAAATATCAAGATTTTTCAGATTGGCTGAATAAGCACAAACAAAGTAGAGGAGTGAAGTGTTATGAGAGCATCGGTAGGGATACCTTTTTTGTGGGTACTTCAAATGGAGTAGCGCAATTTGATGCCAAGAAGCGAAAGATTATCGAGTATTTTTTTCACACAAGAACCTATTCCTTACATGTATTAAATTCTAAAGAACTCTATATAGGTAGTATTAGTGGACTCTACTTGCATGACTTTTTTACTAAGAAAGCAAAGAAATTAGACCTAGGAGCTGCTTCTGATTCGAAAATAAATTCAATAACTAGTGATCAAGATGGAAGTATATGGATTAGTGCAGCAAGTAAAGGCGTTTATGTCATAAACAAACAAAATAAAGTCGTGCTGATTTATAATGAAGATAAAGGATTAGCAACCAATGATATTTATAAAATACAAGTGGACCATAAGAATAGAAAATGGTTTTCAAGTAATAAGGGATTGCAAATTTTGGATGATAATAGGTTTTATCGAGTAGATAAACATGATGGATTGTTATCTAATGAAGTTTTGGACTTTGAGCTTCATGGAGATACAGCATGGATAAGCACCCCTATAGGTAAGCAGTCTTATGTATATCAAAAACCAAATACTAGAATAAATCTCCCCATTTATTTCAATAGTTACGCTTTAAATAACATTACCACAGATAGTCTTCCGAGCCAATTGGGACCTAATGACAATAAAATTGAGTTTAATTATATTGGTATTTATTATCCTAATCTAGATAACATTGAGTACAAATATAAACTGATAAAAGATGGAAAAGAAACCCCTTGGCAGACAACGAGAGAAGCGAAGTTAATATTTGAAAAATTGCAAGCTGGAGATTATGAACTATTAATTAAGGCATTTCACAATAATTATCCTGAAGTTTATTCAAAAGTACTTTCCAAGAAATTTTATATCAAACCCTATTTTTATCAGACTTTTTGGTTTTATACGTTGATAATCACCTTAATTATTGGCTCCATATTCTATTTTTTCTACAGATGGAATAAAGGAAAATTGAGGTCGCTCATCTACCAAAGAGAGTTAGGCAAACTGAAATTAGAGGCCTTGAAGGCAGAGATGAACCCACACTTTATATTCAACGTGCTTAACACGATCAAAGAGGCCATGATGGATGGAGATTTTGAAACAAGTCAAAATTTACTGGATAGATTGGCTAAAATTATAAGACAAGCCTTATATAATTCTAAAAGAGATTTTCTCAGCTTACAAGAAGAAATACATTTTATTGAACAGTATGTAGAACTGGAAAGGGCGCGATTTAATAAAAATTTTGAATTTATAAAGAAGTTAAATAGTAATGTCCTCCACTATGAAGTGCCAACTATGCTCCTACAGCCTTTTATAGAAAACGCAATAAGGCATGGTAAAATAGGTCAGCTAAACTATCAGGGAAAACTTTATTTTGAAGTATCAGAAACGGACAAGGATCTTATTATAATTCATTGTTGTCCGAGATAAATTAAGCTGACCTTCCGAAAAAGGTCAGCTTTTTTAGTTTTGCAAGTTCCTACACTTTTAAAACCATGAACAAAAGTACAAATTATTTCGGACAGCACCTATTTTCTCAAATAGCAAAT
>JAJTHM010000062.1 GCA_021297855.1 Sphingobacteriales bacterium | reverse complement strand
TGAAAATTTGATTTAGAATCGGCTGTCCGAGAGATTTTGTATTTTTGTCCATGATAACTTTTGTGGTGCAAAAACAAAGTTATCAAAAAAAGGATAGCTGTAATGGCTATCCTTTGATTATTTTTGTCGGACAATAGTGAATAAAAATTAAAAAACGATTAAGGCTATACTAAAACATATAATCCCTCTTTCTCAAATTGACTCTAAGCCCAGTTATGAAACCAATGGAATTATTCGATGTAGCGGTTCTATCCACAATTGTATTTCTATAGAAAAAATCGACATCCCAAAAGACATTGTGAAAAAGACTATACTGGCCACTCACTAGGACCATGTGTTGATTCATTCTTTCTCCTTGAAGGAGCTCATTATTAAATTCCTGGGGTATTGTTGGTTCATTTGTATTGGCGAAAATGTTATTTCCATAGAGGCGTCCATTGGCATCATAACCTCTTCGGTTAAAATTATATTTTGCTTCTAGCTTCAACTTAGGTATTGGTTTATAACTCAGTTTGCCATACAACTCTAGAAAGTTGGCACCATAGGGGTGTGCTAATGGTTGATTATAATGAGTAAAATTATCCAAGGTGTCCGAAGTGCCCCCACTGTAGTGTGAATAGGTATAAGGTCTTACCATATTGAATTCGAGCTGACCGTCTAAGTTTGGCATTTTAAAGATATTGACAAATCGGGAACCTAGTTGAATGCCATATTTATTTCCCCACCAGCCAGTGCCTTTAGTAAACTGCCCAACTTGTAAATCATCTAGGAGCAATTGGGTATAAAATTGTGTATGTTCGTTGAGATTATACTTCGCTTGAAAGCCCATGAATACATTATCTGCACTGCCGAGGGCATGCTCTATTGAATGATAAAATATCATAGGATTGAGATAATTGAGTTCAAAACCATTTGGTCTATTGAAAATAATACCTTCATACAAACCAAGTTCTAATTTGGAAGATGGTTTAAAACTCAATAAGTGGAATGCTCCATATTTTTTAGGCAATAATCTATCGGCTCCACGCACATATTGTCCCGTAAACTCTGCAAGCATCATGTGATAGTGAAATTTCCATATATAAGCATTGGCTTTGATTTGAAAATAAGGTGCGCCATTGTCGCCAAGAAATAAAGATCGATAGCCATACCCGTAGTGATTTCTATCATGGCCCAGCATGAGTGAAAAATGTCTATTTGGATTATATTCTATATAGCCTAATGCATTGCTAAAATCATAACCTTGAAAACTATGGATATCTTTCCAATAGGTATAGTAAGGGTTGAAGTTATAATTGTTTTGCCCATTGAAGCCATTGCCATATTGATTGATATACTGAAAAGGACGCATTTGGTTCTCCGTAATCTGGGTATAGAAATGTATGCTACCACCGATGGTGCCCATGATCTCTGCTCCTCTAAATGCGTGGTAAACCATATTATCATTGTCAGTTTCTTTTCCGGCTTTCATCTCCAATACAGGATTGAGCCTTAAAGTAAAATTATTATCATACACAGCGGCAAAGGCAGCATCATTTGGGTAGAAAAAACCGTGCAATTTTTTCTTGGCATTCAGCGTATTTTTTATGAAAATACATTTATCATAAAATTCATTATTGAGATAGGGGATTAAATTATTGTCCTTGAAGTTTGAATCCTTTTCATATTCGTTATACACAATAGCAGCTAAATCAGCTCGATTATATGGGCGTAGATTGGTAAACAAATCCTTTTGAGCATAGATAATAGAATATCGTTCATACAATTCCTCTAGCTCATTATTATTGGTAGTGAAGCCGTTTTGAGAAAAGGAATACACCGTAGGCAAAAAAAAGAAAACAAGTAGAATATTTTTTTGGTTCAATTTCATTGTGCATTCAAATTTAATAAGCTACAAAATATGGATTTAAAATATCTTGTTTATTATAATTAAGAGGAGTGCCATCCTCATATTTTACTAAATTTCTTCCCGCTTCTTCTAGTATGATTTGCGCAGCGGCTGTATCCCATTCTGAGGTTGGTTTCATGCGAATATTCATATCGACAATGCCATGCGCTACTCGGCAAAATTTTAACGAACTACCCATAGCCAAGGCTTGAATGGTGAAGTCCTTTTGTTGAATATAATCTTCTAACACAAATCCATCATTATGCGACCGAGAAAGTATCACTTTGAGGTGGGGTTTGTTTATATTATGAAATGTTTTGTGATTAAAATTTAGGGCAGGTTTTGTTTTAATTTTTTCTTTTCTTTTTTTATAAATGAAGAAACAACCTTGATTTTTTATCGCATAATAGAGCTCTTCAAAAACAGGGGCATATATAACACCCAATACGGGTCTTCCGTTTTCTACCAGCGCTATATTGACTGTAAATTCTCTTCGTTTGTGAATAAATTCTTTCGTACCATCGAGTGGATCAATAATCCATAACTGCTTCCATTCTTTTCGAGTTTCAAAAGATATAGTATCGTTTTCTTCACTTAGAATAGGAATCGTATAATTAGCAAATAAATAATCTGTGATGATTTTATTGGCATTCTTATCTGCTAGAGTCAAGGGAGAGCCATCTCGCTTTGTTATTATTTCAAATGGCTGCTTATATATTTCCATAATAGCTTCTCCAGCTCGAATAGCTATATCCAATAGCTCTTCAATACGGATGCTTTCTATGGGCGTAGTAGATGAATACATTTTGCAAGACTTTCTTTCCAATGGGGTATGTTTATTTTAAAATCATGTTTGATTTTCATTTTATCCATCACACTGAAACTTGGTCGTGCAGCAGGTGTGGGATAGTCTGAAGTCGGAATAGGATTCACACGGCATTTTAGTTCGGACATATGCATAATCTCATAGGCAAAATCATACCAGCTGGCTACCCCTTCATTGGAGTAATGGTAGATATTGTTTTTATGTAAGGAAAGATTTTCCAATTGAGATAAAATGAATTGCGCCAAATCAGCACAATAGGTTGGGCTTCCTATTTGGTCGGCGACCACGTTGAGTGATTCTTTTTCCGCTCCCAATCGCATCATCGTTTTAACGAAATTATTTCCAAAACTGCTATAGAGCCACGATGTGCGAATAATAGTATAGTCGCAGCCTGATACCAAAATGGCTTCTTCTCCTTTTAATTTGCTCAAACCATAAACCGATAATGGATTTGTTTGGTCATCTTCTTTATACAGACTAGATTTTTTACCGTCAAATACGAAGTCAGTAGATATATGAATTAAATAACAAGAGTGCTCCTTGGAAAGCGAGGCTAAATTATGAACCCCCTTTTCGTTGATGTCGAAGGCTCTAGTTTGCTCACTTTCAGCCTTATCTACAGCTGTGTATGCCGCACAGTTGATTAAATAATTTGGCATGAAGCTTTTAAATACAGATTCCACAGATTTTTTATCCGATATATCGAGATCGATTTGTGATGTAAAAAGAAATTGATAGTCGGAGAATTGATTTTGCAGCTGCTTCAATTCACTCGCCAATTGTCCGCTACTTCCTATCACCAAAATCTTAGGCATAGATGAAGTCATTTTTGCAGTTAGAGAGACTAGGTAGTATTTCATCTTTTTCAGAGAGTAAAATATCGTTTGTATCCATCTGCCAGTTTATCTTGATAGTTGGATCATTCCATACGATGCCACCTTCGGAATCTTTGTTATAATAATTATCACATTTATAGGCAAAAATAGTTTCATCTTCCAGTACAATAAATCCATGGGCAAAGCCTCTAGGGACAAACATTTGTAGTTTATTTTCTTCGCTCAAGACGGAACCAAAGTACTGGCCATAGGTCGGAGAATTTTTGCGTATATCCACTGCTACATCAAATACAGAGCCTTTGATAACTCTGACCAATTTAGCCTGCGCATACTCACCCATCTGATAGTGCAGTCCACGCAGAACCCCTCTAGCTGATTGGGATTGATTGTCCTGTACAAAGGTTTGAGTAATTCCTATTTCTTTTATTGTATTTTGATTGTAGGATTCGAAAAAAGACCCTCGTGAATCATTAAAAATTCTAGGTCTAAATAAAATAACATCTGGAATTGTAGTTTGTAATACTTCCATTTTAATAAAATTCAAGGTTTTTAAGCTTATTGGATTTGATTAGTTTTTCCAAAAATAGAGATTTCTGAGCAGCTTCAAAATATTTAATCTGTGAGGGAAGGTGAATATCAGAGCACACAAAAGTATAGGCTTCATTTTCAATTAATGCCTCGGCGACTTTTCGTGATGTATCGCCATAAAGTCCAATAAGTGAAAACATGTTTAATTGTAACTCGATACCATTAAACATTAATTCCTCATACTTCTCTACATAGTTTTTTTCATTGTAAATATAACGATAGCGCTCTGGATGCGCTAGTATCGGCTTATATCCCAATTTTATCAACTCGAAAAGATAGTCTTTGACAAAAGGAAATTCATAGTTCATCGAAGTTTCTACAAGAATATGCTTGTCACCAATGGTAAGAAAATCGTTTGCCTTGAGTTTGTCTTCAAATTGTTCATCGAGAAGATACTCTGCGATGAGACCTAGTTCTAGCTGAAGAGACTGCACCCGTTCATCAGATTTAAAAATCTCAAATCGCTCCATTAAATCTTGCTTGGTATTGGTATATTTATCCCCCATGATATGAGGGCTTGCATAAACCTTTTTATAACCCAATCTTTTAAACTCTGAAAGAAGCAGAATGGAGTCATCTATCGTTTGACAACCATCATCCACTCCTGGCAACCAGTGAGCATGGAAATCAATGCCAATATCTCCGATGTTATTATGAATGGAAGGACTTAATTTATTCTTAAATAGGGAGAGCATTTTTTATTGTCTAAGACTGCAAATATAGACTTAATGCATCATAAGAAGGTTATTCTCCTATTTTTGGATTTATGAATTATTAAATAGATAAAACTGAACCAAGTTGATTATTTTTGAAAAAAAGTTTCTTGAGAACGAGCATTCTTATTTACCTTTCTCTTCACCTATCTATTCATAGCTGCGCTCAACAGACTGTCCGGGCACTAGAAATTAACAGTGAGATCTACCCTATTTTAAAGAGTCTCTACGGGAAAATAGAGGTGGTTGATAATAGGAAAAATAAGGAAATACTTATAGAGAATGACACTACAAGGAGATTTCATTTAAAGGTTAAATATGCACTTCAACCAGAATTAAAAATACAGTTAGAAGATTTTAATAAAGAACATATTGGTTCTATAGCTCAGCATTTAAACAAAAAGGTTTTATTTGTTATACATGATTTTAATATGTACAGAGAAAGTTTTACAAATGGGACTTTATATTATTTAAAATTTAGAGGCGATTTGTTTTTACAGGAAAGAGGAAATTATTTGTTTATTAAAACTATGGATACTTTTATGATGAGTTCTGGAGGGGAAAGCATTAAGAATTTTTTTAATAATAAGAGTCGATATATTTACGACTTTATGCTGGCAGAAGCAGAGACAGTTTCTTCTGACACTACATTTTACTCAAAAAATTTTGCTTTAAACTTAGATAGTTTTTATAAATTGAATAATCAGTTATATGATTTAAGTAAACTTGGAGCTGGAGTTTATTATTCATATAGTAGATTAGCGAAAGCCAAACCGAACGTAAAAATTCTAAGGGAGACTGAAATTCTTGTTCCCAAAAGTTTGGATAATTTCATCGAAACAACTTCCTATAATATAATTAAGGATAGCGTCTATGCAATTGTTAGCAATGGTAAATTATACCTTAATGTGCAGAATTATTTATATGAAACTAAAAAGGATAAGGGAGAATTTTATTTTAAGGTTGCATTTAGAACAAGTAGAAATTATACTCCACCTCCCGTATTTAAAGGGGGATTTATTATGGGAGCCCTGGGAGGACTCTTTTGGCATTTAATGATTAATGAATCTTCACCACAAGATTATTTATCTTTTGAAACACAATTAAATTGCCGAACCGGTCAATTGAGACCTATTCGTCAAATTCTTGACTATAAAACGGACCCTTAAATCAAGAAAATGAGTCGATTAACCAATCTAATTTAAAATTAATGCCATAAAATTCAATTTTTATACTATATTTGCACCCTCAAAATAAAAAAGTAACATAAAATATATATAAATGCCTACTATTCAACAATTAGTAAGAAAAGGAAGAGAAGTTCTAGAAGTTAAATCGAAATCGAGAGCACTAGATTCCTGCCCGCAAAAGCGTGGAGTGTGTACGAAGGTATATACTACAACACCTAAAAAGCCTAACTCTGCCCTTAGAAAAGTGGCCAAAGTTAGATTAACTAATGGTATTGAGGTGATTGCCTATATACCAGGAGAAGGTCATAATCTTCAGGAGCACTCGATCGTACTAATTAGAGGAGGCAGGGTGAAGGATTTACCGGGTGTGAGATACCATATTGTCAGAGGAGCTCTAGATACTGCAGGTGTGAATAACAGAAAGCAGTCTAGATCTAAGTATGGCACTAAGAGACCAAAAGCATAATCTAGTTTCAAGTAATTAGCTTCAAGTCGCAAGTATTATTAGCTCATAGTAATTGCTTGTAGCTTATAAACGAATCTTGCAACTTATTAAATAGTAAACCCAATTTTTAACTTAAAGTAAGTCGCATCAATATGTATGCGGGAAAACTGAAAAAAAACTCAAGAAATGAGAAAAAGTAAACCAAAAAAGAGGTATTTGCAACCTGACCCTGTCTTCAACGACGAAATGGTATCGCTATTTGTAAACAATTTGATGTACGATGGTAAGAAATCTATTTCTTACAAAATCTTTTATGATGCTATAGCTCAAATCGATGCTAAGGCAGAGGAAGGCACGAATGGTTATGAAATTTGGAAAAAAGCATTAGCTAATGTAAGCCCTTCTGTAGAGGTAAAAAGTAAGCGAATTGGAGGTTCCAACTTTCAAATCCCGATGGAAGTAAGACCTGGAAGAAAAGTATCCTTAGGTATGAAGTGGTTGATTTTATTCTCTAGAAAGAGAAATGGAAAATCGATGGCTGATAAATTAGCTCAAGAAACTTTGGCTGCGTCAAAAGGTGAAGGTGCTGCGTACAAGAAAAAAGAAGATGTACATAGAATGGCTGAGGCTAACAAAGCATTCGCTCACTTCCGTTAATTTAATTTTTAATTCTAAATTTTAAATTTTGAATAAAACTAGTTAACTATGATTTATTCAAAATTCAAAATTCAAAACCCACTAATTTAGAAAATAATGTCTAGAGACTTAAGATTAACAAGAAATATAGGTATAGCCGCTCATATTGATGCTGGCAAAACCACAACGACCGAGCGTATTTTATACTACACGGGTGTCAATCACAAAATGGGAGAGGTTCATGAAGGTGGAGCTACCATGGACTGGATGGAACAAGAGCAGGAGAGAGGTATCACAATTACTTCTGCTGCGACTACTTGTTCTTGGAATTTCCCAACAGATCAAGGTCAGAAAAATGACAAAACAGAAGCCTATCATTTCAATATCATTGATACGCCGGGTCACGTTGACTTTACTGTCGAGGTGAATCGTTCATTGAGGGTATTAGATGGTCTCGTTTTCTTATTCTCAGCAGTAGATGGTGTAGAGCCACAATCTGAGACCAACTGGAGATTGGCAGATAATTATAAAGTTCCAAGACTCGGTTTTGTGAACAAAATGGATAGACAAGGAGCAGACTTTTTGATGGTTTGTAATCAAGTGAAATCGATGCTGGGCTCAAAAGCAGTGCCATTGGTCTTACCTATTGGTGCAGAAGATAATTTCAAGGGATGTGTAGATTTGATAAAAAATCAAGCTATCGTATGGCATGATGATACATTGGGGGCTACATTTGATATAGTTCCTATCCCTGAAGATATGAAGGAGCAAGTGGCAGAATATAGAGCCTATTTGATAGAAGCGGTTTCAGAATACGATGATAATTTGATGGAAAAATTCTTTGAAAATCCAGATACGATTAGCGAAGATGAAATTCACAATGCTTTGCGTAGAGCAGCGATTGACATAGCGATTGTACCAATGGTATGCGGGTCTTCATTTAAGAATAAAGGAGTACAATTCATGCTTGATGCAGTTTGTCGTTACCTCCCTTCTCCAATGGATAAAGAAGGTATCAAAGGAACAAACCCTAAGACGGATGAAGAAATTCTAAGAAAGCCATCTGTAACAGAGCCTTTTGCTGCCTTAGCATTCAAAATTGCGACGGATCCTTTCGTAGGTAGATTGGCTTTCTTCAGAGCTTATTCTGGTAGATTAGATGCTGGTTCGTATGTATTGAATACAAGGAGCGATAGCAAAGAGCGTATTTCACGTATCTACCAAATGCATGCCAATAAACAAAATGCTATTGACTTTATTGAAGCAGGAGACATTGGAGCTGCTGTAGGTTTTAAGGATATCAAAACAGGTGATACGCTATGTGATGAGAAAAATCCAATTATACTTGAATCTATGGTTTTCCCTGAACCCGTAATCGGTTTAGCGATAGAGCCTAAGTCTCAAAAGGATTTAGAGAAAATGGGGATGGCTTTAGCTAAATTATCCGAGGAAGATCCTACCTTTAGAGCACGATACGACGAAGAAACGGGTCAAACCGTAATTTCGGGCATGGGTGAACTTCACTTGGAAATTATCATCGATAGAATGAGAAGAGAATTTAAGGTGGAATTAAATCAAGGTGCCCCACAAGTGAATTATAAAGAAGCATTGAATACTACAGTTGCGCATAGAGAGAAATTGAAGAAGCAAACTGGAGGTTCTGGTCTATTCGCCGATATGGAGTTCGAATTAGGTCCTGCGGATGAGGAATTCTTGAATAGTGACGAGTTTAAGTCAGGTAAAACAAAACTTCAATTCAAGTGGGGTATTGTAGGTGGTGCTATTGATAAAAATTATCAAAAGCCTATCATAGATGGTTTTACTCAAATGATGAATAATGGTATTCTAGCAGGATACACCATCGACTCTATGAAAGTCAGAGTTTATGATGGATCTATGCATGCGGTGGATTCCAAGCCTATCGCTTTCGAACTTTGTGCGAAAGAAGGTTTCAGAGAAGCTGCTCCGAAGTGTAATCCTGTGATTCTGGAGCCGATTATGAAACTCGAAGTCATCACTCCAGAAGAATATGTGGGAGGTGTTATTGGCGATTTGAACAGAAGAAGAGGTCTTCCGAAAGGACAAGAAACCAAACTATCTGGTACTGTCATAAAAGCAGAAGTTCCACTTTCTGAAATGTTCGGTTATGTAACTCAGCTTCGTACGATTACTTCTGGTAGAGCTAGCTCTACTATGGAGTTCGACCATTATTCTCAAGTTCCTGCCAATGTAGCAAAAACCATTATGGAAGAAGCTAAGGGCAAGAAAGCGAACTAAATAGTAGATATTTATAAATACTTTTTGATGCCTCTCATTTTTGAGAGGCATTTTTTTGCCTTTTGATTGACCAATTACATCATGAACTATCCTGAAAATAGTCAATTATTTTCAGGATGGTTCATATACCTTGATTGCATCTTTCTTTTTGAATTTTAAAGTGAATAAAAAGTGAGGAAAGGCATTATCTTAGCCTACATTAGGCTATACGAGATAACTTTGTGTTTCATCATTTATTGTCTCAAAGGGCTTCGAACAAGCTAAGCCTTTTTGCATTTCAACCAAAATTTGGGAGGGGATTAAATCACCATTTTAAACATAGGCCTTGCTCACAGGTGCTAAGTTAGCTCTCTTTAGTCAAAAAGAAAACGTTTTCTTAAAATCTAAGTTTAATAGGGATTCAAAGGTTTCTACCTTCCATATACAGATTAGTTTCTGCACATAGCCTAGACATACTTTATTATCATAGGTGAGGTATCTGTCGAGCGTTTTCAAAACAAACTTTCTACTACTTATTATTAAAAAATACTTATTTTAGTGTTGTGAAAATGATAAAAATAAAAGAATTGGAATTTATAGTAGATGGACTAACGGACTCTATTTTAAACATCATAACAGGCGATAGCTTTGAAACAGATATTGTTTTATTGACTAAAGAAGACTTAAAATCTATAACAAAAAAAAGCAAATGGAATTTTGATTGGAAGATTGAATATAACGATATTAAAAAAGAAGTTTACAAGCTAGTTATTAAAAGTAGTCCAAATATAGTTCAAGGAATTATCAGTATAACTATTGAAGATAATTATATAGAAATGAACCTATTAGAAAGTGCGCCATTTAATATTGGTAAGGCAAAAGTATATAAAGGTGTTCCAGGAAATTTAGTTGCGTTTGTTTGTAAAACTTCATTTCAAAAAGGGTTTGAAGGGTATGCAGGATTTACAGCAAAAACAAAATTAATTGAACATTACAAAGAATCACTTGGCGCAACACACTTTGCAGGACAAAGAATGTTTATTGAAACAAATGCAGCAAGAAAATTAGTACAAAAATATTTTAAAATCTAAAATTATGGGATATATACTTGAACCAGATGGAGTTGACTTTATCATTCAAAGCAAACCACTAACTAAAAAAGAAAAAGAAAAATTTATAGCTTTCATTGAAGAGCGAAAAAGACTAAATAAAATAAAGTCATCTATGCCAACAAAAAAACGAACTTCTAGAAAGACAAAAGAAAAAGCTTAATCAATACCTCATGTATATATTTGTTTTAGGAAAGACAGTGTGTGTGCCTTAAACCCAGAATTACGCATTAGGCTTTGACCTAGGATCACGAGCGAAGAGAGATAATGAATTCCATTAAAAAAATCAAAAAATGAATAAAAGAATAGCGTGTTAGTTGGTCTCGTTCAAAAAAAACGAGACACTATCGCGAATCCGTATTTCTAATGAGGATTTTGGGATAAACTTGATATTTCGGATATTAAACATAATTCTTGGAGGTGCGTTGGCTAAAAAGTGGCTTCCAGAAAAGTCGGCACGGCTTTTTGTTTTTGCCGAAGGGTCGGTTCTGATTTCTATCCTCTTTGTTCAGCATGGTCAGAAGCTGCTTCTGCTTTTGCGGTCTAACTGATTAAGGGTATTTTTCTATCGTCTATACCTATTGGTTTTCAAAAATTCTCTATCTGTCAGCGTCTTTAAAAAAGCGATGATTTTTTCTCTGTCTCCCGTTTGAAATAGGATGCCATTTCGCAAGCTAGAATCCAACGTGGCGGTTTTATGTATACCCGATTCGTAGTGATTTAGCACAGCTTCGAGACTCGTCAGCGAACTATTGTGCATATAAGGAGCAGTCAGCTCTATATTTCTGAGGCTTGGCACTTTAAACTTACCTTTATCACTTTCGATGATGGATATTTCATAGCGCCCCAGATCAGTGTCACCAGCTTTGTATATTCCATTATTTCTAAAACTGTAGTTCGATTGCAAAGGACCTTCATGACATGAACCACACTTGGTTTGAAAGAGGCTATACCCTTGCATTTCTTCTGTGCTTAGTTTCGAGTTTCCACGGAGATAGTCATCAAATTTGCTCTGATCAGATATCAGTGCCGCTTGATACTGTGTCAGTAGTTCTAATACTTGATAAGAGTTGATCGTATCGGTCTGATAAATTGTTTTTATTTGAGAGGAGTATGTTTGAGCTCTATTGAGTTTGAACACGATGTTTACCATCGATTCATCGAGCTCTTTATGATTCGTAATTGGATTGAGCGGTATGAGTTCGATATTGCCTACACCGCCGTCCCAGAAAAAACTTTTGGACCACATCAGATTTTGCAGTGCTGGGGCATTGCGCTTGCCGACTTGATTTCGAACTCCGAGGCTAAATGGTCTAGAATCCGCAAAGGCCACATCCTGATGATGACAGCTGCCGCAGGAGATTGTACTGTCTTTAGAAAATATGGGATCAAAAAATAGTTGCTTCCCTAGCTCGAATTTATTTTCATTGATTTTAATAGAATAACTTGGTTTTGGAAAGTGCTTAGGCATAGCCATAAAATCTTCCTTAGCCTTAGGTGTGCATGATAGAAAGAATATAAAAAGGATGAATAACCACTTCATGAAAAGATAGATTATTTAGTTAAGTATTGAATTTTCTTATGGATAAACCAGTGCTTTATTAGTTATAAATTCTTCATCCGTCAATGTATGAAGAAAGTCAACCAATGCATCCTTCTCTTCGTCGCTAAACTGGAAACCACCTACGTGCTCGCCTAGAGGAGAACTAAGGGTCGGCGATGATTTTATTTTACTAGAATAATGTTCAATAACTTCTGACAGACTGGCTATGCGTCCATCGTGCATATAGGGCGCAGTCAATTCTACATTTCTTAGACTAGGGGTTTTAAATCTACCTAAATCGATTTCATTTTGGGAAATTCTGTATCTCCCTTGATCTTTAAATTGCTCATCTAGTCCATTATTGTGAAATCCATAATCCGTCATCAAAGGCTCTTTATGACAGCTTTCGCAGTGTTGACGAAATAATTTGAGTCCTTTCATTTCAGAGGTTGTGAAGTTTTCTTTGCCTGCAATGAATAAGTCATAACGACTATTGGCAGATACAAGATTGCTCATATATTGTGCCAATGCCCAAAACAATTGTTGATCATCAATATTTGTTTTTCGAAATACGGTTTGAAAGAGTTTAGGATAATTGGGATGTTGGTTTAACTTTCGAATAATATTGTTTAAATTGTCATCCATTTCCTTAGGATTGATAATAGGTGCGAATGGCATAATCTCTATATGATTAATACCGCCATCCCACATGAACGATTTGCTCCAAGCCATGTTAAAAATAGGTGGACTATTTCTTGAAGATACACCTCCCTTAATTCCTATACTGAGCGCTATGCCTCTATCTGCAAATGCATGTGATTGATGATGACAACTGGCACAAGAAATGGTAGTATCTCTGGACAATATAGGGTCGAAAAACAATCGTTTACCTAGTTCGAAACCTTCGCGGGTATAAGGATTATTACTATGGGTATAGTGGGCTACAGGAAAATGTTTTGGACGAATGAGCTGGGTTAGAGAATTGCCTGTATCTTCCTTTTCTTCAGGACTGCAACTAGTAAAAAATGCACTTAGAACGAATATCGAGATACACGCTCTAAGTGCTTTTATTATTTTTAGAATTCTATTCAAAGACTATTTGATTTCTTTGAAGGAGTAGTTACCATAAAAATCATTCGCCATGGTCACAGCTGGAGCACCAGGCATATGTATAGTGCTTCTAGTTGCTACGCTTGGCGAAGAGTGCCAAAGTCTAGCTGGATTGGCTAAAAAAACAATCGATGGGGTTACTGATCCGGATACGGTCAGCTTTGCCCCGTTAAAATTGGTCGTCTTTTTAGTGACTATATTATTAGTTCCAGAAAATCCGCCAAGGTGGAAGGCAAATGAACCTGTACTGCTCTGTGGAGAGTTGCCTTCTGCTTTTAGAAATATATATCCAGTATTCCAGTCCCAAAACATTTCATTAGCTACAGATAATGCTCCGCCTTGCGCACCTGCCATATTTCTGGCGCTATCTACACCTAAAGTATATTCCATAGCGGTATAATTTCCTGCAGGGACGTTGCTTATTGTAAAGGATGCTTCCTCAGCGCTTTTTGCTGAAATGAGATGATAGCTTTCGTTCTCATTCCACCAGCTACCATCTTCTTTTTGAATACGCACATTAGATATGTAAAATCTAAACTGTGTGTAGGTAAGGGTATCAAAAGTTTTGGGGTGTACATATTTTTGATTTAATGCAAAAGGAACGGTATTAACAGCGAAGATAAATTCATTTTGTATTTTGATATTTCCGGTAGAATTTTCATTGGATTTGGAACAAGAGTTTAGAATAAATAAAGACCCAAAAACAATTGAATAGATTGTTATTTTAAATAGTTTTTTCATTTGAATTGATTTTAAAAGTTAGAATTTTACTTGTGAATATGGTCAATGGAGAACATATCCACATAATTGTCAGCAAGAGTTTTCGAAGCTGGATCTACGTGTATAGTAGGCTTTGTCGCTAGGCTAAAGGTCGTAGGATTTTTGAATATTTCCATCACATCGACCACGATATGTACTTGAGGAGATATGCTACTTGACACTTTGGCTGTTTCTCCTGATTTGCTTAGTGTGATGGATTTAATGTTATTGACCGTAGGGGAGGAGTAGCCGCCAAAAAGACCTATATGATAGATGAAATTGTCTCCTGTGGCATCTGGGTGACCTGCTACTACAGGAGATTTACCTTCTACTTTCAGAAAGATATAGCCACTATTCCATGCCCAATACATGCCAGAGGTGGCTGGGTCTAATGCTCCTGTTCTTTCGTTGAGTGGAGCGCAATTTTTTAAACTATCTACCCCTACTATAAATCGAACTTCTTTGTATTCTCCAGTAGGTATATTGTTTAGTGTTAATAAAGGATTGGCGCCCGACGCAAGTTCTTCTATCAGGTAGTAACATTCATCTTTTGGTAGGGTGTAAATGGTTCCATCGGTTCTCACCAATGAAATATTACTGATGAAATATTTGAATAAGGTAAATTGCATAGTTTCGCCAGCTGCGTTCACATAGTCTTTATTGAACTGCATGGCAGCGCCATTCACTTGATGGTCAAATTCTAGTCTGAGACTTCCTTTACCCGCATCTGTTACTTGGTCTTTTTTGCAAGAATTTATGACTGTAAAAGTGGTTAAAGCGATAATGAATAGGATTGATTTTTTCATAATTCCGTTGATTTATTTTGTTTAGAAAAAAATGTTGATTTGATTAGATATTCTAAAACTTCCTTGAGTAAAACCTGAATTTATATTTTGATGAATAGGTAACTGAAATGTGGAACCGATGGAGAATTTACCTTTAAAAAGCTGCAAGCCAATAGACGACATAAGAGCATTTCCACCCGTCAATTCTCTTTCTATTCCTCTATCAATATTGGCTTCCATATGTTCCCACCCTAGACCTACACTCGGTACCCAAGCATGTTTGGGTCTTTGATACCAATAAAAACATCTCCAGTTCGCGTTTAGGCTATTTCCCATTCTATAATCATTGGCTCCAGTTGTATTCCATTTATAATTTCCATCGAGACTCCATCCTAGTTTTTTTAGGCGCATCATGTAAAATACACTGGCTAGAATGTCAGTAGAACCCGTCCCGAGTTGCAACATGGGTATGACCGTATTGCCGTTAGCTATAAGATCGCTTTGCCCAGAAGGGAGTTTTATACCCACACCAGTTTGTAGGAAATGATAAAGTTTACCATTGAGACTATCTGTATTATCTATCAAAGTATAATTGGCGAGTATAGAAGCATCACCTAGACCATGAATGACATAGCTGGTGTGATTATCTATTCTATTATTGATAAGATAAGGGATAGAGGCATAAATCTGAATTTTTTTATTCAAATTATATCGTCCCCATAAGGTCGTTTCATGCAGGACATCTTGACCATACTCTTGCTTGTCATTGTGTTCGGTCTCGAATTTTACAAATCGATGCTTCAAGCCTACAAAATGATTCGTGTAGTTCGGAAGCAATCCGACATACATAGAATTGGGATTGCTTCCGCATATATCACAGGCATTTGCAGTTTGGAAACTACAGAATAAGATGAGCCATAAGATTCTAAGGGACATTTTTTTTCTTGATTTTGGAAAATTTTTTATTGCCTAATTGTAATTACATATTGATTACAATATAGTTACAATTAATTTAAGACGTAATTAACGCCCAACTAAAATTTAACCTAAACAGGGGGGATGAAAAGTACTATTCAGCTTAGAAAAATGATAAGAAATGGAATAGTAAAAATGTTTCTTATCTAGAAGATTATAAATTGAAATTGGATTATTGTAGTTGTACGGAGATACAATTTCTTCCGTAAACACAAGATTTTCTATAAGTTTTTCCCAGCTAGGGGTATTTTTTTCCTTATCACTTTGCTTTCCTTCATCTATTTTTTCTAATGTTTCTTCCAGATGACATTGACCGTTACATTCGAGTTCGGGTTTGTCTTGGTTTTTACAAAATGCCTTGGCAAGGGCTTCTTGATTTATTTTCCAATAGGCTATATAGAAGACTTTGGCTACCCCTGGAAGTAGGACAATGAAAAGCAATAAAGAAGCTAGAAACTTTTTCATTATAGCAAATATATAAACAATTTTGCAATTTAAGATAAATTTGTTTGATTATGAACGCCCCCATGAGAGGGCGAACATTAAACAATGAATCAATAGGTTTTCATGTGTCCAAATTAGATTCAAATTTGGAACAATTCCGATTTTTGAGGTCGGTGTTTTATGTATAGTTAGGGTTTCTAGCTTTGGAGTTCAACGATCTTCGTTTATTTCACAAATATTTTATAGGCTTCATTGGCCGTGCGGAGGAAGTATATCCCCGAAGACCATAGGTTGGTTTCTGTTTCTATGAGTTGATTTGGAGCTAGCATTTTTTTGGAGACCTCCTTACCTAGAATATTGACTATGCTGACTTCCAGAGGTTTGGTGTTCTCATTTTTTAGACTGAGTTTCTGGTCATTCACATAATATCGCAATCCAGAGTTTTTAGTCGTAGAATTTATTTGACTCGAGGATTTTTTGACAATATGCACAGGCTTAGGAGTAGGGATAGTGACTGGTAATACATTATATACTGAGTCTATCAAAACTGGTTTAGTGATTTCAAAATTTAGGTCTATACCTTGTAAAATATCTTCTATGACTACATCTATGACTCCCAATTCGCCTAGTCCATCTGCTCCATTACCCGTAGTGCGAACGAGGGTGATGTCCACTTCTCCAGTATTAGGATTTATTTGACTAAAATTCAAGGTAGTCTCGTTATCACTAAACCATTTGCTCGCCTTGAAAATAATATTGTTAGGCTTTATCTGCAATGGATCATATTTGACTGTGAATGCCAATCCATAAGCCTTTTTTATTTTCGCAGCATTACTGCCGAGATTTATTTTCACTGTAAAATTTCCAGTGCTGGATTCTGTTTTGACTGTGTCAGGAGATAGAAGTTGGAAACTTTCGCCTCCAGTCGGACTATAGTGCACATTTACAAAACCAGTAGATCGATTGTAGTTTTTCACTATGGTGCCGACATCACCAGCACTATCGACGGTCCCATCGCCATTGGCATCCGAGTATCTATAGTTGCTTTTTACATTGGTTAGGGTCCAGTCATAGGCTTTGACAAGCACCCAGTTATTATTGAAGTAGATCCCTTCTCGCATGATTTCTGATTTACCATAGGCTATACCAATATTGAGTATGTCAATATGGTTGCAGAGATTGTCTTTATTCGCATCGCCCGGATATTGATCTAGACTAAGTGCATCCTTTCTTACAACGACATAGTTGGTATCGATTGCACCAAGATTGTCTTGCGCTCTGTAGAAAAAGGTATCGTTTTGCGAGCCATTGTGATTTGCTTGAAATGTTGCGTTACCACCCACTGTATTTACCGTTATATTTCCTATACTTGTCACCGCTGGATATACATTGAGGAGCGTGTAGGTTTTACCAGGTGTGCCATTATCATTGGCGACTACATTAATCGTTCTGACCACCTGAGAGCCAAGGATGACTTTGGCTTCGTCAGGGCGTGTCCCATTCTGTCCTAGAAGAATCTGTACACTAGAGCAGAGCAGAGCAGATAAGAGTAATTTTTGTTTCATACGTTTGAGTTTTTCTGATTAAGGAAAGGATTCAACTGTGTTATTTTCTTTTTCTGATACAAAAGTGAGGATAATTTTATCAATAATCACATACAAAAATAGCTAGTTGTTAAGATTATGTTGCATGAATCAATCATTAAAGGTGTTGAAAAACAATAGATTAAAAAATTTATTTGTTAATGATGTTATTTCATTAATTTTGAATTTAGTTTCACGAATCCAAAAATTCTCTTTTCTTTTGTATTAAATAATAACTAGGAAATAATGAGCGGAAAATCCAGTAAGATAGAAGAATTGTATGCCAGTCTGAGCAAGCATGATAAGGAAAGTATTACCTCTTTTTTATCCTGCACACTGTTTAACCAGAGCGATATTGTCATCTCTATTCACCGCTATGTGTCCGAGCATGTGAAATTCGATAAAGAGTTGGATAAATTGGCTCTATATCGCACAGTATTTGGGAATAAGGAGAAGTACTCCGATGTCAAACTGCGCGTTTTTCTCACCAAATTGGTCAAACTGATTGAAAAGTTTATTGTGGTAAAGAAGATAGACGAGTACCCTCAAGCAGAGTTAACCTTGCTGACAAGATATTACTCAAAAAATCATTTGAGTAAAAATCATTCCATTTATTTCAATTCAAAAACGGACTTTAAGTTTGAATCCTACGAGGAATATCTTATGTATGATTATGCGCACGCGATGCGAAAATTAAATTTTATTTACCAAGAATACAGTCATGATAGAGAAAAAATTGGAGCACAATTTGATATTGTTTTAAACAAACAAAAAGATTTAAGTCTTTTCCAATCTTTAAATTCGCAATGCGACTATATGAGTTTTGCTCAAATGTATAAAACCGATAGGGATAATTCTTTTGAGCAAGACCAAATCAATAAATGGATGGAAACTATTGATGAACAAAATGTATTGATAAAATCTTATATGCTGGTTTATAAATACTATAAAATTCCATCTGATGATATTTTTTTAGAGTTAAAGGCTATTTTATTGGAAGGTGGTATCCCTTTCGAGTCCAATCATTTAGCCCTGATCGTTCATGCGCAAAATTTTTGTACACGATCTATAAATAGTGGAAAAAGTCATTATTTGTTACACCTTTTTGAACTCTATCAGGTCAATGTAAAGTACTATAAAAAAGAAGGAGATTTAACCTCTGTTCGATTCAGAAATATCGTATTCTGTGCTCTACAGCTTGGGAAAATAGAATGGGCAGAAAATTTCGTTGCTTCCTATTCTCATCTAATGCCAGAAAATGATCAAGAAAATTCATATAATTTCAATTATGCTAGAATTTACTTTGAAAAACGTGATTATAAAAGTGCGATGAGACAATTATTAAAAGTCACTTATGAGGATTCTTTTTACGCCTCTACAGGTAGGATACTTTTGATAAAATGCTACTATGAGTTAAATGATGAAATGCCTTTGCAGAGTTGCTGTGGCAGTTTGGCTCAGTTTTACAATAGAAGTAAAGAGTTTACAAAGCAACTCGTGGAGAATAATTTACATTTTATCAAGTATGTGAAAATGTTGCAAAAACATCGATTAGAAAGGGATCGATCTTATTTTAAAAAATTGCATCAGAAGGTTTCTGAATCTATGGTCGTGCAGAAGGAATGGCTTTTAAAAAAGATAGAAGAGCTTTACTAATCGCGCACTAGATTTTGATTCAATCCCGCACGTGCGAACTATTCGTTTAATCATTTCTAATGCGTAAACTGGGTTTAATACATTCGATTCTATGCCTGAGGAGTCTATGAAATAGAACTGAACCAACTAAAAAACAATGTTTAGCTTAGTTAAATGGATGGTCGCAATGGTTGTTTAGTTTTTCGCAGCTTCGAGAAATTCTTCGGTTACGTTGGGAATAATGACATTGAGCAATAAACCTAATTGTATTTTGCTTTTCGTTACTAACATGCCCCATTGATACTTTTCAAATTGAAGCACTAGAATGAGGCTATCTCCTTCACAATCGAGCATATAATACTTCTCTAGTGGAGGAAACCCTGCACCAGTCAAAGTTTTTTTGAGAAAAGCAGTTACTTGTTCAAACAAGGCTGTAGCCTTGGGTTGGGTGTTATAGCCTGCTATAGACTGCCCAGTATTAGTCATCCATATATCGCAAGCTAACAAGGAGTCTCCCAGATACTCCTTGAGCATTTCTACTGAATTATTGAGTTTTTTAATGTTCATATCTTGAAGATTAACTTTGGTTAGGCAAATTTAATACAGATAATCCAATTCTGCCTAGTTTTTCACATTGAATTAACAAAGCATTTACTAAAACTGTTGACGAAGGCTTTATAACCTATCCTATTCCAATGTCGTTTAAGTAAGAAATAAGGATGCTGCGCGAGACACACAGCATGGTGAACTGCAATGGTTTGTGGGGACACGAACCAAACACAAACTAAACGACATTGTATCCTATTCTATTATTGATTTTGAATTTGCTGCATGAATTGATTTACATGCTCATGCAATTCTTCTATGCCATGGTTGTTCAATATGAGATGGTTGGCTTGTTGAATACAGCCTGCTAGATTTTGATTATTGGGGTTCATTGAGGTCATCTCTCGAGCCTCATCTGCTTTAAATTTCTCCAAACTAATTTGATCGGTCTCACTTTTTCGTGCGAAGGCTCTGCGGTAGCGCAAATCCTGATCAGCATCTACTGCTAACAATACAAATTTGCCCAAGGTTTTTAGCTTCTCTATTTCACCAATAGTGCGAATACTCTCGATGATAGCATTGCCCCCTTGAGTCCTTGCTTGATTATACAATTCTTCGATGATGTAGCTCGGAGACTTGTTTTTCTCACGTAGCGAATTGGCTAAGGCTGTCAGGTGGTCTCTGTTGGGTTCTAAGCCCTGCTCATCCAATATTTTGGTCAGATATTTTCGAACAGAGTAGTGCTTGAAATGATATTTCTCGACCAAGTAATCTACTACGGTACCTTTTCCAGCGCCTATCGTACCTGTAATACCAATGATGAGCATAGGAAAATTTTTACTTAAACTTACTAAATTTTGTTTGAACCACCTTAATAATGATAGGCAAGATCGATATAAATACAATAGCTAAAACTACCTTTTCAAAATTAGTTTTAATCCAAGGGATATTGCCGAGAAAATAACCAAGTAAAGTGATAGAACATACCCATAAACAGGCACCAATAAAACAATAGGTCAAATAAGTTTTATACTTCATTTCTCCAGCTCCAGCAACGAAAGGCGCTATGGTGCGCACGATAGGAATATAACGTGCTAAAATCACTGTTTTCGTTCCATATTTTTCAAAATATTTTTCCGTTTCTTCTATATGTTCTTTTTTTAAGAATAATAGCTTTTCCCTTTTTTGAATCAAATCTCCAAATTTCTTACCAATAAAATAATTGAGATTATCGCCAATCAAAGCTGCGAAAATAAGTAAGGGAATGACAAAATAAATATTGATTTCACCAGTGGTAGCAGCAATCAGACCTACAGAAAATAAGAGTGAATCACCTGGTAGCAATGGCATCACGACCACACCTGTCTCTACAAATACTATTAAAAATAAAATAGCATAAACTAGAGTCCCATACTGCGATATAAACATCTGCAATACGGTCAAAGGATCTTTTAAAAATTCAAGTAATAAATGTATTAATTCCAAAATATAAATTTCGGCAAAGATAGTGAAGACCATTCTAAAACTAATGAAATGAGTTAAAATCGCCTGCCGATGGATATGCCAATTCTCGGATAAATTTCATTATCATTCCTATTATCTGAATTAATGAAATTTCTTCCTAACCCCCATAAAATCTCTGCTGTCCATACTTTATGGACTTCGAATTTACCGCCTAGTCCCAATCCAAGTCCACCTTGAATTTCCTTTTTTGTAGTCAAATAATAAATAGTTGGGTCTGAATAATAGCTTGTCACTTCTTGAGTATATACTCCAGCATTTCCCTCTAGAAAGAAGCCGCAAACTGGTTTCTTTTGTCCAAAATACCATCTATAAAATGGAAATACTCCTAGACCCACATTCAAATTCCTAGCTGCACCATAGAATATAGACGCTCCCACAGATGAAAATTGATTCAGCGCCCTTTCATAGGTGAGTTCTGGCAAACCTAGAAGTAGGTATAAAACATTAATTTTAATTTCATTCCTCGGATAACTTTTCGTTAAGGTATCTTGACTTACCATACTTATTGAAAGTAAAGAAAAAATTACTAATATTGTTCTCTTCATAGTTTTTGAAAAAATTATTATAGGATTAACGCATCAAAAGAGATTATAGTGTTTATATTTATCAATTTAAGTTGAGAAGCTATATCCTCCTGTGATTTATCAGACAATATCATCACAAAATCCCCTCCCCAGGCTCCTAGAGATTTTGAGAAAAATGGAAGTCCTTTTAAAACGGTATCTGCCGCTCTAGGCAAAGATAGGGAAGAGGAGATGATTTCTTCATGTTTTCCCAATAAGTATATCCAATCTTGAAGATTTTGTTTTTTAATTAACTCTTCCGTAATCGATGAAATTTCTTGGATGAATGCAGACTTGTTTCTCCCTATTTTTTTATACAAATGGATTCCTTCTCTTGAATCCTGCTTTTTATTCAAATAGGCGAAATAGCAATAGGGCTTTATGTTCTCTGAAATCTGAATCGATTCAATACTAGGAGCATGTTTATTGTCGTTAGAATACAGGATCGGTGTTTTAGAAAATGCACATGCGATATCATAGCCAGATCCTTCAAACATTTTATGATTGAGTTCAAAGGGATTTATTTGAAAATAGTCAGCTAGAAGAGCTATCAGGGTCGAGCTGGAGCCTAATCCCCAGTCGCGGGGGAAATCCATTCTGATCTCATAGGTATCTTTAAATGTAAACCCATCAATAGAATATAAAATGTCCAAGAGTTTTTTTTCTATTTCTGTGTTTAGGCGATTCCCAGTTATTTCTAACCAAATATGGTCCAGATGATCATATGATTTCCAAGAAAAAATATCCGAAGATTTTACCGTCAATGTTTGACCATAAGAGGTAGGACAGGCAATTGCCTTGGCTCCATCGAGCACGAAGTACTCTCCCGTGAGGAGGAGTTTGCCATTCGCTTTTTTATTATAAAGAAGGGTGGACATTTTACCTTTTATTAATTACAATTAATTCAGTTCATTTTTGGCACTGACGATTCGGTCAGCATTAGAAATATAATACTGTGGTTCGCACGTGCGGGATGTTTCCCATTTTGATTGGACTATTACATAAATACATATAGTATTATATTGTTTTCGGAGATATCGAATCTCTAAGTTTTTGCAAGTAATTCCTTACTTCACTGACCGAAATAACTTTATCATTAAAATAGGTTTCTATTTGCTTCGCCTCCTCCAGATTTGCTTTCAATTCAGCGATGATATTGGTCAAGTGCATTTTCATATGTCCTAGCTGTATGCCTGTCGTAGTGAGGCTTTTGACAGCGGCGAAATTCTGCATCAAACCCACTGCCGCCGCTATTTTCATCAAGTCTTGCGCAGAGGGATTGCCTAAAATTTGCAGCGAAGTCTTAGCCAATGGATGCAGCGAAGTCAATCCACCGACAGTCCCCAAAGCGATTGGAAACTTTAAACTAAGATGAAAAATATCTTTTTCTATCCAGGCTTTGGATAGACTTCTGTATTGGCCATCTTTGGCAGCATAGGTATGAATGCAACTCTCTACTGCGCGAAAATCATTTCCCGTGGCTATCACTAAAGAGTCTATGCCATTCAAAATTCCTTTGTTGTGAGTCGTAGCTCTATGCACATCGATTTCTGCTATGCGCACAGCCTTCGTAAATTTATCTGCAAAATGCTGCGGCGCGAAACCATTGACGATTCCGAGATCTTCTACTGTGCAGCTCACACTGGCTTCTACTAGGCAGTCTGGCGTATAGTTCGATAGAATGCACATGTTAATCTCTATTGATTCCTCGGGGGAAAATTCATCACTAGAAGCCACCATTTTTCTAAATTCACTTCCGAGTCTTTCCAGTACCGAGTTGATAAAATTGGCTCCCATACTATCACAGGTCTCAAACGCCACCTTGAATTGATAATAATTGGGCTCAAGATGAGTCATATCGAGAAGATCTAAGCGCAATAAACCACCACCCCGCTTTTCCATATTGGCAGTGAGGTCAGCAGCAGATTTTATCAGTTCAGACTTGTGATTTTGGAAATAAATTTTCAATTTCTCTGGAGAACCTTGAAAGAAAAAATGGACTTGTCCTAATTTTTGTGTATCGATTACTTTGGCTTGAATACCCCCGCGTTCCATCCAGAATTTGGCCGCATTCGATACCGCTGCGACGACCGAACTTTCCTCTGTCACCATGGGTATGACATAGTCTTTTCCATTGATTAGAAAATTCGGTGCTACGCCAAAAGGAAGGTGAAAATTAGAGATGGTATTTTCGCTAAAACCATCAAATTGTTTCTGAATTTCTACATTCTCATACCAAAATCCCGCAAAGTTATTGATGACATCCACAGGACTCTCATACAAGAAATTCTTGGCTAACCAAGATATCTTTTCGTATTTTGAAAGTTTAGAAAAGCTGCTTACTTTGCGCATGATATTTGTGGAATGGTAGAAATTAGATTCAATGCAAAAATAGTAAAATTGAAGAGATAGCTCTTAAAATAAAAGGTTGCAATGAATACATGAAGCCTTGAATAAGTGAAAATAGTCTAAACTATTTATCCTTAAGAAACTTGTATGACAAACCAGCACAGGCCGCACCAACAATAGGAATAAAAATGAATAATCACACCTGTTGAAGCGCTTCGCCACCGACAAAAACCGCTTGACTTATACCTCTGACTGGATTGACCGAAGTATTGGTCGCCGGTATACTGATCAAATGAATTAGAGTCAACGAGAGACCAATCGTTAATCCTGCAAAGATGCCATTGACTTTTTCGTCTGTTGAAAAAAGTATTACAAGCAGGAAAATAAAGGTCATGACGAATTCGCATACCATAGCAGACATCATAGAATAACCCCCTGGTGATAATTTAACATAGCCATTGGTCGCAATTCTACCTATTGCGCTGCCATTACCTTTAGCGATAGTTTACAGAATAAATGCTGCAAGGAGACCGTCTAGAATTTGTACTAGTATATACGGAAAAAGATCTTTAGTGTCTAAGCGATTCGCTACCCATGCGCCAATGCTGACAGCGGGGTTAAAATGTCCTCCAGATAAAGGGTCAAAAGCAGAGGCTCCAGTCACAACGGTCAACCCGAATGCTAGAGATACACCCAAAAAACCAATACCGACTTGAGTTTCATCAGGAGTTAAAAATTAAGCAGCCTATACAGCACTCCCGCAACCTCCAATTGCAAGCCAAGATGTGCTCAAGAATTCAGCAATTAATTTTTTCATAGTTTATTTTTTTGGTGAATGACAAATTTAGTATTTAAATGTTTACAATTCTCCATAATTGGAGTCATTGGAATTCAATTTAGTCATATTCTGCTACATTTGTGCAATGAGATTTTCATATACTTCATCTCCTTTTGGTTCGATAATTTTGGTCGCATTCGTATTGCGCCTCTTTGCAGCTATATTCTCCGGTGGCTACGCCATGCATGATGACCATTATTATACCTTTGACATGGCCTACAAATGGTTTCAAAGTGGATTCAATTACACTGCATGGTTTGAGGGGATAGATCAGGAAGAGATTAAGATTGAGAATGTATTTAACTTATTCTACCCTGGGATTCATTATATAGTTATAAAAAGTTGTAGTTTGGTGGGCATAGTAGATCCAAAAATAATGGCTCTGGTTATTCGTTTGCTGCATGCTTTTGCTTCTACTAGTTCTGTATTTTTCTGTATAAAAATTGCATCTTATCTATATTCTGAGAAGATAGCCACTAAAATTGGATGGTTGCTCGCTTGCTTTTGGCTTTTCCCATTTATAGGGGTTCGAAGCCTTTCTGAGGTGATGTGCAGCCCTTTTCTTCTTTTCAGTGTATATCTTCTTTTCAAAAACAAGTTAGAGAAGAACTATCTTTACGCGCTGGCAGGATGCATTGGAGCACTTGCTATTTCGATTCGATTTCAATCGGCTAGTTTTTTAATTGGATTAGTGCTGTACCTGCTCCTAACCAAGAGATTCAAACCCCTTCTATATTATTTACTGGGGTGTCTTATCAGCCTTTCTCTTACCGATGGCATACTGGGTTATTATTTCTGGAGAATTCCTTTTGGTCAATACTATTGGTACGTTCAATATAATCTGACTCATAGTGCCCATTACGCTCATTCGAATCGCATCACACAATACATTGAAATCCTAATTGGCCTTGGGCTTACCATGGGTATTTTTTATCTGATTGGTTTTTTTAGGGAGTATAAAAAGAGTTTGATTCTATTTCTACCCACACTCCTATTTATCCTTGCACATAGTCTTATTGAAAATAAACAAGAGCGATTTATTTTCCCTATTTTGCCCTTTTATCTCATTCTCGGCATTGGTGGATGGGAGCGCTACCTAGATGTCTGCAAAAAGGAATGGGTGCATAAACTCAATAGGATAGCGTATCCAATATTCATTTTTCTCAACTTAGTCCTGCTGCTCGTATTCTCAAGCTATTATACAAAAAAGTCCAGAGTCGAAGCGATGCACTATCTCTACCAAAAGGACGCGGATGCGATTGTGACGGATTATTCGACCATAGACTTTGATATTCAGCTTCCTTCCGCCTATGCAGGAAAAGAAATAAAACGAATTACATTTTATCATCATCCTTCGAGTATAGACAAAAACGCAAATTATTATCTCGATAGGAAAAACGTATTGATGGACTTGAAGCCGTCATACATCTATTTCTTCAATGATGAGAATCTAGATCTGCGCGTTCAGAAGGCCAAGACCGTATTCAAGAATATAAAATTTGAGCAAAAGATTGAGGGGAGTTTTCTGGATTGGCTAATTCATAAGATCAACCCAGTCAATGATAATCCAGAGTATTATATCTACTCTACAAATAGCACAAAATAAAGTAGGAGGTATAAGCCTTTATTATGCGATTCCGCTAATCTATTGCGAATTTTGAATTAAGGAAGGAAAGAAATATTCTCCCGCTGATTAGCTTTTCTTTCTCAATATAAAATGGACAATTGAGAAAATATGGGAGACCATAATTCTACCAAATTGATTTTACAAATGACCAAAAGCGAGCATTTGGAGGAGTAAAAACATTAATTATTTGTTTCCAAATACTTGACTATCTTTATTTTAATCGAATGTGGATTAAATATTCAAAAAAAAGCTTGTATATAAAAAATAAATATGTTTATCTTTGCACTCCCATTCGGAAACGGAGCGGGTTTTGAATTGAGGTGTAAGTCTTTAAGACAGGCACATTGAGGATAGAAAAACCCGAGGTAGAACTGGGGAAAAGAGCGTTCATTGACATTTAGGTATAGAAGGAAAAAAAGGTAAGGATTGCTTTATTTTTAAAATAGAGCAAAACAGTACTCCCGATTTTTATCGGGATAAACAGAGCGTAAAAAACGTCTCTCTATAATTTATTGTAGGGAAGACAAACAAATAGAACAACAATTTCGATTTTCTGACGATACTGTCAGAATCTTAAGAGAAGTTCAGAAGAAAATTCACTATGGAGAGTTTGATTCTGGCTCAGGATGAACGCTAGCGGGAGGCCTAATACATGCAAGT
>JAJTHM010000104.1 GCA_021297855.1 Sphingobacteriales bacterium | reverse complement strand
TATGATTTAGTTGGGTTTAACCTCCTACGAGTCTGATACGACTATAGGAGTCATCATGACCCGACTTAGAAATTGTTTCAATCCCGTACGTACGGGATTGAAATTCAATTTCTTGTTCGATTACGCATTTTTTAATGCGTATTGTGGGTTAAATGGCTTCTTTAGATACGTTTGAAAGGATTCTTTGATTTAAGTATTCGATTTTGAATCTACTTGCTAAAATCAATTTCCGTATTATCTCCCACGGTAATTGTCTGCGATGCTCCTTTTAAGGTGGAGTCACTACCAATAACAAACTCTGAAAGCTTCATGGTATCTAGTTTTGAATAACTCCCCATAATTCCATTTTCAATGATTGAATGATGAATTTTCGAGTTCTCGCCGAGAGATACATTGGGTCCTACGATGGAATTCAAAAGTTCACAATTTTCTGCAATATATACCGGCTCTACGATCACAGAGTTTTCAATTTTGGCTGTAGCTGCTATAAAGCCTCCGTACTTTTTTAGTAATAGTGCGTTAGAATTGAGCAACACCTCCCCATTTCCAACATCTAGCCATTGTTCAGCAGTGACTAAATCGAATGATACTCCTTGCTTCAACATTTCATTGAGTACATCGGTGAGCTGAAATTCGCCCTCCGTGCGTATTCCATCCTTTTCATACTTATCTAGAATAGAAAATAACAAATCCGTTTCTACGATTTTATATAATCCTGCCAAAGCCAGGTTGGATTTTGGAATCTTTGGTTTTTCTACGAATCGCACTATATGATCATCCGCTCCTAGTTCTACAACACCAAAATTATAAGGATCTTTTACTTTCTTAATAGCTATACTGGACTTATAGGCTTTGTAAAAATCTGGGGTTATCTCAATTAAACTATCCCCTAATACTATGATAAGCTCATCCTTTGGCTGTATGAATTCCTTCACTAAAAATACAGCTTGACCTATCCCCTCGCGTTTGGCTTGAAAAACAAACTCTGTATTTAAGTCAGGATAGTTTTCTTTTACATAGTCTACGATTTTCTCCCCAAAATAACCGACGATAAATAGTAAATCTTTAATCCCTTGACTTTTTAAATCATCTATGATATAGGAAATAATGGGTTTACCTGCAATAGGAATAAGTGCCTTGGGCTGGGTATAGGTAAATGGTCTCAAACGAGTACCAGCGCCTGCTACAGGAATTATGGCTTTAAGCTTCGACATCTTCAATTTGTTTTATAACACGCTGCACAATTTCGTCCGCCGCAGGACAAATTTCTATGTTTTTTTTCAAAAGTTCAAGATGGTTTTTTATTGCCTTCATATTGGTATGCGGATATTCCCTGCAGGCCCTCGGTCTTGACTCATATATCGTGCATTTATTATCTTCCAAATTTAACATTGGACAAGGTTGTGACTTGAAGACAAAGTCGCCTTCTTCATCCATCTCCACATAGTTTTCAAATAATTCTACTGCCGAAATGTTTAGTGCCGTGCTCAATAAATTTATTTCCTCTGGTTCTATAATTGGACTATAGTTTTTACAACAATTGGCGCAATTAAGGCAGTTAAATGTCTTGAATACTTCCGAATGTGCATTCGAAAAAATCTGATCTAACGTGTCAGAATTTATTGAATTAAACTGACTACTAACCACGGATCGTTGAATACAAATTACGTTTTCTGCTTTTTCTTCTTTGCTGCTGGAAAAAGAACATTATTCAAAATTAATCGATATCCAGGTGAATTTGGATGAAGATTTAAATCTGTCTTTGGATCATAAACATAATGCTGATAATCCTCTGGATCATGACCTCCATAAAACGTCCACATACCCTTTCCCTTTGTCCCATGAATATACCTAGCTTCATTAGCACTTTTATTATCTGCGAGAATAATGACATCATTTTTTATAAGATCCTTCTTAAACGCAGTAGTTTGTCCCATAAACCCTTTGATTATTCGCTCATGATTCTGAGTTAAGATCGTCGGGATATGATCCCACTTTGCCGAAAACTCAAATAATAAAAAATAGTCTTCTGATTCTTCGATATTCGGGTCTCCCATAGCAGGATTTCTATCTATATTAGAATACTCATAGATCATAGGATTGGTATATAGATTAAAGTTCTGAAATGCGAGACTCTTTGAAAAATCCAACTTATTTGTATATCCTGGATCTAATGGGTCTCCATCAAAAACAGATTCACAAATATCTGTATTTTCTGAGGATAAAGCGATATCATAGGAATCTGTGGCCGAGCACATAGCAAATAGAAAACCGCCGCCAATAACGAACTCTTTTATCCGTTTGGTCACAGCCAATTTCATTTTGGATACTTTATCAAATCCAAATTCTTTCGCAATGCTTTCCATGTTTTCTTGGTCTTTTTTATACCAATCCGTTTGGTGATAGGCACCGTAAAATTTGCCATATTGGCCCGTGAAGTCTTCATGATGCAAATGTAGCCAGTTATATTTTGGCAACTTGTCAGACAAGATTTCCTGGTCATAAATCACTTCATAAGGTATCTCAGCGTAGGTTAGTACCATAGTTACAGCATCATCCCACGGTAGCTTAGTCTTTGGCGAGTATATAGCCACCTTAGGGGCTACCTCCAATTTTATCACTTCTTGATTCACATCATTACGAGATATATGTTCAAGGATAGAGCTATAATCTGACTCAGATACGATTTCATAGGTAACCCCTCGTATTACACATTCCTTTTCTATAGTCTCTGAAAAAGGCAATGAGAAACTTCCTCCTCGATAATTAAGAAGCCACTCTACCTGGAGATTTTTATCTAAAACCCAATAAGCTATACCATAGGATTTCAAATGATTTTTTTGGACCTTGTCCATAGGCAACATAATCCTAGAGGCACTTGCGCTGCTTGCGCAGAAAATTGCTACTGCAATTACAATAAAATTCTTAAGTACTTTCACTGTCGCTAAAATTTAGGACAGAACATTTTTCTTTGTCTTGAATGCTTGATGCTAAATACATAGTTCATATACAATTCAAACCCACCTTGATATTTAGAAACTCTCTTTAAATCAGAAACATTTAAATCATAAGCAGCACCAATTTCAAAATTATTATAATCTACTCGAGTAGTTATAACAAAAGACTCAAAGTTTAATGAGCCGCTATTCAAAACATTTGCTGGATCCCCTCCAACTATTCTTGTCATTAAGCCTAAATAAACAGAGTTACTTAAAGGATCTGTTGGGTCTAAAAGTAGTCTCACATCTGAACCTACCATAGTCTCAAAGCTTGCACCTTGTTTCATAAGCAAAACTTTTGGAATAAGATCTAAAGATTGTCCCATTTCAAAGGCAACTGCCGCATTAAAATTGATTCTCATTGGGATAATTAAAGCACCGTCAGCAGTTGTACCGCCCGGATTTCTAAAGAAACTCGCCCTTGGTTGATTGATATGTAATAACCCTAAACCAGCAGAGAATCTCTTTCTCGTATTATACACATTATAACCCCAAGAAATACCTGTACTGAAATCATAAAAAATAAGATTGTCATCTAACCTGCCTGACTCACCGGGTATGGCACCATCGTATCGCGTTCCGTTCCACTGATTTCCCCAAGTCAAATTAGCAAGATCTATCGTGCTCTGGTGAAAAGCTATCTGCCCACCAATGGCGATAAAATGGTCTCCGTATTGATCTAATGCTTTTCTATACGAAGCTGACAATCCAACTTTCGTATTGGCTAAACGGCTCTGTCCTGCGACGTCACGCATTCCGTAGATGCCCATCCCTATAAAATCATTCTCATCTATCCCTTTATTAGTGCGAGCCTCCAAGCTTCCAACCATGGTTCGATAGGCGGCTATAGATTCATTTGAGAGAATAGAATTCCACTGGTCTCTATATTGAGCACTTACTCTAAAGTTTCCGTTAAAATTTCCTGTATATGCTGGATTGATACCAATAGGAACCCCATAGAATATACTAAAATGTGGATCTTGAGCCGTTAAGTTGGTCCAAGATGCTATAGAAATAAATAAAATTGCTAGTTTTTTCATCGATTTTTACTTGCTCTTTTTTCAAATGCCTCTGTCAAAGGCAGAGATTTTAGAAAGATAAAATTAACGCTTTCTTTTTATTTGAGCGATAATTTTATCTTTCCTCATTATCTTATTAACGTAACACTTCCCTTTTTAGTGCGTTTCTCCCCATTGAGATATTCTACCTCAGCGGAGAAGCTATAAACCCCACTCGGCTGTGGCTCATTCTTATAGATACCATCCCAGCCCGTCGTTATATGATCAGAT
>JAJTHM010000106.1 GCA_021297855.1 Sphingobacteriales bacterium | reverse complement strand
GAAAATTTGATTTAGAATCGGCTGTCCGAGAGATTTTGTATTTTTGTCCATGATAACTTTTGTGGTGCAAAAACAAAGTTATCAAAAAAAGGATAGCTGTAATGGCTATCCTTTGATTATTTTTGTCGGACAATAGTGATTCTAAATATGGAATAGTTTTAAAAAAGCGGGATACTTTGTTTTGGTTAGATATCGAAGGGAAAGAATTAGGAAAGTATAGGGCAAGTATTGTTGTTCCTATATCAGATTCGTTAGTTTGTGTAAGGAAAAATTCACAGCTAGAAATTTACAATAGACTAGAATCTAGATTGTCAAAAAAGATTGATGCAGATAGTTTGTTATTTAGTAACGAAAGTTATCTAATCATTAGGAAGGATTCTCAATATGCTGTCTTTGATATTGCATTAAATCTTATACTGCCTTTTCAGAATAGACAATTAATCGCAATACAACAAGACAAAATATTTTATTCAAGTAAAGGTAAACAAGGTTTAATTTATAATAGTGGTGAGGAATTTATATCTGCTGATTTTATAGAATTAAAAATATTGGATTCGAACTTTCTTATTGGATACAAAAAAATAGATTCTGTTTACTATAAGGCTCATTTAATCAACTTTAAAACTGGTAAAACTATTGCAATTTATGATGAAATTATAGGTCGTCCCTGCGCTATGTTTCAGCTAGGAGATTATTATAACATTATGTGGCCAGAACTATGGACAATTGGTCAGTCTCAATATACCTATGCTGCTAATAAGTTTTTTATAGTAGGAAATGGAGGTATTCATGGTATAATTGATCATTTTGGTAATTTATTGATACCTATAGAATATGAAAGCATAGAACAATATGCTGAAGATTTACTTATATTGAAAAAAGACAAGAAATATGGCATTTATCAATTGGGCAAGAATTTACCTATAGAATTGAAATATGATTATATTGAAACTTATAGCCCTTTCTATTTAATTTGCAAAGTATCTGATAAAGAATTTGATTTAATTAATTCAGATAAATTCATAAATATTAAGCAAAAATATAAATTTACACTAGAGCCGATTGATTCAAATATTATACATGGTTCTTGTTATCGTTGTTACCCTAAAGGTGATTTTTTATTTAATACCCAGTCTAATTCTTATTACTATTTAAATATCCATGCAGAGCAATTTGAAGAAGAATATATCAAAACTAGTCAACAAATTAACCGTCATCAGAAAGAGTATAAATTGCAAAATTTTTATGGAGATGTTTTATATTCAGGTTCGTCTCAAATGGAGATTGGAACTAGCTTCATTTTTTCAATAAAAAATGATACCTTCTTTATTTTGAATAAACTACTAGAAATTGTTCATTCTGTTCCTCAAGCAAAGGCTTTTATTGAATTGGATAGAAATCATATAGCTATAAAGATAGATACGAGCTACCACTTATTCAATATTGAGAAGAAATCCTTTATAGGCATGAAAGGGAATTACTTTTACTTCATGGCCAAATATCTTGTTCGAGAATCAGAAATGGACATAGACATTTACGATATGAGTTATGCGCATAAGGCAACCGTGAAAATTAATGATTTAAAAGCATTACAACAAGCTAGATTTTATTCAAGTGCCAACTATATTAGTAAAGAAATTAGGTGGAGTTTCGATAAAAGGTCTGCATTTGAGGAGGTTGTTAATAGAATTTATTATAGAAACCTAGTTTGGGAAAAACTAAAATCTAATAAGTAGTGATTTTCAAACATTTCGTTATATTTGTAGCTTTATAAAAACGTATATAGTAAATTCAAATGATTAAGATTACATTTCCAGACGGAAATATTCGTGAGTATGAAGCTGGCATATCTCCAATGCAGATTGCAGAGAGTATCAGTATGGGATTGGCTAAGAAAGTATTAGTGGCCGAGGTAGATGGAAAGTCTTGGGATTTGACCCGTACCCTTGCGGGTGACTGCGCATTAAAACTTTATACTTGGGATGATACAGCCGGAAAAGAAGCTTATTGGCATAGCTCTGCTCACCTGATGGCAGAGGCTTTGGAAGCCTTATATCCCAATGTAAAATTGGGAATCGGTCCGCCAATCGAGCAGGGATTTTACTATGATATCGACTTAGGAGAGGGGAGAACGATGGTTTCAGAAGATTTAGCTGCTATTGAGAAAAAAATGGTAGAATTAGCCTCAAAGAACAGCGCCTTTGAGCGTTCTGAAGTCAATAAACAAGAAGCTATTCGATTTTTCACGGAGAAAGCAGATCCATATAAATTGGAGTTATTACAAGATTTGACCGATGGCGAAATTACCTTTTACAAGCAAGGTAATTTTACGGACCTGTGTCGTGGCCCACATATTCCCAATACAAGCTATATAAAGAGTGTCAAGCTTCTCAACATAGCTGGTGCATATTGGCGTGGAAATGAGAAAAATCCTATGATGACACGATTGTACGGAATCACATTTCCTAAGCAAGCTGAATTAGATGCTTATCTAACGATGCTCGAAGAGGCCAAAAGAAGAGACCACAGAAAGATAGGAAAAGAATTGAGTCTATTTACCTTTGATGATATGGTGGGTCAAGGACTTCCACTCTGGCTGCCCAATGGAGGCATTATGATAGAGGAGATGGAGAGATTGGCCAAAGAGGATGAGGACGCAGATGGCTACCACAGAGTAGTTACACCACATATAGCTAAAGAAGAACTTTATATTACCAGCGGGCATTTACCTTATTATGCCGAGAGCATGTACCCTCCTATGGAAATGGACGGCACTAAGTACTATCTCAGAGCCATGAATTGTCCACATCATCATAAAGTATTTGATGCTGAGCAAAAGTCCTACAAGGATTTACCCTACAGACTGGCTGAATACGGTACTTGTTATCGTTATGAAGACAGTGGTGCACTTTTTGGTATTATGCGTTCCAGAGTTTTGCATATGAATGACGCGCATATTTATTGCACCAAGGATCAATTTTACGACGAATTCTCCAAGGTCAATCGCTTGTACCAAAAGAATTTTGAGCTTTTTGGCGTTACTGATTATAAAATGCGTCTTTCGCTTCATGATCCATCAAAGTTGGGACAGAAATATGTCAACAACTCTAAATTGTGGTTAGAAACCGAAGCTATGGTGCGCAATGTCCTGTATGAACTAGGAGTGCCATTTGAAGAAGTGGCTGATGAAGCAGCATTTTACGGACCCAAGATTGATGTAGAAATGAAGTCAGCTATAGGTCGTTGGTTTACCATGGCCACCAATCAAGTTGATTTTAGTTCGGCAGAAAAGTTTAATTTGACCTTTAAGAATTCAAATAACGAAGAGGAGAGACCATTGATTATTCACCGCGCCCCATTGGGGACGCATGAACGGTATATCGGATTTTTGATTGAGCATTTCGCAGGTAATTTCCCTACCTGGTTAGCTCCACAGCAGGTAATTATATTGCCAATATCGGATAAGTTTATGCCTTATGCCCATGAGGTGAATGCAGCTATGCGTGCCGCTGGAATACGGTCCAAGACGGATGATAGAAACGAGAAAATAGGTAAAAAAATTCGCGATGCAGAAGTTCTAAAAGTGCCATATATGATGGTCATTGGAGAAAAAGAAATGAACGAAAATAAGGTATCTGTAAGAATTCATGGTCAAGGCGATAAAGGAATGCTTCCCGTAGAAGAGGTAGTAAGTAAATTAAAACAAGAAATTAGAACCCGTTCATTGGTTCATATCATATAACAATTTAAAATCAAACACTTGCAGAAAAAACCATTCATTCGAAATCCTCGATTTGTAAAAAAGGAAGATGAACACAGAATCAACGGGCGAATAATAGAAGCCAACGTCAGATTGGTAGGCGATAATGTAGAACCAGGCGTTTATCCTACCTCCAAAGCACAAGTTATGGCCGAGGAACTAGGATTAGATCTAGTAGAAATCAGCCCAAACACTGATCCACCAGTATGTAAAATAGTAGATTACAAGAAATTTCTCTATGAACGTAAAAAAAAGGAGAAAGAAATCAAGGCCAACACGGTAAAGGTTTTGATCAAGGAGATACGTTTTACCTCCAATACAGATGAGCATGATGTTGATTTTAAGTCAAAACATGCAGCTAAATTTCTTCAAGAAGGAAATAAAGTCAAGTGCTTTGTGATGTTTAGAGGTAGAGACATCGTCTTTCAAGATAGAGCCAAGGATTTATTGACCGGATTTGCAGAAAAATTAGAGGATTATGCTACCGTGGAATCGGAACCCAAAACAGAAGGAAGAAGGATGTTTATGACTTTGGCACCTAAAGCTAAAAAGAAGTAGTCAATTTTTTCTAGCTGCTTAATTTAAATTGTATATATTTGCACTCCAATTTTTTAGAATTATAATACATTAGATATGCCAAAGATGAAGACTAATTCCAGCGCAAAGAAGAGATTCAAAGTGACTGGTACTGGTAAAATTAAGAGAAATAAAGCCTTCAAAAATCACATTTTGACAAAAAAATCTAAGGTTCAAAAGAAGAGGTTGACTAAAAAAGGTCTTGTACATGAGAGTGATATGAAAAGAGTTAAACTAATGTTAGCTATCTAATACACCTAAACAAAAAAAGATAAAAATAACACAATATGCCACGTTCAGTTAATAGTGCAGCTTCTAGAGAAAGAAAAAAGAATGTTTTAAAACATGCCAAAGGTTTCTTTGGTAGAAGAAAAAACGTATGGACAGTAGCCAAGAATGCTGTTGAAAAAGCATGGCAATATGCCTATACTGGTCGAAAATTAAAGAAAAGAGACATGCGAACTCTTTGGATAGCACGTATTAATGCTGCCGTTAGAGAGTATGATTTATCTTATTCGAAATTTATGCATCTATGCACGCAAAAGGGTATCGAGATGAATAGAAAAGCTTTAGCTGATTTAGCGCTCAATAATCCAGAAGCCTTCAAGGCATTAGTAGAGAAAGCAAAAGGTTAATTTCTAAAACTAATATTAAAAAATCCACCCCATAAAGGTGGATTTTTTTGTGTCCAGATTGATTATATCTAATACTAATGTGATATCACAATGCAGTCTAGGTTGTGTTTAAAAACTGTGTAAGTTGATTTTTGTGTCAATTCTTTCTTTTACACTTCATTCAATTCAAAAAAAAAGCCAAGGTCATTTTGACCTTGGCTTTCCTCACTATCTTATTAACGTAACACTTCCCTTTTTAGTGCGTTTCTCCCCATTGAGATATTCTACCTCAGCGGAGAAGCTATAAACCCCACTCGGCTGTGGCTCATTCTTATAGATACCATCCCAGCCCGTCGTTATATGATCAGAT
>JAJTHM010000075.1 GCA_021297855.1 Sphingobacteriales bacterium | reverse complement strand
TTACCATGTGGTGAAAGAGCGATACCTACAGGAATACTTGAATGAGTTCGCTTTCAAACTCAACCGAAGAAATTATACGAATAAATTTGATAATCTGTTGCTTAACTCAATTTAGTGGTATAAATGCGGACTCTCATAAAACAAATGGTTTAATATTGACGTCATAATCTTGAACCTTAAACCCACAGATTATGAAAAGAGTAGAAATATTAAAATTTAGAGTAGTCAACAAGTCGGACACGAGCGTGAAACCTGGACCAGACTCAGGAATAGGCGCAGGTACTGGCTCGAATAAACCTAAACCTAAAAACTAACTCTAGCTTTAGATCTTAGCAATTGGTTGATTCTTCTAGTTCTGAATTAGGGCTAAGTTTGGATTTTAATCCTCCTCATCCATACTATTGGCTATAAAAATAGCCGCAAAAGCCATAGCGATGTCCTTGAGCATCAGCGGCAAAGCCATCATATTCGTATTCATCTGAGGCATATGCACTAGAATGACGAAAAGGAAAAACATCACAGCTAAGAGATAACCAGCTATTTTCTGATACTTATTATTAATCAAAACTGCAATGCCATAAGCTATTAATGCTGCACCAGTGAAATATACCCAATAAATAGGCTCGAATGGCATCCAAGTTGGCACCATCGAGGTCATTTCTTGACGATAAAAAAAATGCAGAATGCCAAAGGTGGCCATCACAATAGCAAAAATATATTTGGCTATACGTGAGGAAACAAATGTGCTCATATTTAGTTGATTTTTGGTTATACACAAATATAATAGATTTTAGACCTTTTTCTCAATTTATTTACCTTTGTGCATTAAAATATAGTTGTCAAAAAGTCGGAGTATAATATTTAGCCACGAAGACACTAAGACTCAGAGAAATTCTAATTAATAAATCTTAGTTTCTTTCTGCCTTTGTGACGAAATAGCACTTTAAGATGACTTGTTTTAATTCTTCATTATTAATTATTAATTGTCATGCGTATTGCCGTCGTAGGAGCCACTGGACTAGTAGGTCAGAAGATGCTTCAAGTTTTAGCAGAGAGAAATTTCCCAGTGACTGAGTTAATTCCCGTGGCTTCGGAGAGAAGTGTAGGTAAGGAAATTGAGTATCAGTCTAAAAAGTATAAAATTGTGTCTATGCAAGATGCCATCGACATGAAGCCGCAAATTGCACTATTTTCTGCAGGAGGCTTCACGTCGCTAGAGTGGGCTCCAAAATTTGCTGAGGTGGGGACGACAGTCATCGATAATAGTTCGGCCTGGCGCATGCACCCCGAAAAAAAGTTGGTAGTGCCAGAAGTGAATGCCTATGTTTTGACTAAAGAAGATAAAATTATAGCCAATCCGAATTGTTCTACCATTCAGCTAGTAGTAGCGTTGAAACCTTTAAGCGATGATAACCCAATGAAAAGGGTGGTCGTGAGCACCTATCAATCTGTCACCGGCACTGGTGTCAAAGCTGTGACGCAAATGCAAAATGAGCGAAATGGTATTCAAGGCGATATGGCTTATAAGTATCAAATAGATATGAATCTGATTCCACAGATCGATGTATTTTTAGAGAATGGCTATACCAAGGAGGAGCAAAAAATCATGGATGAGACCAAGAAAATCATGCAGCTGCCGCACCTAAAGATAACGACCACTACCGTCAGAGTGCCCGTAATGGGGGGTCATAGTGAGTCCGTCAATATTGAATTCACGAATCCTGTAGATCTAGCCAAAATCTCGTCTTTATTAGCAAATTTCAACGGGATTAAATTATTGGATAATCCAAGTGAAGCACATTATCCTATGCCGATCACAGCCCATGACAACGATTATGTTTGGGTGGGAAGAATTCGCAGAGATGACAGTGCAGACAATGCGATCAATTTATGGATTGTATCGGATAATCTGAGAAAGGGCGCTGCGACGAACGCCGTGCAGATAGCTGAGTATCTCGTATCAAATGAATTAATTTAAAGTGAAAAGATGGATGTAAATGTGAAGCACTTTTCACTTTTATCTTATTCCTATATTATCTTATTGTAAATTTTGCCTTAAGGCATTGTAATATCTGGCAGTATTCATCTACCTTTGTATAAAATTGAAATGATGGAACTTGAAGGAGCAAAAATATTGTTGGTGGATGATGAAGGGGATATTCTAGAATTCTTAGAGCACGTTTTATCCAAAGCGGGCGCCAAAGTCATTACAGGAGTCAATGGGCAAGAAGCTATAGACTTGGCTCAAAAACATAATCCTGATATCATTATTTTGGACAAGATGATGCCCGTGATGGATGGAGTTAAGGCCTGTGCTGAACTCAAAAAAATAGAATCGCTTAGAAAAACTAAGATAGTGATGCTGTCAGCTATCTCCGATATTGATAGTCAGATTGAAGGATTAGACCTAGGGGCAGATGATTATCTTGTAAAGCCAATAAAATCCAACTTACTTGTATCTAAGATAAAATCTCAATTGAGACAGTTTCGGACGCTAAAGCAGGATAGGCCAGAGGTCATCGAGTACAAGCATATAAAGATTGATCGTTCCAAGTTTATCGTATCTATGGGCGAGAAAGAAATTTCTCTTCCCAAAAAAGAGTTCGAACTTTTATACCTCCTTATGTCACAGCCAGACAACGTTTTTCGAAGGGAAGATATCTTGGAAACCGTTTGGGGGAAAGACGTGTATATAGGCGATAGAACCATAGATGTCCATATCCGAAAAATACGTGAAAAAATAGGCGATGATTATTTTAAGACCATAAAAGGAATCGGCTATAAATTTGTAGCGTTTTGAATGGACTCACACAAGGAAAAATAGCTCTTATTGTTTCACTGACAGTATTGTTTAGTCAGTGGTTTGCCATGGTTTATATCTACTATGCAATCGGTGAGTTTCAAAAATTTTTGTTTATTTTACCGCTATTAGCCTGTGTCATTGTTTATTTTTTAATTCTAGCACTAATAGAATATTTCATTCTGCGAAAAGTTAAGATTCTATACAGAACTATTGGTGGAGTGGGTAGGAAAATCGAAAAACCTTCATTGAAAGACCCCGAGCTTTTTGAGAATCTAAGAGCCCAAGTAGAACTATTTCAAAAAGAAAAAACCATAGAAATAGAGGCCCTTAAGGAAAATGAAAAGTTTAGACGAGAGTTTATTGGCAACGTTTCCCACGAATTAAAAACACCTTTGACTTCCATTCAGGGTTTTGTTGAAATCCTCCTCGAAGAGGCACATTCAGGCAAACCTGCAGAGGTTAAATACCTTCAGAAAATTTCTAATAATTCAGATCGGTTGATTGATATTGTTCAGGATTTAACGATGATATCACAAGCAGAATCGAATGAGTTGCAATTGAATTTAGAAAAATTTCATATTTATGAATTAGTTTTGACGGTGATCGATGCCTTGGAAGAATTGGCAAAAGAAAAAAGGACGGTAGTAGAGGTTAGAGACCTCAATCATATCTCTTATCAGGTTATAGCCGATAAGCAAAAAATCTATCAAGTAATTTATAACTTATTAGAAAACGCTATTTTTTATTGCCCCCCACAATCGAAAATTGCCATCCGATTTTTTGATTTGGAAACGAACATTATGATAGAGGTAGCCGATAATGGTCAGGGCATTGCGCCTGAACATTTGCCCAGAATTTTTGAGCGTTTCTATCGCGTAGACCCCAATCGCAGCAGAACGAAAGGTGGATCAGGATTAGGTCTCAGCATCGTCAAAAAAATCATCGAAGCACATGGCTATGCCATACAGGCAGATAGTCAGGTCAATAAAGGCACTCGATTTAGGTTTGGATTGAAAAAAGGGTAAAAAGAAGACTATTTCTAACATCTTTATATTAAAATTTGCAGGTATAGGTATAACTTATTGTGTCCTTGTAAATCCCTTGTTTGAGTTCATTAATTGTCTTTTGTAATACTAGTCCTCTATTATTTGTATTATAGGTGTATTGGTAAATATGGTCGTCTAATAGACCGCCGGAAGGATTGTATTTTTTAAAACTTACTTCTTTAGGGCTTAAATATTTTTGATTTAAACTAAAAAAAGTACTAACTATTCTATTTTCAAAATTGACATACTCGTCACCTAATCCATATTGGGTGTCGTGGTAATCATATAAATCTAAAGTATCGTATACTAGATAACGCTCATACCATTTTATATTTCCGGCAAATCTAAAAGCGGTTTCTTTGGTCATCAAGTTGTCAGTATATTCATATTTGACTCGAAAGCCATATTGACTATCAATCAATTCATCTATTAAATTTTTCTTTAATACTATTTTGCGTAAAAGTTTTCCGGTAGTTCGACGATAAAAAATTGTATCATCAGATTTCTTATAAATATCTTGATCCGCATACTTCAGAGTGAGTTCATTTTTTACTTTATCACGTATTAGGTAAATTAGGGCTTGCTGAAAAACTTTAACAACATTGAATATCTTTGCATTAGTCGATTAAAACAATTTTCAAATGCAAGGAAATTCGGATAAGAAGTCAAAAAAGCGTGCAGTTCATCCTAAATATGAGAGTCAAAACCAATT
>JAJTHM010000099.1 GCA_021297855.1 Sphingobacteriales bacterium | reverse complement strand
CCTTTCTTCTTCTTGAGATAAGAAACTACTAGCTTTCGCTTAGTCTCCTGACTATCTTTTGTACCTCTAATTTTATTCATGAGGCAAAGATAATAATTTCAACCCAATTGTATCACTAAATTATGCACTTATTAATAAATATGAAATGGGGATTCATCTGATGCTGCAAACTGCGCAGTTTATAGCTACTGACCTCCAGTTCTTTTTTAAACTCCAATTCTCGCTGCTCTATCTCATGGGCAGTCTGTATCTCATTGACCCTCGCTTGTATAGTGGAGCCATAGATTTTTTTATTGAGTTCGGTATAGTCCTTGAGCGCCTGATAGGCTTTAACTGTATCTCCTTTTTTATCGTATGCTTGATAGAGATGATCATAGATTTTTCTCAACTCTATATTTTGTCTAATCTCGAGTGCCATCGACTTGGCTAGTTCTAGATTCTCTATAGCCCGCAGCGTATCTCCCATTTTCAGATAGGTTTCCCCCATCAAATTGTGAAGCTTGAGGAGCTCTAGCTTGTAGTTAAGTTTTTCAAGAATTTTCTTGGCTTTTTCATAATGCTCTAGTGCTTCCGTAAATTTTCCAAATAGACCATAAATACTCCCAAGGTTAGATATAGAAGATCCATAGAGCACTGGTTCGTTTACTTTTGCATACCAATTCATCGATTGCTTCGCATATTTAAAAGCTAGTCTTAATCGTTTTTCTTCTTTATATACATGTGAAATTCCCAACAAGGCTCTAGCATAATGTCTCTGGTCATCAAGTTTTTTTGATTTATCAAGGTCTTGAATGTTTAGTTGTTTAGCCTTTTCATAATAATTTAAAATTTTATAAATATTCGCAAGATTGGCTTTGATATGATAGTAAGCATCATAATCTGAGAATAATTTTATATTCTCATACGCTTTATAATAATACTCTAAAGCATGATTTAATTTGCCAGTATCTAAGTAAAAATTTCCAATTGAATTCAATGCCCCAGCTATTCTAATTGGTTCTCCAAATTTGGTGTAATTCTCTAATGAATTAAAAATGTACTCAAAAGAAGTTTCATAATTTCCTTGTAGCCTTTTTAAATAACTTAAATCTTTATAACACGTCCCTAATTTACTATAATCTTTTTGATTTTCATTTATTGGAATTACTATCTCGATTAATTTTTCAAAAACTCCTTTATTTTCAGAACTTTGCTTAAAAAATTTATAGAAAATCGATGCAATTTGTATTATTAATTCATTATCCCCACAGTTTTCAAATCCCTTAAACTTCTCATAGATTTGGAGCACAGAAGATGTATCCAGTTCTTTAAGATTGGTATCTTTGTATTGCTCATAGAGCTTTAAATATTTGGTTACAGGTTTCAGAACGAGCTATTTCTAAATGTAAAATTAATTTTTTGGGCTTAGTTTATTGGAAAAATAAGGGATTACGGTATTTCACCGCAAAGTTCGCAGAGTTTTTCGCAAAGAGTAGAAAATTTAATAAGTGTTTTGTAGCACAAAGTGACACAAAGTTATATCACGAAGCCTGCCTTTTCGTCAGACAGGGCTGCGCTGCATCAGGAATGACGCGATCTCATATATACATGTTTCCCTTGATTTTTGTGAGAAACTATGTAAAATTTAGAATTAAGAATTCAAAATTACTACCACTCTCCTATAAATCCTTAATTTTGGGATTTATAAATGTATATGCTTCGACCACCATCCCTTAAACCAAAAGACGTAGTGCGAATTCTGACCACGGCTAGAAAAGTAAGTTTGGAAGAAATTCAAGAGGCTGGGAATTGGTTAAAAGGTTTGGGTTATGAGGTGAGTCTAGGTTCTACTATTGGACTCGAAGACCATCAATACGGAGGAAGCGATCAAGACCGTATCCATGATTTTCAAGCAGCTTTGGATGACACGGAGGTAAAAGCGATTTGGTTTGCTCGTGGAGGTTATGGCTCTATTCGAGTCTTAGAAAGTATAAATTGGGATCAGTTTATTAAAAACCCTAAATGGGTGATAGGGTTTAGCGATATGACCGTATGGCACAATCAGGTCAATCAGTTTTATGGTATTCAAACACTGCACGCTATTATGCCTTTGACCTTTCCCAAAGCAAGTGAAGAAGCGAAAAACTACTTAGCTCAGAATCTATCCGGAAATTTTCATCCTATAACGTGGAATGTAAATCCTAAAAATAAGACTAATAAAACAGTTGAAGGAGAAATCATTGGCGGTAATTTATCAATTTTATATTCACTTATCGGCACCAAGTCAGGATTTAATACCAATGGGAAAATTTTATTTATAGAAGAGATTGATGAATATTTATACCATATAGATCGAATAATGATGTCTTTGAAATTAGCAGGAAAACTCACAGGACTGAAGGCTCTCATGGTTGGTGGATTTACAGATATTAAGGACAATGAAATCCCTTTTGGCAAAACTTATCAAGAAATTATATTAGAACATACGGATGATTATAATTACCCGGTGTTCTTTGATTTTCCAGCAGGACATATAGTTGATAATCGACCATTGGTGCTCAATGCCAACGTGAGAATAGAATCTGAAGATGAAATGTGTATGAAGTATATTTGATATGTTGATATGTTGATGTGATGATGTGACGATATGATAATGAGATGATGAATTTGTTAATAGAACAATTTGAAAGTTTTTGCAGGAGGTTATTACACGGAGGTTCAAAGAGGAGACAAAGAGTTCCACGAAGTTTTTGGATAATGTGATGATGAATTTGACAATGATATTTTTGATGTGACGATATGATGATGAGATAATGTGAGAATACGAAGATTTAATAATGTAGAGATGTGACAATAATTTGAAATAATATACTTTGCGCTCTCTGCGACTTTGCGGTAAAAAAATCGTGAATACTGACGACTAGTCTGCAAATGTTCATGACAACAATTTAAACAACAATATGAGAATTGCAATTAATGGTTTAGGACGAATAGGAAGAAAGGTAGTCAAAAATATTTTTGATACACCAAGTTTAGATTTGGTGGCGATCAATGATATCATGCCAATCGACAAGGCGGTTTATTTTCTAAAATATGATTCTACCTATGGATTATCAGCCCTTACGATCTCTTTTCAAGAAAACTATATTATTATTAATAGTAAGAAAATATTATACACAAGTCATGAGAATATTATTGACATGCCATGGAAGGAATTAAACATCGATTTAGCGATTAACTGCAGCGGAACCAATAAAACTAAACCTCAATTAAAAGAATATCTCAGCCTCGGAGTGAAAAAAGTGATCCTGTCCTCGCCACCCGATACAGATGATATTCCCATTATTATTCGTGGATACAATGATAATTTATATGCTAGTAGTCAAATTATATCCAATGCAAGTTGTACTACGTATTGCGTAGCACCTATCTTAGATATCTTCCATAGAAATTTCGGTATTCAATTTGCCAATTTTACAACAGTACATTGCTATACGGCGGATCAAAATCTACAAGATGCCTTTCATATTGATTTCAGACGCTCCAGAGCCGCAGGGGTCAATATTATCCCAACGACCACCAGTGCTACTAAAGTCATTCGAAATATTTTTCCAGAGTTGAAAGATAAGGTTACTGGATCTTCGTTTAGAGTGCCTGTAATCAATGGATCTATTACCGAATTTATAATAGAATTAAATAATCTACCAAGCCAACCAGAACTAATCAATATTATAAAGTTAGAATCCCAAACGAAGTATAATGGAATAATTGATTTGACGATGGATAAAATTGTATCTACTGATGTGATCAATTGTCCTTTAGCCGCATTGATAGACGAGCACAGTATAGAATTATTAGGCAATAAAGTCAAACTTACAGCCTTCTATGACAACGAAGCTGGGTATTCGAATCAGTTGGTTCAATTAATTCTCAATCACTAAAAATAGCTTTCTTCAAAACCTCCATTTTCATTAAAGTTTCTTCCCACTCTGCTTGTGGGTCGCTGTCCTTGGTGATTCCTGCTCCAGCATAATATCTCACCTGATTGGCTGAAAAGCGAGCGCAGCGGATGGTGGCGAAACTATATTTTTTTTCATCTATTGTTAAGGAAACCAGTCCAGAATAGAATGCACGCTGAATAGGTTCATTACTTAAAATAAAATCTAAACTTTTTTCTTTTGGCATTCCAGATAGCGCAGGGCTTGGATGAATAACGTGAATCGTTTTTTCAAAATCAAAAGCATCATTTATTTCATACGAATATTTATTGACTAAATGCTGAATCGACCCAAAAGCTAAAATTCTAGTAGTCTCTTCCGTATTGACATTCTTCTCTGTAAACTGCGAACTAATAAATTGGGAAACGATTGATTGTTCTTCGACTTCTTTAGCAGTGAAGTCTTCTTCCCTTCTTGTACCAGCTAGTGAAATAGTTGTAAATACAGAATCTTCGACCATTCCAACTAACTCAGGACTAGCCCCCAACCATAGTTCATTTTCGAGGTAAAATAAATAGACAAAGGTATTGGGTAGCCTATCAATCAATTTTTGAAAGAGGTTGTTCCAATCCAAAATTTTACTATCTATGCCTTCCACTTCATATTGTGCCGCTACCAATTTGGAAAAACTTCCTTGTTGGATTTGTAAAATACATTGTTTAACCCAATCTAGATAAACATGATTCGAAATGGAGGTTGATTTTGTATCCTTGAATGAAAACTTAGGAAATGTACCACTAGGGTTATTTTTAAAAATTAGTTTACGTGTTGCGCCAAAATTTTCAATATACATACTTCCATATTTATCCGCACTTTCTTCAAAAAAAAGACTTCGTTTAATGTAAGGGATATATATAGCCGCAAAGGATTTCATACTCAGTAGGGCAAATTTAAGGCAATATGCTTATTTTTGGAATCTAATTAGTATATATGTATCCCGAGAATTTTAAAAATCAACTTACTGCCGAACTCGAATCTATCCGTAACGAAGGTTTATATAAAACAGAGCGAATTATTTCCACTCCGCAAGGAGCTAAAATTATAGCCAATGGCAAGGATGTGTTGAACTTTTGTGCTAATAATTATTTGGGTCTTTCTTCGCACCCAGAAGTGATAGCTGCTGCAAAGGAGGGAATTGATAAATATGGTTTTGGTCTGAGTTCGGTGCGATTTATCTGTGGCACACAGAATATACATAAAGAATTGGAGAAGAAAATCTCTGAATTTTTAGGCACTGAAGATACTATACTTTACGCTGCAGCTTTCGATGCTAATGGGGGTGTATTTGAACCTTTATTAAATGAACAAGATGCCATCATCTCCGATAGTTTGAATCATGCCTCCATTATTGACGGAGTGCGACTCTGCAAAGCGCAGCGTTTTCGCTATGAGAATAATAATATGGAAGACTTGGAGAAGCAATTGTTGGCCGCAAAGGATTGTAGAAACAAGCTAATCGTCACAGATGGAGTCTTTTCTATGGATGGCTATATCGCCCAACTGGATAAAATACACGAACTAGCCATAAAATATAATGCTATGGTCATGGTGGACGAATGCCATGCATCTGGCTTTATTGGTAAAACGGGACGCGGAACAATAGAACACTGCAATGTTATAGGCAAAATGGATATTATCACCGGAACTTTGGGAAAGGCTCTTGGTGGAGCATCGGGAGGATTTACTTCTGGGAAAAAAGAAATTATAGAAATTCTGCGTCAGCGTTCGAGACCTTATTTATTTTCCAATACTTTGATGCCATCCATAGTTTATGCGTCCATAAAAGTACTAGATATTTTATCCAAGACGACAGAGCTTAGGGATAGACTAGAAGTGAATACCAAACATTTCAGAGCAAAAATGAAAGAGGCAGGTTTTGATATTTTAGAGGGCATTCATCCTATCACACCTGTCATGCTTTACGACGCAAAATTAGCGCAAGATTTCGCTTCTAAATTAATGGATGAAGGTATTTATGTCATAGGATTCTTCTTCCCCGTAGTGCCAAAAGGCAAAGCCAGAATTCGTGTCCAGATATCTGCTAGTCATTCTATCGAAGACATAGATAAATGCGTGGCTGCATTTACTAAGGTCGGAAAAGAGTTGAAGGTGATCGGGTAAAATTTAACGAGAATTTCCCTTATTTTCAAACTCTTTCAACTTCCTTTCAGAAAGAACAAGCATGAGTATCAAAAGTAGAATCATGATTGCAAGTTGAAAGGGAATGGTTAAGTCTTGTTTTATGCCTAAATAACTTAACAAAAATCCAAATAAAGTCTGCGCAATAAAGATAACAACTCCAAATAGCATCATGTATTTACCCCCAATTTTCTGTGCATAGTCCCAATTCGTTTCATAAAACCTATTGATTTTTTTAGGGGGAAAATAGATATAAAATAAGACCGGCTATTAGAAAAGTAAACAGAATAATAAAGGGCATTCCAGTTACAAATATACTTCCAATATTCATTTAGAATTTGTTTAGAGAAACTATTGTTTTTCTATTCTTCGTTCAATGGATTGATTTTCAGAATCTATTTTCAAAATGTAGAGTCCTTTCATCACACTTGATAGATCAATGGTGAATTTGGAAGATTTGCCAATAATCTTTTGTTCGAGAACTAGCTTACCTTCCATACTGTAGAGATAAATAGTGGTATTTTTAGTAAAGGTCGAGTTTGATTCTATATTCAGTATATGACTCGATGGTATAGGGAAGACTTGAATATCATTCGTATTATTTCCAATAACTCCCGCAGGATTATGGACATAAACATTTGATTTAAACTTACAATTATTCGCATCTTCGGCTATTACATAATAGGAACCTGTCGTATTGGCTGCTAAAACGTATCCACTGGCGTTCAACTGTTTCCAATCATTGAAATACCAGTAATAGGCGACATAGCCAGAATCTGTTTTGATATTGTTCATCGTGGATCGCACTAAGGTAACCGTTCTAAATGGATATACATTGAGGTTTAGAGTTACCATGCTGTCACATCCATCTTTATTTCTAAAAGTAGCCATGTAAGTACCTGACGTATCCAGATATTTTCCATCAAAGTAAAAACTATCGTAACTGCAAATTGATTTATTTAATGTGATATTATGAGCAGTGTCTTTGCTCAATACCATCGTGAGAAAACTATCACATCCTACTGCATTCACCAAGGTATCATTGTAGATACCAGGCTGATTTACATAGACATCATTGAAAAACACTGTTTCATTGGAACAGAATTTTCTATGATAGGTATACCTTGATGTTTTTCTTAAGGATAAATTCAAGGTAACGAAACTGTCACAGCCATTGGATGTGGCTAAAGTGTCCTTATACGTACCAGGGGTATTTCTATTCTGACCTTTGAAGAAATAGAAGTGATTTTCGCAAAGGACAGTATCTATAACTGTAAATTTAACTGGATAAACGATTAGATTGAGCGTTACAAAACTGTCACATCTTGCCGTATTTCCCCCAGGACCATTAACGGTCTGTTTTAAAGTATCTATTACAGTTATTAAAGTATCCTTTGTAACACCTGCCCCCCAAAATTGACCTTTGAAGAAGAAGGGTTTGTCAGAACATGTGGTTCGGTTAAGGGTGGTATTGCTAGGCGGTCTCCGCTGAAGTGTAAACCAAATAGCACTATCGCAGCCAAATCGATTTCTTAGTACAACTACTTTGAATCCATTTGTCGTAAACGAAGAATCGCCTATAACAAAGGGCACATTGGTGCATCCATATTTCGTAGGTACAAAATTGGGGCCACTGTTATTTCGAATAAACACAAATCGGATATGTATGCTGTCACAACCATTGCTGGCGATTTGGGTATCTCTTATTGTTTTATTTCCTCCGGTAGTGTAAACATATGGTTTTCCTTGAAAAAATACGGTGTCTCTAATGCAAAAACTATCTATCGTGGGATAAACTATGGTCGGACTATACTTAAATGTTAGAGCTAGAGTAATAATACTATCACAGCCATTCACACTGTTTAGAGTGTCATAATATAGATTAGGAGTTGAGTAACTTTTGGAATTGTAGGTGTAGGGATAACCTGGACAAAAACTATCTATAATAGCTGTCGGTGGTATTGTAGCATGAACAGACAAATTTAAGGTTCTGAATGTATCACAACCTGCTGAAATATTAAAGGTGTCATAGTAGGTGCCAGCGGATTTTAAATAAACCCCATTAAACAAGAAACTATCTTCAGGACAAATAACTCTATTGATCGTATCGTATACATTGCATGCATTGGATTTAAATCCTATCGTGAGCAGAGCAATAATTAGAATTTTCTTCATAAAACGTATTAAATTCAATCTACAAAGATAATACTCTTGGAGCTAAAATCAAAAAAAATGATAAATATGGAGTCAATGTCGTTTAGTTAGTGGGGACACGAACCATTGTAGTTCGCCATGCTGCATGTCTCACGCAGCATTCGTATTTCTTATCTAAATGACATTGAATATGAGTAAAATTACTTGGAAATTTTAAGGAGGATAAGGTCCTCTAAATTCAACGCACGGTGCCCCTGACCAATTGCAAAGTTTGTGGTAGTTATGTTTAACTTGGATAGGTCGAGAACTTTTTTTTGGTACGATGATGACAAAATCAGGACTAGATACAAAATATTTGTAACAGTTCGTGTCTATCGGGCCTGTATTGGAAGTTTCATTCTTATATTTTTCTATCGTTGATTTAAAAGTGGAGTCGTTCTTTTTCCATTCATCTACTACCACATATTTGCCTGGAGGTAGTTTTAAAGTGAATTTGCCACTCTCATTGGTTTGGATAGAAAAGAGCGGATGCTTAGATAAATCATTGCTATCCTTACGAATAAAAAGGTTATAATTAGGATACGGCTTTGGGGTATTAAATTCTTTTTCCATTTCCTCTGTGGGTCTAGCGCCACCGCACCATTGGACAGTTTGGGTAATATGGAGAGTTACCGCTACTGAACTGGCGGTCCGTCTCACTTTTTTTTTCTGTGCACTCATGTCTGTCACAGATAGAAAAAGTATTAAAAGAACGAATAAATATCTCATGTTCGTATAGAATTAATAAGCCCATTTTACATACGCTGCACCCCAGGTATAACCCGCACCAAAGGCACAGAGCATCAAATTGTCTCCCTTTTTCAACTGTTTTTCATATTCCCATAAGCAAAGGGGTATAGTAGCATTGGTCGTATTGCCGTATTTATGGATATTGATCATGACTTTGTCTTCTGTCAACCCAGCGCGGTCTCTAGCTGCATCAATTATACGTTTATTGGCTTGGTGCGGCACTAGCCAGGCCAAATTTTCTTTGCTAAGATGATTGCGAACCATGACCTCTTCGACTACATCTGCCATGCCTTTGACGGCACGGACAAAAACTCTTTTTCCGTCTTGATATACAAATTGCTCATCTAGAAGGCAAGTCTCTGGAGTCAATGGATAAGCAGAGCCATGTCTTTTGACATTGAGACACTCAATAGCACCGTTTGTACTATCACAGTAATTCTGTGTATCTATTATTCCAAATTCACTATTTTCTTGAGGTTCTACCATGATCGCAGCAGCTCCGTCTCCAAAAAGAATACAAGTGTTTCTATCTTTATAATTTGTAATGCTTGACATTAAATCAGCACCCACCAAAATAGCTTTTTTATATCTACCCGATTCCACGAATCGCTGCACAATTTCTATACCAAAAAGAAATCCACTACAGCCAGCTTGAAAATCAAATCCCCAGGCGTTAACTAGACCTAGCTTCTCTTGAATGATGTTGGCAGTAGAAGGCACTCGCATGTCTGGTGTAACCGTGGCTAGAATAATTAAATCTACTTCTTCTGGTTTGGTGTTCGTTTTTTTTAATAACTCATCTACAGCTCTTGCTGCCAAGGTGGAGGTAGCACCTTCTTTCAAAATTCTCCTTTCTTTAATTCCAGTCCTTGTCATTATCCACTCATCATTGGTATCTACGATGGTTGATAGCTCTTCATTGGTCAGTACATAATCTGGAACATAACCTCCGACACCTGTTATAACAGCTCTATACATATTTAGATTCATTAGATTCAAAGAACAAAGTTAAACAAATTCTTAACTATTGGATGAATTTGATGTGAAAAGATTAAACAAATTAATTGAAACCCATTGCTAGTCAAGTTTTGAAATAATATCCAAAAGTTCGTTTGAAGGAAATTCTCTTTCGTAATTGAGAATATAATAGTTGCACTTTGACTGATGTAAAAAATAGGCAAAGTAATAATTCGTCTCAGAGATAACATCCAATCTGGCTAGTTCGAGATCAATAACATTTTGTGCTGTGGTGAACCCTACCGCTTTGGGAATCTCCAAAAAAACATTGAAATAAGATGTAGTCCTATTGACAAGGCTAATAGGCGGATTTTGAATATCTTTTTCTTCAAATTTGTTCTTATCCATCCTCAGATGCAAGGCTAGGTAGTTGTTGACAGAATTGACTAGGGCTGAATCTTGAATAAAATGACCTGAGAATATACCTTGAGTGCAAGTAAGAACCAAATGAAATCTTTCTGAAATCAGCAGTTCACGAATCGACTCGAGACTAGAAATATCTTTGTAATGAATAAATTGGATTTGAATATTGCCGTATTGGTAGCCAGTTTCTTTTTTCTCAAACTGGGTCAGAAATATCGTTTCGTCAGAAATTAGTAGTAGTTTCATCTTGGTCACAATATTAAATCCAAATTAATCATTGGAAGCAACTTTGTTAGGAACTATATATGATTTTTGAGTTAACCCAATTCAATTTTATGGAGCTAATCCATGACAGTTATAAACAAATCAACAAAAAAACAGATGTATATTCTGGTTTTACGTCTGATTAAACATAAAATACCTTATTTTTGGAACTTTTTCAAATGAATGAGGGTTTATCCTTTGTTATAACAAAAACGATTTTCTAGAGAATGCGCCAGTTAAAGATTTCAAAATCAATTACCAACCGAGAGAGTCAGTCGGTAGAAAAGTATCTTCAAGAAATAGGTCGAGTGGAGCTAATCACTGCCGAAGAAGAGGTAGAATTAGCCAAAAGAATAAAAAAGGGTGATCAATTAGCTTTGGAGAAATTGGTGAATGCCAATCTTAGATTTGTGGTTTCAGTAGCTAAACAATATCAAAATCAAGGCTTGACCCTAAATGACCTGATCAATGAAGGAAATGTCGGTCTCGTAAAAGCAGCCCAAAAATTTGATGAAACAAGGGGGTTTAAATTTATATCCTATGCTGTTTGGTGGATTCGTCAGTCTATCATGCAGGCATTAGCAGAACAATCTAGACTAGTTCGTCTGCCTCTAAATAAAGTAGGCTCACTTTCTAAAATCAGAAAGGCACTTATTCATTTAGAACAGGAATACGATCGTGAACCAAGTGTAGAAGAGCTTTCCATCTACTTAGGTATTCCTCAGAGAGAAATTGAACAAACATTAAAACTATCGTCTCGACATACCTCTTTGGATGCACCATTGATTGAAGGCGAGTCTAGTTCTCTATCAGATGTACTTCAAAATGATAATGCAGACTTTGCAGATAGCCATATGGAGTATATTGATTCTTTGAGAAAAGAAACTGAGCGATCATTGTCTACATTGACCTTCCGTCAACGAGAAATAGTTAAATTATATTATGGTATCGGCATAGACCACCCTATGAGTCTGGAGGATATAGGCGAAGAGCTCGGCATCACAAGAGAGCGGGTTCGTCAGATCAAGGATAAAGCCATTATAAAACTTAGAGCGGCTTCCAGAAGTAAACTGTTGAAGTCTTATTTAGGTTAATTCCTTTTTACTTTTAACATAGATTTGCTGCTTACCATTTGCGCGAGCGTGAGAATTTTATACATATTTTTGTTTCTTATTGGTCCGTTTATCCTCTTGGCGCAAGATGATTGGCAAAAGAAACATAAGATTGCATTTTCATACACTTATGGAAATCAGCTACTTTTAGATGTAAGTTATAGATATCAAATAAGTCTTTTTAATCTGAACTACTATAGAAAACTAGTAGCAAAAAAGAAATGGGGTGTGGATCTGATGTTGAATCCTCATTTCGGAGTGACTGAATTTTATTTGGATAATGATGATCCCATAGCTCGAATCGGCAATGAATTAGGACTAAATATTGGAGCTATAATCCACCACAAATTCCTTTGGGATGAATTGAGGATGTATTGCCAACTGAGTCTTGGGCCTCACTATTTAAGTAATGCACCGTTAAGGCAAAATACAGGTTTTATTTTTTCAGATAATGCCTCTTTAGGTCTCATTGCCAAGGTAGAGTCTTCGGCCTTTATTTTTATTGGTGCTGGTATCCGCCACTTGAGTAATGCAAATCTTAGCAGCCCTAATAGAGGCATTAACAATACCATATTTCAATTAGGCTGTATGTTTAATGTAAACTAGATAAACTGAATTAGCTCTTATTTTCTTTTACTAATAAGATATCGTTTCAAAGTGCCTTCCAAATATAGATTTTATAAGGGCTATCCGTGACAATTTTTATATTTTTTTCCACTTCCGCATGGACAAGGATCATTTCTCCCTACCCGATTTTCAACGCGAATGGGTTCCCGTTTTGGAGGGTTCATCCTATCATTTTCATTCGCACCATAATCTTCATTTTCAAAAGCGGCACTGTTTGATTGTATATCTCTTACCTTACTAGAATGCTGCACTTGTGTAGTTGCTTTGAATTCCTTCTGTTCTTCTTTTAGTTTATATTTGACCAAAAGTTGAGCCAACATGAAGTTGGAATTCATAATCATTTTTTGAAATAAATCGAAGGCCTCTTTCTTATAGATGACTATCGGGTCTTTCTGCTCCCACACGGCATTTTGAACAGACTGCTTCAATTCATCCATTTCGCGCAAGTGTTTGGTCCACAAGTCGTCGATATTGGAAAGCACAATAGATTTTTCGACATCTCTAGGGATAGATAGACCCTTGGTAGCCAATGCTTCAGATAGTTTACAGAATATATTTATTTCCTGACCATTCACCTCAATAGGCAGAATGACATTGATTATATGAGGTTGGTTTTTCGCTATATTTTCAAAGGCAGGGTAAATGTTTTGGATAAGATTGTGTGCCGTTTGTTTTCTGTTTTCCTGAATGAGGTGGAGCAGAGAATTGTTTAAATCATTGGCTGACTTTTCAGAAAAATCAGATTCAGAAATAGGACTTTCTATTCCGAAATATTGCAATAATTCTATATTGAAGTTTTCGTAATTCAGAGGGGTTTTATTGTGCTGCACGATATCAGCGATGACGTTATAGATAATATTTTCTATATCAATCTGCAATCTATCTCCTAATAGGGCATTGCGTCTGCGTTTGTAGATGACATCGCGCTGTGCATTCATGACATCATCATACTCCAATAATCTTTTACGCATGCCGAAGTGGTTTTCTTCCACCTTGGTCTGCGCCTTTTCTATTTGCTTTGTAATCAGTCCGCTCTCAATCACCTCACCCTCTTTCAGTCCTAATGTATCCATGACTTTAGATATTCTATCCGAACCGAAAATACGCATCAAATCATCTTCCAAAGATACATAGAAAACAGATTCTCCTGGATCTCCTTGTCGGCCCGCTCTACCTCTCAGCTGTCGGTCTATACGTCGGGATTCGTGTCTTTCTGAGCCTATTATAGCCAAACCTCCAATTGCTTTAATTTCATCACTGATTTTAATATCTGTACCACGACCGGCCATGTTGGTAGCTATAGTGACCGAGCCTGCTTTTCCTGCTTCTGCTACTATATCTGCTTCTCGGCTATGCTGCTTCGCGTTAAGTACATTGTGTTTTATTTTCCTAACGGTCAATAATCTACTCAATAGTTCAGATACCTCGACATTTGTAGTTCCTACTAGTACTGGTCTTCCAGCCTCTTGATAAGCTATAATTTGGTCAATAATGGCATTGTATTTTTCTCGCTTTGTTTTATAAATAAGGTCATTTCTATCTTTCCTAGAAAGTGGTTTATTGCTCGGAACGGTAACGACATCGAGCTTATAAATATCCCAAAACTCTTTAGCTTCCGTCTCTGCAGTACCAGTCATCCCAGCTAGTTTGTGGTACATCCGGAAATAGTTTTGAAGAGTAATAGTAGCTACGGTTTGAGATGAAGCCTCTACCTTGACATTTTCCTTGGCTTCGATAGCTTGGTGCAGTCCATCACTATAGCGTCTTCCATCCATGATACGACCTGTATTTTCATCGACGATTTTCACTTTATTGTCCATGACCACGTACTGTATGTCTTTTTCAAATAATGTATAAGCCTTCAATAACTGAGTGACTACATGCAATCTCTCCGATTTTTCACGGAAGTTTTGCATAATGTCATTTTTCTTTTTTAGTTTTTCTTGTGGAGTGGACTCAGATTTATCCACCTTACCAAATTCTGTACCTAGATCTGGAATAACAAAGAAATCTTTTTCTTCCCCACCTGTAGTTATCATATCTATCCCTCGATCAGTCAAGCTTACTGAGTTATTTTTTTCATCTATAGTGAATAACAATGGCTCGTCTACTTTAGGCATATCCTTTTGATTATCCTGTAAGTAACGACCTTCGGTCTTCAGGAGTATCTGTTTGCTTCCTTCTTCACTCAGGTAGCGAATCAATGGCGTGTAACGAGGCAATCCCCTATGCGCTCTCAAAAGGGCCATACCTCCTCCAGTATCGGATAAATCTCCTTCACTTATCAAGGTCTTAGCTTCATTGAATATTTTATTAACGATTTGTTTTTGCTGATCCATGATTCGGGCTATACGCGGCTTGAGCAAATTGAAAAGCACTTCGTCTTTATCCGTCATATCGACTCTACCAGAGATGATCAATGGCGTACGCGCATCGTCTATCAATACAGAATCCGTTTCATCGACTATGGCATAATGATGTTTTTTCTGCACGAGTTCTTCCGTGAATTCCACCATATTATCGCGCAAGTAGTCAAACCCAAATTCGTTATTCGTACCATAGGTGATATCTGAATTATAGGCCAATTTTCTTCGGTCGCTATTCGGCGGAGTTTGGTCGATACAATCTACTCTCAGACCTAGAAAGTTGAAAATAGGCGCATTCCACTCACTATCCCTGAGTGCCAAATAATCATTGACTGTCACAATATGAACCCCTAATCCTGTCAAAGCATTGAGGTAAACAGGCAGCGTAGCTACTAAAGTTTTTCCCTCACCCGTTGCCATTTCCGCTATTTTGCCTTGATGAAGGGAAATACCTCCTATGAGCTGTACGTCATAGTGTACCATATTCCAATGCACTTCATTTCCTGCAGCTTTCCAATGGTTTTGATAGGTTGCTTGATTACCTTGAATCGTCACATGACCTTTCGAAACGGCTAGTTCCTTATCGAGTTCATTGGCAGTTAGAGTCAAATTTGTATTTTCAGAGAAACGTCTCGCTGTTTCTTTCACCACAGCGAAAGCTTCTGGAAGTATCTCCATCAATACTTCTTCTAAGTGCTGGTCTTTTTCTTTGACGAGCTCATCTATTTTATTGAGATATTTTTCTTTCTGAAAGGTGTCTTCTTCTTCGGTGGCGTTTTTTCTCAATTCTGCCATAGCAGTATCTAGTTCGGATACATAGTCTGCAATTCTTTTCTTGAACTCTGTCGTTTTCCCTCTGAGCTGGTCATTGGAAAGACCCGAAAGGGTTTGGAAAACTTCATTGATTTTAACGACAAGCGGCGCAGCGGCTTTCACATCCTTGTCTTGTTTGCTCCCGCCCATTATTTTGGTTAGGGACTTGCTGATGAGGTTTAACATTCTATATTTTACTAACGATGAATAATAATTTTTCTGTATTTCTTACTTTTCTAATCTCAAACATCATTCAAAACCTGTTATTTATGTCAGATTGTCTGAAAACGAGGTTTGAGCTAGTCGCAAAGTTGGCAAATTTATCAAATCTCTGCCTTTTTGCTATTTAAATATTGGTAAAAGGGAGAATTAAGAAGGGAAGGAGTATGTTTTAGTAAAAATCTAATTATTAACAGGGAGAATATAATCACCATTGCTTTCTTTTATTAAACCTTTAGGGTTATAGTCAGGAAACATTGCACTGTCAAGGTAAATTGATAATCCAACAATAGCGACCGTGAAAATTAAATTAATCAAAATATCAGAAGTGCTATCTAATTTTCTCATGTTCTGCAAGAAACCAAGACCTGTCATAATACCGCAAAATCTATAAATTGGTTTTTGATAATTTAATATTCCATAAATAAAGTAACCCGCCAAAAGAGGTATAAATAATGCAAACAAAAGTATCCAAAGCTCTCCCGATTGAATGGTTAAACTAAAAACCATAAAAAGCTTGAAGAGAATCGCAAGTCCTATAAGTCCAATTAGGATGTTGTTGTAAATATTATACTTTTTCTTATTCTCTGAAGTGATAGTCTCCGTAATTAATATGGCAACAGATTTTTTATCGTAATACTGTTCTGATAGTTCGTTATAAATTTCTTGATCTGTTTTTCCATTGTCTCTACTGACAATTATATACTTCTGTGCATCTTTTCTGTTTAGTGATTTTTTGCTCATATATTTATAATCTTATTAGTTAGCTACCTCAGTTTTCTTTGACAAATTACAAATTTACTTATTACAAGACATATTCACAAACTTCGCCTAACGGGGTTTAAATCACTCAATAAATTTATTTTTCCAATTAATTTCCACCTTACTAATTTCCGCCTAAGATTTTTATTTTCATAGCAATAATAAAAATTTGTTTCAACTATTTTAAAAAACAAAACCAACAATAGAGTTCTTTATACTTTGTATAATACTTAAAATACTTGCTATTCGTCCACTTTAATCCACTAGAGTAAATTTAACAGGTACATCAAAGTATACGGGGACAAATTCCCCATCTTGCTTTCCAGGTGCCCATTTAGGCATTAAACGAACCACTCGCAAGGCTTCATTATCTATGGAAGAGTCTATAGATTTAGCTACTTCAACAGCAGTTACCTCTCCATTTTCTAAAACTACAAATCGAACGAGAACAGTACCTTGAATATCATTTTCAAGTGCATAGCTTGGATACTTAACGTTGTACATCAAATATCTCATTAAACTATCATCCCCTCCAGGAAACTCGGGCATAGTTTCAAACTTATAGTAGTCTACATTCTCACCTTCCTTCGAAAAACACTCTCCAGCTATTAATGAATCCATCTTGTAATTGTCTTCTCTTTTTTTAATTCCTGTCGAATAATAGGAAAAAAGTTTACCTTCGAGTTTACCTTCTTTAAAGTTCATTTCCCATTTTATTTTACCGTCATCGTGGTAAGTTTTCCATAGGCCATCCTTCAAATTTTGATGGTAATTACCTTCGCTTTCTAGCGTCCCCTTTTTATTAAAAAACTTAAAGTTGCCGATTCTAAAATTGGAATCTAAGGTCGACATAGAACCTGTAGAATGCACTCCACCGTTGACATAGTAATCGACAATTTCAAAACCTTTCTCTGTCTTAGTCGCCAAGCGATAATACTTTATATTTTCCTTAATGTCGGTTTTAGACCATGATGCATCGTAGAAAATGGTGTCTATATTTTCTTGTGCTTGAGTTGATGATAAAACAAATAATGCGAATATTGTTATTGTATGTTTCATATATATTATATTTTGATTTTCCTATTCCACCCCCTCTTTCTTCAATATCCTTTTTACATAAAACCCATACCATCCAAGAAATAAAAAGCAATTGACTGCCACCCAGAAGGATGAATGGATTCCAACAATATCGGCGAATTTCCCTTGAATAGGTGGAATGATAGCGCCACCGAGTATCATCATGATGAGGAAGGCAGAACCCTGAGTGGTATATTTCCCAAGACCTGAAATGGCTAAGGAAAAAATACTTGGCCACATGACAGAGCATGCCAATCCACCCGATAGGAAAGCATAGATTGCAATTGGACCTTGCGTGTGAAGGCCGATGAGCATAGCAACAAGTCCGAATAAACTAAAATAAATAAGCGTCTTGGCTGGTTTATCCTTACCTAAATAGGCAACTACCATCTGCGCTGCCACGCAGATAACATACAGGTATAGCATTTCCACTTTATGTCCAGCTAGGTAAGTAAGCAATAGGACCACCCCAAATGCGACGAATGGAATGATAAATTTCAATTTGTTTTTTAGAATATCAGAAAAAGACAATGCAGCGATAGCTCCAGTCCATCTTCCTATCATCAAGCTCCCCCAATACATAGCTATAAATGGGGCAATCTCAGAAGCAGAATAACCGCCAAATTCTGGCTGCTTCAGCAACTCTCCAAGATTCGATCCTACCGTTACCTCCACGCCTACATAGACGAAAATGGCCACCATACCATAGGTCAATTGCGGAAATTGTATTGCACCCCAACCTTCTTTGTTTTTAGAAGAGAGAAAATAAAGAAAAGGTAGCCCCAAGACTACGATACCGAGAGCAGCTAATATCCATAAAAATCTAGTTTCTTCTAAAGCTGTGTTATCTATAAATTCTGTTGATGGCTGGTAAGTGGAAAATACAGAAACAAAACAGCCAACCAATAAAGCGGTGATCAATAATAAACTATAAAGGGCTTTGTTTGAATTTTCGGGAACTTCGTTGTTTATTTGGTTTGGCACCTTAGATGAAAAGCCAAATAAGGCGGCAGCACCTATAAAAAGAGCCCCCACGCAGGAATATAGGAGGACTACTTTAGATAATTCAAGACCTTGTATTTGTTCGTCACTGACCGCACTGGCTGAGCCAAATAAGGCCAAAGCGACTACCAAGGGTCCTATCGTAGTCCCCAGAGAATTGATACCTCCACCTAGATTGATTCTTGTATTGCCGGTAGCAGGGTCTCCGAGAAGTATGGCGAATGGATTGGCACTTGTTTGCTGCAAGGAGAAGCCTAATGCCACTACAAACAATCCAAACAACATCTGAGGAAATGAATTTTGATTGACCGCTAAAATCATTGTGGCTGCGCCCAAAGCAGAAAAGAGAAGACCATAAATTATACTCTTTTTATATCCCCATGAACCGACAATATCTTTCTTAAAAAGACTACTGAGTATAAAAAGAAACAGGGCACCTACATAATAAGCAAAGTAAAAGGCCGTATCCACTAGTTGACTCTGGAACTGGTCTAAGTGAAATTTATGCTTACAAAAAGGTATGAATATACTATTGCCGGCAGCAATAAAGCCCCAGAAAAAAAATACGGTAATTAAGGTGCTAAGGGCTGGATAATTGGTCGGTTTTAGATTGGACATTTTTTATTTCTTGAATTTAGAAGGGTAAATTTAGGGTTTTTTAAGAAAGTAAGCTAAAAAAATTAATTTAACCCTTTACTTCCAAAATGATATGAATCAGAACCCAGCACGATATATAAACAACGTGAATCAATGGTATAAAAATTCGGGAATTCGTGGCTAGATAAACCTATATTTGCTTCCTTATGAGCGAAGATTTATTTAAAAATATTATTTCCCACAGCAAGGAATACGGTTTTATTTTCCCATCGAGTGATATCTATGATGGCTTGAGTGCAGTCTATGACTATGGTCAAAATGGGGTACTACTTAAGAACAATTTAAAAGAATATTGGTGGAAATCGATGGTACAAATGCATGAGAATATTGTGGGCATTGATACGGCCATATTTATGCATCCAAAGGTATGGAAAGCGAGTGGGCACGTGGATGCATTTAATGATCCATTGATAGACAATAAAGACAGCAAGAAAAGATACAGAGCAGATGTCTTGATAGAAGACTACATGGCTAAAATCGATGATAAAATCGAAAAAGAAGTCGAGAAATCGAGAAAGCGTTTTGGAGAGAGTTTTGATGAGAAATTATTCAGAGAAACAAATCCACGCATTCTGGAGAATAAGGAGAAGCGAGATGCTGTGGAAGCTAGATTTAAAAAAGCTTTGGAGGATGCTGATTTAGCAGAAGTCAAGAAAATTATCGAAGATTGTGAAATCGTCTGCCCTATTAGTGGCAGTAGAAACTGGACGGATGTTCGTCAGTTCAATTTGATGTTCTCCACGCAGATGGGTTCGGTCGCAGAAGGTGCAGATACGATTTATTTAAGACCAGAAACGGCTCAAGGTATTTTCGTCAATTTTCTCAATGTTTTAAATACTTCTAGACAGCGTATACCTTTTGGTATAGCTCAAATAGGCAAAGCCTTTAGAAATGAAATCGTTGCGCGTCAGTTCATTTTTCGTATGCGTGAATTCGAACAGATGGAAATGCAATATTTCGTCCGACCTGGCACAGAAATGGAAGCTTATGAATACTGGAAAAATACGAGAATCAACTGGCATAAAAAACTTGGTTTAGGAGAGAATAAATATAGATTTCACGATCACCTAAAGACTGCGCACTATGCCAATGCTGCAGTGGATATTGAGTTTGAGTTTCCATTTGGAATTAAAGAATTAGAAGGGATTCATTCTCGAACAGACTTCGATCTCAAGCAGCATCAAGAATTATCAGGAAAGAAACTGCAATACTTCGATCCTGAATTAAATGAAAACTATGTGCCTTATGTAGTGGAGACATCTATAGGTTTGGATCGATTGTTTTTAGCGGTTTTTTCGTCGGCATACACCGAAGAAAAATTGGAAAACGATACTAGAATAGTCTTGAAAATACCACCCGTTTTAGCGCCTATAAAAATAGCTATATTGCCATTGGTGAAAAAAGATGGTCTTCCTGAAAAAGCGCGAGAAATAGTTAATCAACTCAAACTAGACTACCATGTAGTCTATGATGAAAAAGATGCCGTAGGAAGAAGATATAGAAGGCAAGATGCCATCGGGACGCCTTATTGTATTACCATAGATTACGATACATTTACGGATCAGATGGTTACTATTCGAGAAAGAGACTCCATGGCACAAGAGCGCATAGCAATAACTGAACTTTCAACTTACTTTTCGGATAAATTATCTTGGAAAACAATTTTGTAGTGGACT
>JAJTHM010000120.1 GCA_021297855.1 Sphingobacteriales bacterium | reverse complement strand
TTTACCATGTGGTGAAAGAGCGATACCTACAGGAATACTTGAATGAGTTCGCTTTCAAACTCAACCGAAGAAATTATACAAATAAATTTGATAATCTGTTGCTTAACTCAATTTAGTGGTATAAATGCGGACTCTCATATTAATTTTTATACTTTCACTTAATGGTGGAAGTCCAGTGAAATGTTTTGCAATATATTCATCAATAAATGCTCCACCAGTCGTAGCACCATAATTAAATACACCTCTAACTATATTCTCAATTTTCTTATAATTTCTTTTAAACCAAGAAACTTGTATTTTTTTAATCTTATCACTTAATTGACCTTTTGAAATTTGTGGAACGTAGTTTTTAAGCAAATAACACAATAAGATTTTTTCATCTTTTTCTAGCTTATCAATTCTTGCTGTCTTGTCTGTTAAGGAAGAGAATAAATCAAATGTTATATTGCTAATTAAAAAATTGTAAAAGTCTTTTAAATCATAGTCTATTTTAAGTTGTGAAAAATCAATAATATGGCTTGTAATAGAATTATCAGTATTTAGTTTAGCTATAAAATCTTTAATTATAGCAGTCTTTCCTGTTCCTCTATCTCCTGTAAGTAAAATTGAATTTTTTTGAGAAAAATTCTCGGATATTGTTTCATAATCATTAGGTTTAATAAATGTTTTAGAGAATTTTTCTTTTTCATTTTCAGTTGTAAAAATTGAAAATGGATATTCTGTAAGTCCAAATCGATTGTAAAATTCTTTGAATGTCATATTTTATGGTTTATAGTGAGGAGTTTTGGTAGCATAGCAGGCAACTCTTATAAAAGTATCCGCATAGCCTATACAAAAAAAAGCCACAAAGCGCGGTGATTTATGGCTATGCAGTATACTTTTGTGTTGACCTTGGCCTCATAGACGCTATAAGGTAAAAAGTATTCCATTTTTCTTTGAATCGATTTTTTATGTGATACCTAACGCATAAAAAATTGGCTATTTTTGGAGTATTATATTTGTTATTTTAATGTTTATTTTTTTTATAAAGATAAAAATAGTTCTTTTGGGCTATTTTTTTGTATTTTAAATATGTGTTTTCATAGCTATGCTGGAATCAAGGGGGGTATTATTTAGATAGTCTTCAGGTGGGAACACCTTGCGGAGCGAAATTTATAGTTGGGCAAATTAGGTTAAAAACCAAAAAACTTATAGTAAATATTAAGGCTAGTTTATGAAATGGTCTTTTGAGTATTTTCCTTGGCTGGTGGAAAGTTAATTTTTACCTCATAATTAATTATAGTCTTACATAAATTCTTTTTATGCCTGAATAGGCTGGGACTCCATTGTCAACAATAGTTAATTCGAATGTATTTCCATCTATCCAAGTTACTTTACCTTTCCCATATCCGCCATCTGGAAACTGCTCAATTAAATATCCATTTGAATATTTCCAGCTACTATTAAAAGTATTTACTCCATTTGAAGTTAGTACATTGTAGGTAGCTATTCCATTAGATTCTAAATTCACTTTAATTTGAATTTGCATATTAAATTCTTTTACATTTGTCTCCCACAATCCAACTATTTTAAATAGTTCACCAGTTTCTTCATCAGTAATTCTTTCATTTGTAGGTGAAATCTGATAGTTCTGTTCAGCTACAACCGGAATTGTTTCTTGCTTATTTTCATAATTACTTCTTTGTTCATCGGTATTATTAGAATGCTTAATTGTTGAGTTTTGATTAATTTTCAAATTTTCAGTCTGATTAAATCCAAGTTTCCAAATTATAAAAGCACTTACTACCGCAATTAATACGCCAATAAATATTTGCTTAAATACCCCGTCTCTATTTTCCATAATTTGCACTTAGAATTAAATGTATGATTAGATCTATTAAATGTTGATTATGATCGATTACTACTAAATCTAGAATACAAACAATACATAGCCCATATCCAAACACATCGGTATAATATCACACAAAAAACCACTGAATTCAAGCTCCGTACATTTTTACTTTTGTTCGAAGCAAAGATAAAATACATTTCTATAAACATTTTAATAAATTATGTAATGTCAAAACCCCTCGTTTTACCTTCTATCGTGGTCGTTTTAAGTCATTAGGGGTATAGAGACCATGATAGAAGGTAAAATTTTACCACTGAACCGTGGTTGCTTTACCCTTTAGGTGTGGTCGTTTTACCCCTTTGCTGTGGTCGTTTTACCCCCATTAGGTTATCTAGACCTCGATAGAGGGTAAAATGACCTCGATTGGACGTAAAATTTTACGTTAAAGGAGGTAAACACTTATTTTTTTACGATTTTTTGTACCGTATATGAATTAGTAATCGGTCAAAAAAATGACCGAAACTACTTCAAGCACGGTATTATACCCAAAACATATTGGTTTATTTTTTATGCATACATGGTATAAAATACTAAAGCGATATGGCTTAGCGTTTTATAGGTGAAAACTAATTATTCACTTTTAAAATTTTACTACCATGCCGATTAACAACTTAGGTAAAAAACACATTACCGCCACGCAAATTACAGATTTTGACAAAGCCCTAGCAGATTTACTAGCTATAGCTACAAACATCACGACCAATCTAACGGATGAAGAGCGTTCCCGCTTCGGGAGTATCAATGAGAAGAACAAACTCTTCGTAAATGGTGTGCTAGACTACGCCACTACACAGCCAGACCTCAAAAGTCCAGATGTGGACTGGACAGAGTTCCAAGCAGACTACGATGACCGCAAGTTTGCGGACACCCGTGCAGATAAAATAGAGAATCTACTCCGTATGATTACGGATTTTAAAATCGTACATGACTATGACAATTATCAAGATTCTCTGACAGACTATGACTATACGAAGTATAAAGCATCGACCTCTGCCTCAGGGTATACCGAGAAGCAAGCCTATCTGCGCCAGTTTTTCCCGAATACAGGCGGCAGCAATACCCCACCTAGCGTATAATTGAACTTCGGTGAATTTTGTCATTATGCCATTTATGATACAATGTCGTTTAGTTCGTGTTTGGTTCGTGGGGACACGAACCATTGCAGTTCGCCATGCTGCGTGTCTCACGCAGCATTCGTATTTCTTATCTAAACGACATTGATTTATAATATAAAATTAACGCAATCAATTTTGGTACTGACGATTCTGTCAGCATTTGAAATATAATACCGTGCTACAAATAAATAGGTCAATTTTTATTGACCTATAATTATTTGTTATACGGTATAATAGTATCAGAGCCACGGCATCATGCTGTGGTTTTGGTGTTTTAAGGAAGATATGTGAGAATAGATTTATGACTCGCTTCGTGGATGGTTTGGGCAGAATCATGGGTTTATCGAGAGATGTGAGGTGAGAACACTTGACGGGGGCGAGAGTTACTTATTTAATTCGTAAATTAAATCTTCAGGATTTCTCCTTGTATCCCAAATATGTAGTATATGAATTTCCTCTTTATGCACTTCAAAGAACATCAAGTAGTTCGAAATTATAATAAATCGCACCTTAGGGTCACTCGTTTTTCTACCTAATGATTCATAATCTCTTATCAATCGAGTATATGAAATAAATAGTTTGTTCAGTTTTTTACTATATACATTGGATTTATTTCGGTGATTCCAATACTTTAGAATCTCTAGTTTATTTTCCAAGGCAAACTTTGACCATACTATCCTTTTAACCATTCATCCGTGATTTTATCAGCTTCCTCCTCAGAATAGAATTCTCCATTCCTTATTTGATTTCTGCTAATTTCAATGGCTTTTACTTGATGTTCATTAAGAATATAGTCTTCTGGTTCGTTTATCTCAAATTCTAAAAGACTAAGCAATGCTTCTAATAAATCGTTATCATCAGTAGTTTGTAACCTACCCACAATCTGTTCCTTCAATTCTATCGTTGTCATATCTTCGTACAAAGATAAAAATTATTTCCCTAGATAATGCAAAAGTCTTTTGTGCGTCAAAATCCATCTTTTTAACCTTTATCATGACCGAGTTAGGTGGAATCTAGCGGCTTTTATAAAATGTAGGAAAATGTCAGGTGGGAAGACCTGACGGGGCGAGGCATATTAAGTAAGTTTTGTCAAAAATAAGTAAAAACCAAATACAATAGATTAAAAATCTAAAGCAGATGTTAATAATAAATGATTCAATGCGGCAGACGGCATAATAAAAAAATAGCCCAATAAATAAGTAAAAAAGTATATCTTAGTCTCTAAAATTCGGGAATTATGCGCCTAATATTGTTACTTATCACTATAATCTATTCGCTCTCTAGCTATGCCCAGAGCTATTCACCAGTAGGAACATGGGTAACTATAGATGATGAAACCGGAAAAGAAAAATCTCATGTCGAGGTTTTTGAAAAAGATGGGAAACTATATGGAAAAATAGTGCGATTGTTACTTAAGCCTCAAAACGCTGTATGTGAAGTCTGCGATGGCGATAGAAAGAACAAGTCTCTTGTAGGGATGATTATCATATCTAATATGAAGAAAAAAGGAGACAAATGGGAAGGAGGAAAAATATACAAAGCAGATGCAGGTAAGGAATATAATGGTTTTTTAAAAATGTCCGGGCCTGATAAACTCATAGTAACTGGCAAGGTTTTATTTATTACCAAATCTCAAATATGGAAAAGATTTAAATAAATTTGAGTCATTTTTTGATGACCGTCTTGTTTGTATCTATTGCGCTTTGTTATCCTTTACCCAATTTGTTTAATCATCCTAAGAGTTATATTTGCAGTGAATACCAATGACCATATTAACCATTGAAACACGACTCAAAAACAATATAAAAATAATATAAAATGATATTTGACCACATAGGAATAGCAGTCAAGAATATTGAAGTGGCAAAAAAAATGTATGAAAAAATCTTACAAACGACTACTTATTTTGAAGAGACCTTGGAAAGTCAAAAGGTGAAAGTTGCTTTTTTTAAAACAGGGCAAGACTCCAAAATTGAATTGCTGGAAGGTATCAGTTTAGATTCTCCTATTTCTAAATTTATAGAGAAAAAGGGAGAAGGCATACATCATATGGCATTTCTAGTCAAGGACATATACGCGGATATAGAACGAATGAAAAAGGAGGGTTTTGTGCCCCTTCAAGATGCTCCCAGAATTGGAGCAGCCAATAAATTAGTATTTTTTTTTCACCCAAAGTCTACAGGTGGAAGTCTCATAGAACTTTGCCAAACACAAAACTAAAGCTTGAAAACGCTCACTTTTTTTATACTCTTTATTCTATTTTATACCACAAGCTTCACCCAGACCAGGAGTACAGATTTATTGCCTACAAATCAATTCAAATCTGGAGAATATTTTAAGTATCGGCTTATTTATAAATTTAGTGAAGCATGGGTCACCGCAGGAAACGTAATATTTGAACTGAGCGAACGTTCGGTGGACGATAAACACCATACCGTTTTAATCGCTAAAGGCAGCACCGCACCAGCATTTGATATATTTTACAAAGTAAGAGATGAATATGCAACAGTCATGGAGACCAGCACGTGTTTACCAAAATTCTTTCTCCGAAGAGTTAATGAGGGAGGCTTTAAAATCCACAATGACTTCAACTTTATTCACGAAAACCAGAAAGTAATAATAGAAATTCAAGACTCTAAAAGTGCGCATATCATTGATACCATGTCGATTCCATCAAACACACAGGATATAATTTCTGCCATACTTTATTGTAGAACTCTAGACTATAATAAATTAGATAGCGGGGAACAGTATAGTTTTCCAATTTTTTTAGATAATGAGGTATTCTATGTAGGTATTAAATACCATGGTAGGCAGCTAGTCTCCACTGAAAATGGGGATTATAATTGCTTAGTTTTACAACCCAATTTAATCGGTGGTCGGATTTTTTCCGAAGTGGATAAAATGCGGGTATATTTGACAGATGATGAGCAGAGACTTCCTGTATTCATTGAGTCACCTATCAAGGTTGGTAAAGTAGCGGCCGTTCTTGTCAAGTACAAGAATAAATAGTCCAAAAACTAAAAAGCAATGGATAGAAGAATATTAGAAAATTTTCATGTCCTTCTTTGGCTCATAAAAGATTTATGCTGGGCTATGGAGTTCCAAATATTGGGAAGCTTTTTGATTTTGCCCACGATAGCTGCTGCCATTTGGATTTTAATTATAACGAAAGATCAAAATGAGTTTTGGGTTAATTTGGCAGTATTATTTTGGATTATGGCTAACTCCACTTGGATGCTTGTTGATTTTTTTCAATTTGGCAGTAAATATTATAGCTTACCTTCTTTTATTTGTGGTTTCATTTCATTTGGCATATATTGTTATAAATTATGGAAAAATTAGGACACATGCCGAACGAGGAATATCAAAAATGGCTAGAAAAACTAGAGAACTACTGCGCCTATCAGGAACGCTGCATTTCCGAAGTCAAGACTAAAATGTACAGCCTTAAAATTCCGTCCCTCTACTACCCTTCACTGATAGAATCACTGATTGATAACCAGTTCCTAGATGAAGAGCGCTATGTAAGAGCATATATGCGCTCAAAAGTCAATTTCAAGAAAGATGGCTTAGAAAAAATTCGATTTGGTTTGATGAAAAAAGGCATAAAAGATTCTATTATTAAACTAGTTTTTGAAGAACTAGATCAAGAAATGTATCAGTCAAATTTAACCATTCTACTCGAAAAAAAGTGGAATACACTTATTCTAATGAATGAAAAACAGGAAGCTAAGGCTAAGTTGATACGCTTTCTTTTAGGAAAGGGTTATAAATACGATGAGTTCAAAGGACTACTAAAATAAAGAGTTCGAGTTTATTTCCATATTTTTTTTAACTTTGTGGATTAAATGATTTATGCAAAATATTTGGAAATTAGCCACAGTAGTGCTTTTTATCACTTGTCTATCCTTAGCTTATTTTATATATAAGGAAAAATTTTCTATGAAAGAAAATGGGACTATCTCCTTAGATGAGATAAATAAAGAAGATTTTGAATATAAAAAGAAGCAAAATCCAATTTTTGCAGAGGAGAATAATGATTATTTTTTCCAAAATCCCACTACCATCAATTTCCTTCAAAATGAATATGATTTTGATACAATTGCTTTAAACAAAGTTATAACAAAAAATATCAAATTTATTAATACGGGCGAAAAACCTTATTTTATTACTGATATAAAGGTTTCATGTGCCTGTACTGTGCCAAGTTATGACAACAAACCCATAGCGGCAGGTGATACTGGCCTTGTGACAGTGAAATTTAATAGCAGTGGTAAACATGGATTTATTATGAATAAGCTATCTGTATTCGGAAATACCAATCCTAAAGAACGTTCTGTATATTTCAAAATATATGTAAAATAGAACCTAGCGTGAGAATACTAGCAATTGATTATGGAAAAAAGCGCTGCGGATTGTCTGTTACAGATCCAATGCAACTTATAGCTACACATTTAGAGGCTGTCCAAACTACCGACCTACTAGTATATTTAAAAAACTATTGTGAAAAGCAAGAAGTTGAAGGCTTTGTTTTGGGCAAACCATTAAAGCTGAACAACCAGTTAAATGATATTGCCAAGGATATCAATCAATTCAAAACTGTCTTACATCAGGTTTTTCCAAACAAATATATTGAAGAAATAGATGAGCGTTTTACTTCTAAAATAGCATTTCAATCTATAATAGATAGTGGGGTGGGCAAGGAGAAGAGAAAAAATAAATCAAATATTGATGTGGTATCAGCCGTCATAATTTTACAAAATTACTTAGAATTAAAATCAAATTTTATCAAATGATATTTCCAATATACGCCTTTGGACAACCAGTGCTCAAAAAGAAAGCTGAACCAGTAGAACTAAGTGCAGATAAACTTCAGCCAATCATATCAGATATGCTTGAAACAATGTATTTCTGCAAAGGTGTGGGTTTAGCTGCACCTCAAGTAGGATTATCTATTAGATTATTCGTAATAGATAGTAGTAAATTAAATGCAGATGATGAGCGCAAAAAAAAATCAGAAGAGGGAATCAAAGAGGTATTTATCAATGCCGAAATGATAGAAGAATCGGGAAATACTATTTCACTGGAAGAGGGCTGCCTCAGTATTCCCAATGTTTATGGGCATGTAGAACGCAAGGAGACCATTAAAATTCGTTACTACAATGCAAGAATGGAGCCCATAGAAAAGGAGTTTACTGGCTTTACCGCAAGGGTTATTCAGCATGAATATGATCATATAGAAGGAATATTATTCGTAGAAAAAATAAAACCTCTAAAAAAACAATTGATTAAACGAAAATTAGAAGATATCAAAAAAGGAATAATAAACTCTCGCTATAAAATGAAGTTTGTATAGTAGTATGAAGTTTTTTTCAACTGTATTTATTTTTGTTTTACAGTCTTTGTCTTCCATGGCTCAGACAGAGACTGTAGTTCAGACATCATCCCTCCAGTTTCCATTTAAACTAAGTATAAAAAATCTTGAAGAAACGACTAATCAGGCCATACGTGGTGTAATTTATAAAGATAGCTTATACACCGATGATAATAATGACCAGTTAAAATGTACGGTATGGAAGGATGGAGAAATCAAATTGAGTTCTATTAAAAATAATGTCTTGAAGCTAGATATCCCGCTTAAAGTATGGATTGAGAAAGGCTTAGGTGCTTTTGGAGCCTATACATATAAGAGCACAGAATTCAGACTTATCATGTCATTTCACCTCGTATATAATATTTCTACAGATTGGAAGTTAAATACTAAAACAATAAAAAATGGCTATGTATGGTCACAGAAGCCGAGTTTAAACTTTATATCTCTTCAAGTACCTATTACTCCAATAGTTGAGAAAATACTGGATAAAAAACAAGGGGAATATGCCAATCTAATTGATGAACAAATAAGCAAGAATGTGAATCTTAAAGCACAATTGATCGATGTTTGGAATCTTTTGAAAGAACCCCAAAAAGTATCTGAAGAATACAATACCTGGCTGGCACTTTTACCACAAAGCATCGAGGCATATCCATTTACTCAGGATGCTTCAAGTATTGTATCTGCCTTCAAAGTAAATTTAAAAGTTGTTTCGTCGATTGGATTTGATTCTATGTTAATTACTCCAAATGCACGAGATATTCCACCTCTAGGATACAATTTTTTCAACCTTGATAGCTTTCAACTAAACACCTTAGTATCCATCCCATATTCAGAGGCGACAAGCATAGCCAAGAAGAAATTCTTAAACCAAGAATTTAGTTTCAGTGATAATAAGTACAAGGTTTTAGTAAATGATATTGCTATCTATAGTCAAGATAATAAATTGACAATAGTAACTGATTTATCTGGCTCATTTAATGGCAAGGCATATATTCAAGGCGATATCTATTATGATGAAGTGAAACGCATTTTGAAAATGCGAAATTTAGAATTTGATATGAAGACTAAAAATATTTTCCATAAAGTTGCGAGTTGGTTATTTAATGGGAAAATTGAGCAGAATTTAGAAGCTAATTTTGAAATGCCGATGGATGAATTGCTAGGCTACTGCCTCAGTTCTACAAATCAAGCCCTCAATCGCACGCAAAACGGTTTCAAAATGTCTGGAAAGGTATGGCAGTTAACTCCTACTTCTATTAATTGTAATGAAAAAACAATTCTACTCACGGTATTAGCTAAAGGAAGCCTAGCCGTCGAGAAATAAAAAAGGGCTTGATTACCGAAGTCATCAAGCCCTTTTCAATTCATATATACCTTATATGATTAATGTGCAGCTGGAGCAGCAGCTGTATCAGCAGGTGCAGAAGCTACAGCATTTGCAGTATCCAATGCTTGAGTCATTTGCTCTACAGCTTGATCCATAGTAACTTCTTCTGTTTTTTTCTCTTCATTATTGCATGATACAATAGCAAGGGATAAACCAGTCAAGATAAAGAGGGCTAATTTTTTCATTTTTATATTGTTTTAAATTCACCGCAAAAATAAGGCTTTGTCCCAAGTTATAATCATATACAATTTCCACATAACTACATGGATGTAAAAAAAAATAGACTACCCAAGGGTAGTCTATTTTGTAGAACGTTCTAAATAATTATCTTAATAGACCAATTATTTCTTACTTCGTTGCAGCAACAGCAGTGTCAACAACTGCAGTAACAGTAGAATCAACTGTAGTAACAGTTTCAGTTGTAGTCTCTACAGCTGCTTCTACAGGAGCTTCTTCAGCTGGTTTCTCATTACATGAAGTGATTGCGAATGTTGCAATTGTCAATAAAAGTGCTAATTTTTTCATTTTTTCTAAATTTATTTGTTTTAAAATTCGGTGCAAAGATATAGCTTATTTGGCAACCGCAACCATTATTTTGTTAAAAATATATAATTACTTTTCCTTGAAAATCAAGTTAATATTGACCCCTTTGAAATCAAAGTTTTCACGCAATTTATTCTTTAAGAAACTTTTGTAGTGCTCAGGGACATATTTGGGATGATTGCAAAAAAATGCAAATGTCGGCGTATGGGAGTGAAGCTGAGTTATATATTTAATTTTTATGAAAGTTCCTCTATGTGAGGGAGGTGGCGTGGATTCTATAACTTTTAGCATTATATCATTTAGCTTACTAGTGGGTATTCGTCTTCGTTGAGCTTGAGACACGGATTCTATAAACTCCAACAATTTGAAAATTCGTTGCTTTTCCGTCACGGAGGTAAATAATATAGGAACATCGCTAAACGGTGCTAATTTGGCCCTTAACTTAGCTTCATAATCTTTCATAGTATTGGTTTCTTTCTCTACCAAGTCCCATTTATTCACAATAATAATGATAGCCTTTCTTCTTCGCTGAACTATTTTAAATAATGACATGTCCTGCGCCTCAATACCAGTCTGTGCGTTGATCATCAAGAGAACGACATCGGCCTCTTCGATAGATCTGATAGCTCTTATCACAGAATAAAACTCTAGATTTTCATGTACTTTAGTTTTTCTTCGAATACCGGCTGTATCTATAAAAACGAGATGTTTGTCGAATTTCTTGTACTCGGAAAAGATTGAATCTCGGGTAGTGCCAGCAATATCTGTGACAATATTTCTTTCTTCACCCATCAAGGCATTGACCAGTGAACTTTTCCCAACATTGGGCTGGCCTATAATGGCTATCTTGGGTATGGCCCTGGCTTCAATTTCTTCCTCTGTTAACTCATCTTCTGGTGTTTCTCTAGGTAATTTTTCAACAACGGCATCTAGAATTTCGCCAGTACCTGAGCCCGAAATGGATGATAATGGAAACATCTCAGCAAATCCCAAGCCATAGAACTCGGCACTTTCATGCAGACGCTTCGTATTATCGACTTTATTGACAACTAATAATACATCCTTCTTAGATTTTCTGAGCATATCGGCCACATCATCATCTAAGGAAGTAACGCCAGTCGTGACATCTACTACAAAAAGTATGACCTTGGCTTCTTCTAAAGCTATTTTTACTTGCTCTTTAATCGCCTTCTCAAATACATCCTGACTGCTACTGACATAGCCTCCTGTGTCTATCAAGTCAAAGACCATTCCATTCCATTCCACCTCCCCGTAGATTCGATCTCTGGTCACCCCACTGATATCATCTACAATGGCTTTCCGCTCTCCGATTAATCTATTAAAAAGTGTTGACTTCCCTACATTAGGTCTCCCTACAATTGCTACTGTTTTATTCATTTCTTATCTATCTTCTTAGGATTGAAATATCCAAATTTTTCAAGTATTTTATCCTTGCTGCGCCAGTCTTCCAATACTTTGACAAAAATAAACAAATGAATCTTAGTACCTGTATAAGATTCTATTTCTGCGCGCGAATCTGCCGATATTTTTTTTATTCTTTCCGCTTGATGTCCTATCAATATGGCCTTTTGTGACTCTCTTTCCACATAGACAATAGCCTCAATAATAGACTCTCCTGATGATTTCTCACTATACTTATCTATCACCACCTCTGTGCTATAAGGTATTTCTTTTTGATAACTAGAAAAAATCTTTTCCCGAATGATTTCAGAGGCAAAAAATCGCATATTTCGGTCAGTCCAATCATTATGGTCATAATATGGGGGATGAATTGGCAAGTGTTTTAGCAACAAATCTATCAAACCAGCTTTCCCCAGTTTTAACTCGACAGAGACACATATAATTTCATTGGGTTTTAAAAATGACTCATAATGAGAAATGAGTTTTTTCACCTCTTCTTGTGAACACTGATCCACTTTATTTACGACAAGAAAAGTCTTTTTATTTACCCTTAGTACTTCTTTCACCAAAGGGTGATTTAAATCGAGTAAATTATATTTATCTACCACTAAAACGACAATATCAGCTTCTTCCAAGGCTAACTCTATATACGAATTCATATTGAGTTGTAGCTGATAGGCAGGCTCGTCAATGAATCCTGGCGTATCCACAAGTATCATTTGGTGATTTTCGCCATGGATGAAGCCTTTAATATTCTGACGAGTCGTTTGTGACTTACTATTCACTATCGATAGCTTCTCTTCAAGCAAAAAATTGATTAATGATGATTTGCCAACATTTGGTAAACCAACGATATTGACAAAACCAGACTTAAAATTTGATTTAGTGATGATTTTAATTTTAGGCTGTAAAATTAAACTAAATCACTAACTGGGTTGAATTTAAATAATTAAATTCAATTTAAAATGCTAGTATTGCTTAAATACCTTGCTTGTATGATTAAACTTTTCGATACTTATAAAATCTAAAAAATGAACAAAAGGAATAAAATAAAAAAAGTTTCGTTTAATTTTACAAGTAATAACCAAAGATATGACTGTCAAACAACAATTTTTAGTTCTCCTATCTACTTTAATTACCTTGAATATATCTGCACAGACTGCCCAAGGTCCTGCTGATGTTAAGTTTATAGAGACTGTTGAAATAGATAGGAGTGTCAATCCAAACGTCGACACTATACTGAAAAAATCATTACCTCAGGTCGATATTACACAAAGAGGAACACTGCGAACACCAGAGGAAGAAGAAGCCTATCAAAAATTAAAAAGACGTGTTATCAAGCTCTATCCATATGCGCTCATGGCTAAACAGATATACGAGACCTCCGCACAAGCCACAAGCAATATGTCCAATAAGGAGAAGAAAAGCTATTTAAAAACAAAAGAAAAGGAGCTAAGAGATCGGTTTGAAAATGAAATTAAAGCTCTATATACTACGGATGGTCCCGTGCTAGTAAAATTAATCCATAGAGAAACTAACAGGACCACCTATGAACTACTTCGCGAATCCAAGAGCTGGTTTAAATGTGTCTTTTATCAGTTTGCTGCCAAAAATCATGGATATTCCCTCAAAGATACTTTCGACCCCATTGTCGATAAGGACATTGAGAATATGGTTCAGCTTTTAAAATCTGAAGGCCAATTGCCTGTGTATTCGGGCATCTAGTAGCTAGTAACTAGATGTATAGAAACAAAATCAAGGAATTCCAACATTTTGGTTAATTTCGCAATTCAATGATCTTAAACTATAGCCTTGCTGATTTAGAATCGCTAGCTAAGAAGCTAATAAAGCAATTTGAGTCATATCGCATTTTCTGTTTTGAAGGTGAATTGGGAGCTGGTAAAACAACCCTCATTGAATCCTTGTGCCGCTGCCTTGGAAGTACAGATCCGCTTTCCAGTCCTACCTTTTCGATTATCAATGAATACAACTCGCCTATGGGTGAATTATATCATATGGATTGGTATCGATTGAAAAATGAAGAAGAAGCTATTCAGATTGGTATTGAAGATTATCTCTTTAGTGGAAATTATTGTTTTATCGAGTGGTATCAGAATGCGGAGAGCTTGATTCCTCGGCCTTATGTGCGAATACAACTATCTAATGAGGAGGAGACAAAAAGAGTATTAACCGTCAATATTATCGAATAAATGAATCGATTAGAACAAACCAAAGACCTCTCCCCTACGCTTTACAGTGAAGCCTTTCAGCAAACCTACCACTCTATTCATGGGGCTATTTCAGAGAGCAATCATGTTTTCATACAAAATGGCTTATGTGAACTGTTAAAAACTAAAAGAGAAATTTCCATCTTAGAAATGGGCTATGGTACTGGACTCAATGCGGCCTTGACTTGGCAATATGCTATAAAAAATCAACTTCAAATTCATTATAATTCAATCGAAAAATTTCCGATAGATGCCGAATTATACCTTCAATATATAACACAGGATACAGAGCTGAATCTAATGTTAAGTCAATTAAATCAATCTGACTGGAACATCATGCATTCGTTTAGTAGCTTTCAATTCATAAAAAGCCTGATGGATATAGATTCCTTAAATCTAGAAATGAAATTTGACCTCATCTACTACGATGCTTTTTCTCCTAATGCGCAGCCAGAACTATGGACGGAAACAATATTTAAAAAAATGTACGATAGTTTAACCCCAAATGGCCTGCTCGTAACCTACTGTGCAAAAGGACAAGTCAAACGGAATCTCAAAGCTGCGGGGTTCCATGTGGAGTCACCACCAGGACCCGTTGGGAAGCGAGAAATGACAAGAGCTAGGAAACTAATAAGTAATAACGAATAGCTAAAAAATAATAACTATTAGCTTGTAACTAGAAACTAATAGGTAGTTTTGTTGGAAATTGAAAGCTAACTTTATCTGTACAGAGCTAACAACACCTCAATTATTCATTATTAACTATTAATTATTAGCTAAAAAATGCGTTTATTCCCCAATCAAATCAAAGCTTTAGAAGAAGTCTTGGACCTTGTCCTGCAAGGTGCAGTTTTAGATAATGAACTCAAAAAGAAGGTTGACTTTCACAAAAAATGGGGAGCCAAGGATCGTCGCAATTTTTATCAAGCGGCCTATGATATCGTTCGTTACTATGAACTTCTAGAATTCCAAGGTAAACAAGATGATAAAGGTGTCATAGGAACTTATGTCAGCAATATGACAGAGCATGCACTTGACTATGAAACGCTGAAGCAGAATGTAGATTTAGAAGAACACATTCGGCTTTCATTACCTAAATCATTATGGGATATTTATCAAAAAGAAGACCCCAATAGCTCAGATAATTTGAAGGCTATGCAGCAGCCTGGCAATATTTATTTAAGAATCAATACGAGTTTAATCAGCGTGAATAAATTCGCTCAAAAATTGATAGAGCAAGAGATTCCGCATGAAGTTATCTCTGAAGTTAAGATAGATCAGCGAACATTTAAACTGAACTGTATTCGCTTAATTAATCGCACGCAAACGCACCGCCAATTTTTTCAAGAAAATCAGAGCTATTTCGAAATACAAGACATCGGATCGCAACTGATAGGCGAGTTTATCGATTTTTCTAAATCCGATACCATCATAGAAGCCTGCGCTGGCAACGGTGGTAAAACAACCCACATCATCGATAAAACGAGACAAGTCAATCCGCTGCATCTAGCCTGTGACAGTGAGCGCAAGAAATTGGAACATCTGAGACTTCGCATCGATAAATGGAAAGACCATAAAGTAGTGACGGATATGGCGAAAGAAAAGGTGTTAGAAAAATATCAAGGTATAGCGAATATTCTCTGTATGGATGTGCCATGCACAGGAAGTGGAACGCTGAAAAGACAACCCGATATTAAGTATAGAATCAATCAAAATATACTCGATGAAAAAATAGCTTTACAGCGCGAACTTTTTCATCTCTTCGACAAATCTTTAAAACCTGGCGGACAGCTTCTCTACTCTACCTGCAGCTTATTTACTTCAGAAAATGAAAGTCAAGTCGATTACTTCAAACAGCATGGTTATGAGCTCGAAGACCAGTTGCTTCTTGAGCCTGGAAAATACGAAGGCGATGGTTTTTTTATGGCGAGAATGAGGAAGAAAGTTTAAAGTTGAAAGTAAAAAGTATAAAGTTTGTGACCGCTAAATTCGAATATATTAATTGAGCACATTATTTATGAATCGATTTATTTTTAGATTCCTGAATTACCCTGCCTGTTTTTTTGACAAACAGGCTTGTCTGCTGTCAAACAGGGCTTCGCTTCATCAGGAATGACGAAGTCTCCACCAGCAAACGTCATTCCTGCGTAGGCAGGAATCTATTTTAAACACTTGTGAAAGGAAAATTTTTTATGAGGAAATTGAGGGAAATTTAGTTTGGAACACCTTACTGTAAACTAAACCCTTTTGAAAACTAGTTTTTCCCATATTATTTATTTATTAACTCAGGTGATTCATTCGTTATTATTTTCTTCACTATCATCATAGCATTAAATCCAAAGATATAATTACATACAAAAAGCTGATAGGGATTCAAAGCAAATAGCCACATTAAGTCTAGTCTATCAATTATTTCTTTACCACAACTATACCTATTATCTAGATTTGACTCAAAAAATTGAAAAAACCAAAAGAAAATCAAATTAACAATGTGTACATCTAGATACCAACAAATAATTAAAGGGATAATAAACAAACTAACAAAAATGATTAAATAAATTTTGAAATTATTTAGAATCCATCTATGTAGTGGCGTAAGAAAATATAGACCGACAATAAATATTGGAAAAATTACAGAAGCAATCATTTGGAAAGTATATAATTCGCTATTAATCCAAAAATTTAAGAAGCGACCCCCTTGAAGTGCATAATAATTAAAAACCACAAAGTGATATATTGTAAATGGCAATACTACTAGAGTGCTAAGTATCCCAATACTAATAAAATATCTAGGTTTCAAATATTGATTATAAGTACCACTATTCAATCCTTTATTCAAAAAATAATATGCAATACTATGAACAAGAAGGCTATTTATTAGAAATAAAAAACACATTATTATACTATTAATCGTTTAGATATTTAGTGATACTATAATTTCTAAGCTGCATATCTGACGTGCTTTGCGTGAAAGTATTTTTGCACTTGCTTTTTATTTTTCTTTCTTTCTTTCATAAATGATTCTACATTTTCTCGCATCTGAG
>JAJTHM010000101.1 GCA_021297855.1 Sphingobacteriales bacterium | reverse complement strand
TATAAATGTACCACCCCCCTGTGTACTACAAATCAAATCGAAACGAAAATACTAGGTTTACCGAGGATTTTATACCAAACTTACCCGATTTTTAACATCTAAAGGGCGTATTTTAACATTCTTGCTGCAATGTGGGTTAAAGTTTAGCTTACCTGTTAAGAAGTATATCATATTAATGAAATTATCAGTGTTGGAGTATCCTCTAGCTCTTTTCTTTGCTAATTGTACTTTACTATTGATACTTTCTAGTTACTTGGCCAAGCGCGCCCCGCGAAGGTAATATTGAAGTCTCCTGCTAGATAGATAAGTTTATTAGGGAATAGTTGTTTGAAATCACCTAACTGTCCATATAAATCATAGTCAAATTTTGGCTGTTTATTTCCGAATACGCCTATAATACTTTCATAGACAAGCAAATCTCCCATAGGGGTTCTTAGCTCGACACATAGAGCGGTATAATCATCATAAGTAGGATATTGACTTAATACCTCAAATTTTGAAAAAATAGAAACTCTCGTTTCATCAATTTTGTATTGAAGTCCATCAAAGTAATTAGGAAGTTCTTTTGTATGAATTACATTATAATTCTCTAGATAAATAGTTCTGCTCGTCTCGGTAAGAACCAATATATCGGCATCTAACCTGTTTAAAATTTCAATAATTTGATTCGTCTTATGTTTCTCTAGACGCTCAAGATTCCAAGTAGCGATTTTCAAAACGCATACATTCAATTTTTTTAGAAATATTTAATCATCATAATGCCCTAAAGCTGAAATAATACCGTAAGCGTATTAGTAATAGTCCAATGTCGCATGGCTCATTGCACTAAACAAATACAGCTACGGCATTTACCATAGCAAGGTTTTAAAATGGGTTGGACCATTTTAAAACCGCTATTGGTATAACCATAACGATTACTTCATCTTCGTTGACTTGATAAATCAAACGATCTTTTTTGTTAATCCTTCGACTCCAATAACCTGAAAGTTCATATTTTAATGCTTCAGGATTTCCAGTTCCTTCGTAAGGTGTATTCGATAATTCTTTAAAAATTTGCTGAATCTTGTTTATTGCAGCCTTATTCCCAGATTTTTTTATAATGAGTAAATCCCTTTCAGCCTTGGGCTTGAGCATTATACCATTTATAAATTTAAAAATTTGAGTATAATACCGTGCTAGAAATAGTATTGGTCTTTTTTTAGACCAATTACTAATTCTTATACGGTATTATTTGATACTTTCCCATATATCTTCTGGATTGATTTTTTTGCCGCCTTTTTCCTTGGTAGCATCTTTTATCATTTGAACAAACTCTTTATTATACCCTTTTTCTTCTTTTTTAGTAGTAAAGGAAATTTTAAGCTCTTTCAATAAAGCTTTAAGTATGTCTAATTTTTTGCCGTCGGCCTTTAATTCTATGATTTCCATAACAATTTAAATCTAGTACAAAATTACAAAGGAAATAAAGAACTTAATAAAAAAAAGTATCAAGGTTTAGAGGAAGCATATCATACCTAAGATTTAGCCGCATACAAACTATGCTTTTCCAAATCACTGTAATTAATGATATCTAGCGTTCGGATATGAGTGCCATCCATGAATACTTTAGGAGCGCAGCCCGCCTCGAATGCTTCCTGCCATCGCTCGGCGCATAGACACCATTTGTCGCCAGGTTTTAGTCCCTGAAACCACGGATTAGGGGTAGATAGGTCATTACCTGCGGCTTTCGAAAAGGATAGAAATTCTTCGGTGACTACCACACAGACCGTGTGCACACCCGTATCATCGTCATCCGTATGGCAGTATCCATCGCGGTACCAGCCGGTTCTAGGTTCAAAACAACAAGCCTGAAGAGGCTCTTCGTAAACATTGAGGGAAGTGGATGAGGTCATATTATTTTTATCTAGTCATTTGTGTCCATTGTCATTAAACTCAGAGGGAAGAGAAGGGACTTTTATAGGTCAATTTTATAATAATTTAAATTTAGGTTGCCTTTATAGATTTTTATATGTATGCTATCACCAATTTCTTTTACTTTATACAAATCTCTAGGAACTTGAATATCCTTTTCATTTTTAATTTCATTTATTATTGGAATACTAAAATGACAGGTTTTAGACTTACCACTTGATTGATATTTATCTTGAATTTCTGCGGCTATTGATTTAATTGGAGTCTGGATTAAGAAACTATTGATAAAATATATGTATCCAAAAACAAATAAACTTGCAGCAACTATAAAAAAAATATTAACTAAGACCTTTTCTATCAACTTGTCTTTCTTTTCATTGAGATATGATTTGAAAAAGTACCAAATAAGTAATCCAATTGATAATGGTAAAGTCCAAAAATGATCTATCTTTGAAATTATTGAGATATTGTAACATGAGGCAAAAGCAAATATTACTCCACATCCGATAATTGTATAAAATAATGATGGAAACACACTATTCTCACGAGAATAAAACTTAATTGATCCATTTGATACTCTTAAAACTAAATAGAAAACAATTGGACTAAAAAATAAAATACAACCAGTAATGAAAACCCATTTTTCGAATAAAAGAACAAGTACAAAACTTATCCCTGTTAAAATATTTAGCGCAGTTGTAGCTTTTTTCCATTTTGATATTCTATTTTGTAATTCAACGGCATCAACATTCATTTCATTTGTTGCTTCGTCTAACTCCTCTTCCTTTTCTACCTCCAATGAATTTTCCAAATAGTATTCTGCCCATATAGACAAATAGTAATCATTTTTAAAGTATCTTGTAATTTTTAAGTCAGATTTTGATTCATCTATAGGTGTAAAAACAATATAATTGTCAATTTCAAAATAACCTTTCATTTCATTTAGATGTAATGACTTTGTGCCGAATAACGAATGATAGATAATAGATTGGTCTGTAATTATAACTCTTGAATAAAAAAGATCTAGCAGGGCAGCTCCAAATAGTATAATTAGAATACTTAAGGTCAAATATACCCAAGTTAAATCGACTGGCAATCCAAAATAGGACTTAATATTAGGATTATAATGTGCGAGTAAAGTTATTGCTAGACAAACAGCTGCTGCTAAGAATAGTATAACAAAAATAGTCTTCAGAATTTTGCCGTAGCGCAATTCTATTTCATTAGTTTCAAAGAAATCTCCCCAGTCTTGGTCTTCCTCGTCAATTTCTATTTCATTGGTTTCATTTTCAAAATTTGAGAGCTTCTCCATATTTTTGTTTAAAATAGCTTTTCCCTTTTGTTAATCTTACTCATTTTATCATAGCTAACCTATCTTTGAGAGACTCAGCTAAAATTTTATTATTGTACTAGTCAATCATTAGTTTTAAAAACCCATCGAGTCCTTTTCAGGAGACCCAATGGGAAGGGAAATATCCTTCTTAATGTTATTAAGTGTTACACTATTTTCCTATGGCAATGTCAAATTACCATTTATAGTAGAATTATAAGTATTATTATCATCATTTATTGTCTTAATATTACAAAAAGTGACTGATATTTTTCCGTTGACATAACTTACATAGACGGGTTTTTTTGCTTCGCTATACCAATAATCATTGCCATAAGTATTTCGAATACAAACCTTATTTATATTTTCCTTGTCGTTCATACTTGAATAATTTTGAAAAGTATAATAAATACCTGGCTCTAGTTTATTTGTTGCCCAATGATTATGAAATATTAAACTAATATCTCCTATACTACTGGTCCCTTCTATCTCATATCCATAATATTTACCAGTAGTAACGTTTGTAAATGTTTTATTTGGAATGGTAATACCACTAACACTATTGCTTGTATTTTTAGTTGGGGAACAACTTGGCGTTCCTTGAGGTAATTTTACATCTATATAAATACTATCATATATTCTAGGGCATGTATCTCTAGAAATTACTACTTTGTACCAGCCTCGGTGGTATAAATTTGAATTATCTGTTATCCTAATTTCATAGGAGTTTTGTAAATTATTTATATAAAAATTATTGGGTCCTGTCCAATTATAATATGCCCAAGCAAAGGAATCCACTTTTATAATAATATCTTTCCCACAGGTATCCACTTTATAGGGTTGAATTTTTAGGTTTTTAAACTTGGAACAATCAATCACTGTCGTTGTTGTAGGGCCTCCAGTCCTGCTATTGGTTGTTACAGTTGTTGTCTTTGTGCAAGAATTAAATTGAATTATTAGGATAAATAATGCGGCTTTTAGGCTTTGTAATTTCATTTTAGTAAATATTTAAAGTTGCGAAATTAATCAATAATTTTATAATTCTATTGATTTTTTCCTTTAGCTGAGTTTCTCAAAGAGGACTAAGCATATAATTGTCTTTTTATGGTCTAGCTAGTCATTAGTTTTAGAAGCCCATTGAGTCCCTACAGGAGACTCTATGGGAAGGGAAAGCCTAACAAAGCTTTCTCACTTTCTTTACTCTGCGAAAACCTCTGCTCACTTTGCGGTTATACCGAACCGATTAATTCTATCCCGAACGTGCGGGACACTAAGAATAATCATGAGCGGTATATATTTTTGTAATATTTTAGAATTTGGTTTAATATAAACCCTCGCAACCTAAAACGAATAACTTACAACTAACCCCTACCCACTACAGCTGATACACCCTTCTTCCATAGTGCACACCGGGCCGTTGACAGGTTCTGCGGTGAAGCTATCGAGAATATCAGCAGCGAATTTTGCAGGTTCTTTGATAGGTTGTATGGTGGAATTTTTGATTTCTTCGGCTACAGGGATTTGAGCGACTTCCTTTTCGATCGTCACCTGAGAAGCTCGGGTAGCCGCTTTGGAGCGTAGATAATACGTACCCGTCTTCAATCCTTTTTCCCATGCGTGTAGGTGCATAGCCGTCAGCATGGCATTATTTGGATTTTCTAAGTGGATATTCATAGACTGCGACTGGCAGATGAAAGCACCTCTATCCGCAGCCATATCTATGATCACGCGCTGCTTGATTTCCCATACGGTTTTGTACAGGTCTTTGATATGCTGAGGAATGCCTTGGATATTTTGAATAGATCCGTCGGCAGCTATGATTTTATTTTTCAAATCTTCAGACCATAAACCGAGATCGACGAGGTCATTCAATAAATGCTTATTGACGATGATGAAGTCTCCAGAGTTCACTCTGCGGATATAGATATTAGAGGTATAAGGCTCGAAGCACTCATTATTTCCTAATATCTGTGAGGTAGAAGCTGTAGGCATAGGAGCCAATAGGAGCGAGTTTCTTGCACCGTGCTCCATCACGTCTTTTCTCAAGCTTTCCCAGTCGTATCGTTCATTTCCAGGATTCACATTCCATAGATCAAACTGGAAAATACCCTTGGATAGAGGAGACCCTTCGAAGCTGGAGTATTTGCCTTCTTCTTTAGCTAACTCTATCGACGTTTTCATCGCAGAGTAGTAAATCGTTTCGAAAATATCTCTATTGAGTTTTTTAGCTGCTTCGGATTCGAATGGCATACGCATCAAAATAAATGCATCTGCTAGTCCTTGCACACCTATACCGATAGGTCTATGGCGCATATTGCTATTCTGCGCTTCTATCACAGGGTAGTAGTTGACGTCTATGATTCTATTGAGATTTCTCGTCACACGAGCCGTCACCTCTTCTAGCTTTTTGAAATCGTATTTCTTATCTTCTGTCACAAATTTATTTAGTGCGATAGAAGCTAAATTACAAACTGCTATTTCATCTTCAGAGGTGTATTCTATGATTTCACAGCATAGGTTAGAACTTTTGATAGTTCCTAGGTTCTGCTGATTGGATTTTGAATTCGCGTGGTCTTTGTAAAGGATATACGGGGTACCAGTCTCTACTTGTGAAGTGAGAATTTTCAACCATACTTCGGAGGCCTTGATGGTTTTCTTCGCCTTGCCTTCTGCTTCGTATCTTTCGTACAGCGCTTCAAACTCCGCAGAGTGACTATCTGCCAATCCTGGGCATTCGTTTGGACACATGAGTGACCAATCACCATCTACTTTCAGACGCTTCATAAATAAATCTGGAATCCACATGCCGTAGAATAAATCTCTTGCACGCATTTCCTCTTTACCATTATTCTTTTTCAAGTCGAGAAACTCCATCACATCCGCATGCCATGGTTCTAGATAGACAGCAAAAGCACCTTTACGCTTTCCACCTCCCTGATCTACATAGCGAGCAGTGTCGTTAAATACTTTGAGCATCGGCACGATACCATTCGAAGTACCGTTCGTGCCTTTGATATAACTACCGTTGGCGCGGATATTATGAATGCTCAAACCTATTCCTCCAGCACTTTTAGAAATCTGAGCACATTGTTTTAAGGTATCAAAAATTCCATCGATACTATCATTCTTCGTAGTCAATAAAAAGCAAGAAGATAGTTGTGGCTTAGGAGTACCAGCATTGAATAGGGTAGGTGTCGCATGGGTAAACCATTTCTCACTCATCATATTGTATGTCTCGATAGCGTCATCGATATTGCCTTTGTGAATACCGACGGCTACACGCATGATCATGTGCTGTGGTCTTTCTACTATTTTACCATGTATTTTTAGTAAGTAGGATTTCTCTAAAGTTCTGAAACCAAAATAATCATAGAATGAATCTCGCGCATGCACAATGGCGGCATCTAATTTTTCTTTATTCGCCATAACCACTTCATACACATCATCTGCTATCAATCCTGCTTGGTCACCGGTTTCTATCTGCACGTAATGATATAAATCAGAGATAACTTCCGAAAACTTCTTTTTGGTATTTTTATGCAAATTGGATACGGCTATCCTCGCTGCCAATACAGCATAGTCAGGGTGGATAGGTGTCATCGAAGCGGCAGTCTGTGCTGCTAATTCATCTAACTGGGAAGTTGTCACACCATCGAATATACCACTGATGACATATTTGGTCAAACGCTGAGGAACTACATATTCTGGGTTCAAACCATAGCACAGTTTGCGCACGCGCTCTGTGACTTTGTCATACATTACGGGTTCTTGATTTCCGCCTCTTTTAATTACGTACATATATTACTTACTTTATATTTTTAAAAATCGATGTCATTGGATTGTGGTATACTGAAAGCAGTATCTTCTGCAGCCTTGTCTACACCTGCTTTTTGATATTCTCCTACTTTACGTTCAAAGAAATTGGTCTTGGGTCTCATGGATATCATTTCCATCCAAGGGAATGGATTTGTAGCATTATAAACTTTTGGATAACCTAGCGATATCAATAATCTATCTGCGACAAACTCGATGTATTTACACATAGCTTCAGAATTCATACCGATGAGAGAAACTGGCAATGCGTCACTGACGAACTCTTTTTCATATTCTACGGCTTCGGTAATTATCGCTGTCACTGTGTCTTTTGATAATTTATTTTCTAACATAGAGTAGAGAAGACAAGCAAAATCACAATGCTGTCCTTCATCTCTAGATATAAGCTCATTGGAAAAACTCAAGCCTTTCATTAATCCCCTATTATTTAACCAATAAATAGAACAGAATGAACCCGAGAAAAATATACCCTCCACCGCTGCGAATGCGACCAAGCGCTCTGCAAATGAGGTAGATTTCTCTATCCACTTCAATGCCCAGTCCGCTTTTTTCTTCACACAAGGTACGGTCTCTAGTGCGTTGAATAAACGTTCTTTTTCTTTGGGGTCTCTTATATAAGTATCTATTAATAGACTATAAGTCTCTGCATGGATGTTTTCTATAGCGACTTGGTAACCGTAAAAGCAACGGGCTTCTGGTATGGTCACATCTTGCATAAAGTTGACTACGAGATTTTCATTGACTATACCATCACTTGCTGCAAAGAACGCCAATACATGGGAGATGAAATGTTTTTCATCCGCATTTAATTTATTATTCCAATCATCCAAATCTGGCTGTAGGTCGATTTCTTCGGCTACCCAGAAGCTATTAACTGCATCTTTGTACATCTTCCATATATTATCATACTGGATAGGAAATAGCACGAATCTATCTTTCGATTCTTGTAGTATGGGCTCTATATTCTGCGCTTTTTCCATGAGATGTCTATATTTGTACTTTAAATTAAGATTTCGTTAAATTACTAAGAAAAATATTGTGATTACTTTCTGTTGACAAAACTAATTTTTATATTAACGATTTCATATTTATATATCCACACGTGTTCAAAAAAATATAATAATTTTTATCTTCCTATACGAGACTAAGGTTTGAGCAAAATTTCCTCTTTTATATTAACGAGTCGTTTGAAAGAATATGCGAAAAGCATTGGTTTTCAAGATGTTGGAATTTCTAAGTCCAAAAGTTTAGAAAAGGAAGCATTGGAGCTCGAAAAATGGTTAAGGAATGGTTTTCAAGGTGAAATGAGTTATATGGAGCGCAATTTTGATTTGAGAATTCACCCTCAAAAACTACATGAGAATACTAAAAGTATTATCAGTTTATCTTATAATTACTTTAAGGAAGAGAGTCAAGAAGATGACCTTGAACAGATTAAAATTTCTAAGTATGCTAGAGGTCGCGATTATCACAAGGTGTTGAAAAGAAAACTGAAATTAATCATTGATTGGCTAAAAAAGGAGGTAGGGGATGTCAGCGCGAGAGGATTTGTGGATAGTGCACCGGTCATGGAAAGGGTATGGGCAGAAAAAAGTGGACTAGGATGGGTAGGCAAGAATTCCTTGCTGCTTACCAAAGGTGTCGGAAGTTATTTTTTCTTAGCCGAAATTTTTGTTGACATAGAATTGGAATATGATCACTCCGTAAAAAATTATTGCGGCACCTGCACCAAATGTATCGATGCATGTCCTACACAGGCCATTGTGGCGCCTTATGTGGTGGATAGTAAAAAATGTATATCATACTTAACCATAGAGTATAAAGGAAACCAACTTCCAGCGCATTATTCAGAGAATAGTCAAAATTGGATATATGGCTGTGATATATGTCAAGACGTCTGTCCTATCAATGCTAGAGCTAGACAGCACGTAGAACCTGATTTTAAAGACAAAGAAATTTTCTCCAATATGACAAGAAGTATTTGGGAGAATATGACAGAAGAAAAATTCAATGAAGTTTTTCACGATAGCCCTATCAAGCGCACAGGCTATAAAGGATTGATGCGGAATTTGGAATTTAGTAAACAAGTTAAAAGCTAAAAAGTTGCAAGTTAAAAGATTTAATACCGTATGTATTTCTGTAATAGCCTAATTTCACTGCGTTGCATTGCGCTAAACATAAATATCCACGGTATTTACTCCCGTAGGTAAGGGATAACCAAACAAAAAAGATTGGACTATTTAGTTTGTAACATTGGTATAAGTGTTTAATTTTGCTACTTAATTCTCGCCATGTATTAATAAAATTTATGCGATTCAATTTTTTACTTCTCCTTCTATTTTTACATTGCTCTTCATTGAATAGTCAAACGACAATCATCGATTCAGTAGAAAATCCATTAACCATAAGTGCCTATGGAGAGTTTTATCATAGCTACGATTTTTCTAAACCTCTGAATGGTGAGAAATCTAATTTTATATATAACCACAAAAGGCACAATGAAATCACAGCTAATCTCATTTATGTCAAAGCGAATTATCAAAAGCAAAATTACAGGGCGAACCTTGGAGCTATGGTTGGGACTTATGCGGAGTATAATCTAGCCTCTGAACCTACCTGGGCGCAGTTTATCTATGAAGCCAATGCTGGGATGAAACTCTCGCAAAAGCATAATCTCTGGTTTGATGTCGGTATCATGCCTTCTCATTTAGGTTTCGAAAGTGTCGTCGGTGGTGACTGCTGGACATTGACGAGGAGTCTTTTGGCAGAGGGATCTCCATATTATGAGGCTGGAGCTAAACTCTCCTATACCAGTAAAAATGAAAAATTCTATTCTTCTATTCTCGTCTTAAATGGCTGGCAGCGCATACGGCGGTTACAAGGTAGCTCTTCCTTGCCAGCGCTAGGTTTCCAGTTTCAGTATAAACCGAAAGATGGATGGCTCTTGAATTATGGCAATTTCATAGGAAGTGCGCAACCAGATAGTGTAAACGCTCTAAGACATTTTCATAATGTTTATCTTCAATATGAATCGCAGAAAAAATGGGGGCTTATTTTAGGATTTGATCTAGGAATGGACAAATACAATCCTACTGATTATGGTCTATGGTATTCACCAGTAGCTATTCTAAGATACCAATGGACGCCAAAGTGGACAACGGCTGCACGATTAGAATATTATTTTGATCGACATGTTATCATTTTCCCCACATCTACGTTGAATGGCTTCCAAACCTTCGGAGCATCTTTGAATCAAGACTTTCAAATAAATTCATCCATCAAATTGAGGCTTGAATACAAGTATTTGCAGTCTAAGGACGCTATTTTTAGTAACCAAAATGAAAGGAATCACTCCATTACTTCAGCCTGTATTTTCACCTTCCAAAAATAAACGAATGCAATATTCTAACTCCGCCTAAATTTGCATAATTTTTGATAAATATATCTAGAATCTAATTTTCCCTTTCCATGCAAACATCATCATCTGGTGGACACCATCATCCATTAACTTTTGCCGGCGTCCTCGTAACTCTAGGTATTATCTATGGAGATATTGGAACCTCTCCGCTTTATGCGATCAAGGCAATCGTTGGCCCAAATGTAATTACACAAGATTTGGTGCTAGGTGGGATATCCGCAGTATTTTGGACCATAACTATTTTAACTTCTATAAAATATGTATTTTATACTTTACAAGCAGATAACAAAGGGGAGGGTGGTATTTTATCGTTGTTTGCCTTAATTAAAAGAAAACGAAAAAAATCTTATTTGATTTTCGTAGCAATGGTCGGAGCAGCCATGATGCTTGCGGATGGCATAATTACACCTCCTATTTCAGTATCTTCTGCTATAGAAGGTTTGCGATTTTTCAAAGAAGATTTTAACACCTTACCTTTTATACTAGTTGTTATTTGTGGTATATTTTTATTCCAACAATTAGGCACAGCCAAGGTGGGTAAAAGCTTTGGGCCAATTATGCTCGTTTGGTTCGGCACCTTAGCTATTTTTGGTATTCTTAATATAGTCAAGAATCCATTTATTTTTAAGGCTCTGAATCCATACTATGCCTTCAACCTGTTAGCATCTTTTTATGAAAATCCTGAATCCAAAGTGGTAACCAGTGGTTTTTGGATGTTAGGCGCTGTATTTCTCTGTACGACTGGAGCAGAGGCTTTGTTTGCTGATTTAGGTCATGTAGGTAAATCCAATGTTAGGGTTAGCTGGGGCTTTGTTAAGACTTGTCTCTTACTCAATTATTTTGGACAAGGAGCTTGGTTGATAGGCCATATAGGAGAAACCTTAAATGGAGTCAATCCTTTCTTTGCCTTAGCGCCGAATGAGGCTTCTCGAATCTATCTTATTATCTTAGCATGTTTGGCTGCTATTATTGCTTCTCAAGCTACTATTACAGGTAGTTTTTCTATTATAAGTGAAGCCATTCGGCTCAATTTATTCCCTAAAATTGAAGTGAAATATCCTTCTGATTCAGATGGACAAGTCTTTATACCATTTATCAATACCGTATTATTTATAGGTTGTATCGCTGTCGTACTTACATTTAGAGAGTCAACAGCTATGGAAGGCGCCTATGGTTTGGCTATAGCCTTGACTATGATGATGACGACCATTCTTTTACGTGAATTCTTTATTGTCAAGCGGCATCACTCAGTGTTTATTGTATTTATTACCACTGTTTTTCTTGGACTAGAATTCTTGTTTTTCTTAGCTAATTTAGTTAAGTTTTTCCATGGAGGATATGTCACTGTTGGAATCGCTTGCTTGTTTATGGTATTGATGTTTTCAAGATACAGAACGACTAGAATTAAAAAAGCCCTGCGAGAGTTTGTGCCTATTAATATGTACAAGGATCAGCTGATTGAGTTAAGCCATGACCATTCGCAAGAAAAATTTGCCACCAATTTAGTCTTTATGACCACATCCCCTAAGGAAGATGAGGTGGAGAATAAAGTATTTTATTCTATACTCCATAAACAACCGAAGCGTGCGGATAATTATTGGTTTGTGCATGTTCACGTCACGCGATATCCATTTACCTGTGAGTATAAGGTAGATGAAATAGTTAAGAATGATATCTATCGTATTACCTTCTTTCTCGGCTTCAAAGTGGAAGAAAAAATCAGTCAATTCCTAAAACAAGTGGTTGAAGATATGGTCAAGAGAGGAGAAATAACCAATATTGACAGTCGCTATCACTTGGTGGACGATGAAAAATTGTCTGGGGATTTCAAGTTTTTGATTTTAGAAGAAGAATTGTCAACAGAAAATGACCTAGGATTCTGGGATAGACTTGCTATTCAAATCAATTTATGGTTTAAATCATTCACCGCATCACCAGAAAAATGGTTCAATATCGACAAGAATCTACTGGTCGTAGAGAAGGTGCCACTCGTTATCAAATCTAGTATGGACCAGCCTTTAGTGCGTTTAGAGAATAAACCGAATTATTAAAATTAAACTATGAAGTATTTTCTATTGATGACGAATATATTCGTTGTTTTTTGTTCCTTTGCTCAGCCTGAGAATATGGACAAATCTGTGCGTCCACAGGATGATTTTTATAATTATGTCAACGGAACATGGATGAAAAAAACAGAGATTCCAGGAGACAGAGGGCGATGGGGTAGTTTCGATCAGTTGCGCGAACATACAGATACGTTTACTTTAGGATTATTAAAGAGACTAGTCTCCAAGGAGTATTCGATAGGTTCAGATGAGCAAAAGATTAAATCCTTGTATCTGGCATTTTTGGATTGGAATACTAGAAATGCTGCTGGAATTCAACCTCTTCAACCTTATTTTAACGCTATCGATAAAATATCGAATCGAGCGGAGTTTTATGCTTATCTCACCCAATTGGCCAAAGAAGGTTTAGATCCATTTGTAGGAACCTATGTCTATAGTCATATGAAGAGAAGCACGGAAAATGCGGCCTATTTGGGAGATGCTAACTTGGCTTTAGGCAGAGATTATTTTCAAAAAGAAGATGAGCGATCCATCGAACTTTTAGCCGCCTTGGGTGCATATATTGATAAGCTCTATCGCATGATTTATCCTGCGTCTAGTGATGTGTTCGGAAATCAATATGTAAACTTCCAAAAGGATATGGCGAAAACACTTCTAACTGTAGAAGATATCAGAAATTCTGAATTGCAATACAATCCAGTTTCTGTTAACGACTTTAATAAGACGATATCCTCCTTTCCGCTGAGAAGTTATTTATCCAGTCTTGGTATGACGACCGATACGGTTATCATAAGTGAACTTGCCTATCATAAAGCCTTGGATAAATTCATCAAGGATGATAATATCACTTTTTTGAAAAACTACTTGAAGGTAGAACTTTTGAGAGGCGCCATGTCTAATTTATCTCGCGACTGTGATAGTATGCAATTCGAGTTTTATGGCAAACAAGTCTATGGACAAAATCAACAACGAACTATGGAGAAGCGAGGGTTGGAAACGGTCAATAGTATGTTGGGAGAGGCTCTGGGGAAATCCTATGTAGCTGCTGCCTTTTCACCAGAATCGAAAGCAAAAGCAGTCGAACTGGTTTCTTATTTGAAAAAATCGTTTAAAAAACATATTGTAGAACTAAAATGGATGTCAGATTCTACCAAGATGAAAGCGCTGTACAAATTAAGTACAATTGTAGTTAAAATTGGCTATCCAGATAAATGGAAAGACTACTCGAAGCTAGACATGAATTCGAATTTGTATTTTGATTTGGCTAAGGCGCAAAGAATATGGAGTGCAGAGGAGAATCGAACTAAACTAGGAAAACCAGTGGATAAATCCGAGTGGGGCATGAGCCCACAAACGGTCAATGCCTATTATAATTCTAATTACAACGAAATCGTGTTTCCTGCTGCGATCATGCAGCCGCCGTTCTATAGTTTCCAAGCCAGTCCTGCTCAAAATTTCGGGGGTATTGGTGCTGTGATCGGTCATGAAATATCGCATGGATTCGATGATGGAGGCAGTCAGTATGATGGCGATGGAAATTTGAAAAATTGGTGGTCGGACGAGGATAAGGCAAAGTTTCAGAAGGCGACTAAAGCTTTAGAAGCTCAATTCAACGCTTATGAACCCTTACCAAAGATGTTTGTCAATGGCAAATTTACTTTGGGTGAAAATATAGCTGATTTAGCGGGCGCTTCTGTCGCTTTTGATGCATTGCGAATGTATATGAAGAACCATCCAGAGGAAAAAGGAAAGGAAACGTATTTAGAGAAGGACTTTTTTATCTCTTGGGCTACAATCTGGCGTTCAAAAATGCGCGAAAAATTTCTCGCGAATATGATTAAAACGGATCCTCATTCACCTGGAAATTATAGAGCCATTGGCCCTTTGGTCAATCTAGATGCTTTCTATGAAATCTTTCAAGTCAAGGAAGGGGATAAGCTTTATAAGAAACCAGAGGAGAGGATTGTGATATGGTAATTTCTTTAGGAACGCGCCTTGAGGCAGGTTTTTACAGGCGCTTTCCTACATCGTATAACTCGCTCTTTCCAGCCGATCATTAATAGCCAGTCCCAAGCCCTCTTCAGGTGCCCATTCGCAGAGAATGTATTGAGCTTGGCACTTATCTGCTTCGCGCATGATTTTAAAGAGGTTTTGCGCAGCTTCAGCGCTTGAATTGTGATTAGAGAGCACAAATTGTTTTTTGACCTCGTATTCCTTCAATTGATGATAATTAATGATGACGATTTCCTTTGAATTCTTGTCTTTAATAAGTTCATCTATGTTACCTACTAGCAGGGGTGTTTGGGTGGCGTAGTGACTTTTTAATTGCCCTGGTGTGGTGGGTTGGTCATGATGGATATCCACTCGAATCTTTTCATGGATGCAGGCTTCCATTTCCTCTATACTCAAGCCCCCTAATCGATGGATGGTAATTTCCTCTGATCTATCATCGTAGCCTACAATAGTACTTTCTATACCTATACTCGTTTCTCCACCATCGAGTATATAAGGAATTTTATCATTTAGTTGCTCGAATACATGTTCTGCAGATGTAGGGCTCACCGTCCCTGAGATATTAGCACTAGGCGCCGCTAATGGAAAATCAAGTCTATTGAGTAAGTCTAAAGTGAGCGGATGATTTGGTATGCGAATAGCTACATTCGAACTACCTGCCGTCACTAAATCTGAAACTAATTCAGATTTTGGGAGAAGCACGGTTAAAGGTCCTGGTGAAAACTTCTGAATCAAAAGTTCTACTTTTTTGGGTAGATTTAAAACATATTTTTTCAGTTCAAACAGATTCGCTACATGAAGAATCAAAGGATTGAATTGCGGTCTATTTTTTACTTGATATATTTTAGATACCGCCTCAGCGGACAAAGCATTAGCTGCCAATCCATAGACTGTTTCTGTAGGAATAGCTACTAATTCCCCTTCGATTAAAAGCTGTGCGGCTTTGTCTAAATCTAGACCAATTTGAGTTTGCATAAATCCGAACTAATAGTTAATAATTAATAGTGAATATCTATTAGTGAAAATATATTGTAGTTAAAATTATTTTGCCTTTAAATCTAACTTCTAAAATCTATTGTCTAACTTCTCAACTAACCTTTAAAATATAGAATAACACCAGCAGTCAGGAGCATATTGACCAATGCCAATGGAATCAATTTCTTCCAACCGAGATCCATCAATTGATCATATCTAAATCGAGGCAAGGTCCAGCGAATCCACATGAATACGAAGATAAAAAATACAGTCTTCAACATCATTGCTCCGAATGAAAGAAGAGCGAAGGGAATACCTTCGAAATGCTGCATACCAGGGAAGGCATAGCCTCCGAAGAAAAGCACTGATATCACGGCAGAACTCACAAACATATTGATATACTCGGCGAATAGGAAAAAACCTAGTTTCATACTGGAATACTCTGTGTGGTAGCCACCAATCAATTCCGTTTCGCACTCTGCCATATCAAATGGAGCTCGATTACATTCTGCCAGTGCACAAGTTAAGAAAAGAATAAAAGCGATAGGTTGATAGAACACGTTCCAGTTGAGGCCTTGCAAAGCACTAATTCCATATAAACCGCCAGATTGAGACGCCACAATATCTTTGAGACTCATAGAGCCAGTCATCATCACGATTGTTATGATGAGCATACCCATAGCCAATTCATAAGAAATCATTTGCGAACTCGCTCGAATAGAGGAGAAGAGGGAGTATTTATTGTTACTAGCCCAGCCACCTAACAATATTCCATAAATCCCTACAGATAAAAAACCTAGGATATATAATATACCAATATTAATATCGGATAATTGAAGAGAGATTAACTTGCCATTGAGCATAAAATCAGCACCCCAAGGAATGACGGCACTCGTCATCGTTGCAGTAAACATCGCTATCCCAGGACTCAATATAAATAAAATCTTGTCTGCTTTGGATGGAATGATTTCTTCCTTGAAAAACATTTTACCGCCATCGGCGAGAGGCTGCAAAAGACCGAAAGGACCCGCTCTATTGGGGCCGATTCTATCTTGAAGAAAAGCAGCAACCTTTCTTTCCAAATAGGTCGAATACATAGCTACTACTAAGGATAAGGCAAATATACCTGCAGCGAGAGCGGACTTTTCAATGATAAATTCCATTATGAATTGTTATTGTTTATACTAAAAGGCAAATTTATAAATTAATAATTAATCTAGAAGAATGAAAATAGGAAGTAAAATCAGGTTAAATCGCAGAAAATAACTCATTATCATAAGAATTTGTTGAAAAAAGAGAATAAACAAAACCAACTGTACCCTTGATTTCTATTTTTGTATTAAAAACTAACCTAATATGAGAGCGAAATGTTTTTATATAATCCTCTTTTTCATTGCAGTCAAAAAAATAGCTGCGCAAAGAAAAATGTATCAATTGGATTCGATTATTCATATGGAGAGGTTTCCAGGAATAAATAGAACTGAAAAGAAGGAATATAAGTACTTAGAAAATGATTCATTAAAGGAGATTATATATTATTATTTAGATACAGTCGGAAATAAATTTTTGCCTAATTCTAGCTACAGGTTTTATGATATAAACCCATCTCTGTATTATTATTCAGTTTATTATTGGGATATAGCACAAAATAGATTTAAATTTATTGATAGCTTCAAGGAAACTAAAACAATTTACTCAGCAATTACATATGACTCTAGTTTCAAATATAGTAACGACAGCTGGGTGTTATATTCGACGACAATCTCTTGGCATAATCCAGATTATTATTTGACGCATAAACGATATGACAGTGTAAAAAACTATTCAACAAATTCAAATGATTATCTTTATTTTATTTGGTGGAAGTATGATGAATATGGACGGGACACATTATATTGGCAAAAAAAAGCTCAAATTAATTTAGATATAATTTATAAGAAAGTATATGATGATTCAAGTCGTTTAAGTGAACTTCATTATGCTCATTATTTGAATAAATATTATCTAATAGAAAAGTTGAATTATGACTCAAATGGAAATCTTCGTAAAATAGTTTTTACTCAAGTTCCTAGTACAGGTCCAGTAAAAGTTGATTCTTATACCTACTACCAATATCATCAGCAAATAAAGCTTAATGAATGTAATTTTAGATATCATAATGAATACTATAGTCAACCATTTATCTTTGTTCCTATAGAAGAACATTTGCCTTGGGCTTCAGGAATTACTATGAAAAAAGAAAATTTTTCTATTCCAAAACCAAAGCCTATTCACAATTGTATAATATTGATAAGTCGGAGCTTAAAATATATCCCAATCCGAGTAAAGGGAGTCTGCGCCATACAAGCTTGGAATCAATGATGCTGTATTTTTATACACTTGATGGTCGGAAAATAGAGGAAACGAGACTAGAGCCCAATTTGGACTATCGTTTGCGGAATTTTTCTCATAAACTGCTAATGTTAGAAGCATATAATTTGAAAGGAGAAAAGCTATTTGAAGAAAAACTAGTTTTGGAATAGAATTAAATTCTTAGTTTTACTTCTGCGATAAATTGCTTTTTACTTTTATCTAAAAATCTATCATCTAATATCACCTATCTAAAATCTAAAACCATGACCCCCTTCGAACTCTACAATCCAACCAAGCTCATTTTCGGCACAGAATCTTATTTGAGAATATCCCATGAAATATTAGAAGGCGCTAAGGTTCTCTTGACCTATGGCGGTGGCAGTATCAAATCCAATGGAGTTTACGAGGCCGTAATGAAGGAATTAAAAAACTTTCAAGTCATTGAATTTGGAGGTATTGAGGCGAATCCGACCTTTGAAACGCTATCTATCGCTTTAGACATAATAAAGAAGGAAAACATTAATTTTCTACTCGCTGTGGGCGGTGGCTCTGTTATTGATGGCACGAAATTTTTAGCAGCTGCAGCTTTATATGAAGGTGATAGTTGGGATATACTAAAGAAAGGAATACGAGTCACCAAGGCATTACCATTTGCGAGTGTGTTGACCTTGCCTGCTACGGGTTCTGAAATGAATAGTGGAGCGGTGATCACGCGAAAAGAAACAGGGGAGAAGCTCGGTATGGGCAGTCCAGTCTTATTTCCCAAGTTTTCCTGTCTCAATCCAGAAGTCATCAAATCACTTCCACAACGACAACTTAAAAATGGTATAGTCGATGCTTTTACCCATGTCTTAGAGCAGTATATGACCTATCCTATCGGAGCGGATTTACAAGATAGGTTGTCAGAGAGTATTCTTAAAACCCTGATAGATATCGCTCCCAAAGTCATATTCGAACCCTATGATCAGACCATAGCTTCTAATTTTATGTGGTGCTGTACGATGGCATTGAATGGTTTAATTCAGAAAGGAGTTCCTACCGACTGGGCTACCCATATGATAGGACATGAGTTGACTGCCAAATATCATATAGACCATGCTATGACCCTAGCCATTATTTTCCCGAATCTATGGAGATATAAATTTGAAAATAAGAAAGAGAAACTAGCCCAATATGCAGAGCGTATATTTAATGTGAATACGGGAAGTACAGAAGAAAAAGCGGAACAAGCGATTCAGAAAACATTAGAATTTTTGCATAGTATAGATGTTAAAACGCAATTGAGAGAATACACTGAAAACTATAATGGCTTTTCAGATGAAGTCAAACAAACCTTTGAAACTCGGAATTGGATAGCGCTAGGGGAGAGAAAGGATATCACACCGGAGGATGTTCGAAAGATTGTGGAGATGAGTTGCTAAATATATATATTAACTTTAAAAAAAACATTATGAGATTATTAGGCATTTCGATTTTTGTTTTTGTACTTTTTTTTACCCTGAGTTTTTCCAGTGAATCTGATGAAATAAACATTTGGTTGGAACAGTCGCATATAAATAAAGTAATTGAATTTGAAAAATCTCTTGGAAATGAGTTGGAGTTTTTAAATATGAAAGTATCACTTTCAAAGTCTATTTATCCTTTGGTAGACAATTATAAAATTGAACAACCAGTTATTATTCAAAGAAGTCAAACTGGCTTTTTGCCACTTAGCGTTGAATACTTTTATTCCAAAGAAGATTCAATTATAAGATATATAAGCTATGATTGGGAAAGAGAACCATTTGGTAATTTCTTTGATAAGCCTAAAATCTGGAAAGAAGAATCAAAGAAATTGAGGAAGTATAATGCAGAATATGATAAAATAAAATCAATCTTAGTTTCAAAAATTGGAAATCCAGTTTCACAAGATGAGAAGCCAGTATTAGTTATTAATCGTTTAGATATTTAGTGATACTATAATTTCTAAGCTGCATATCTGACGTGCTTTGCGTGAAAGTATTTTTGCACTTGCTTTTTATTTTTCTTTCTTTCTTTCATAAATGATTCTACATTTTCTCGCATC
>JAJTHM010000133.1 GCA_021297855.1 Sphingobacteriales bacterium | reverse complement strand
GCCTTTCTTCTTCTTGAGATAAGAAACTACTAGCTTTCGCTTAGTCTCCTGACTATCTTTTGTACCTCTAATTTTATTCATGAGGCAAAGATAATAATTTCAACCCAATTGTATCACTAAATTATGCACTTATTAATAAATCAAAAGATGAAGAAAGACCAGACTATTACGAGCGTAATACTGTTTGGGAAACAGAAGAATATTATTCCAAGTTGAATCTAATATTTGAATCAATGACATATAGAGTACGATGGTATTATTATTGGAAAAAATAACACCATCAAATTTGAGTTTATATTAGTATTTAAACTATAGATTTTGACTTCTTCCTCCCCACTACATCTATATTATGAAAAAAAACCTCTTCACCTAGAGTAGAGATTTTATCTTCTTTTACTTCATGAATAAATTCGATTTCGAAATTGGAAAAGTAGCCGAAAATTTCGGTAGTAAACTCAATACAAATAACACTTTCCTTATTATTTGCGGTGAATATTTGGTTTATTCGCCGTATATTTGCGGTGAATATTAGTTTTTTTCTCCGCATTCTATATGTAATAATGGCAAAATACATTTATCAATATAAGAACTGGCCTCAATTCACATGGGATGAGTCTAGAATTTCTGCTTTACTTGGAGAGGTGCGGAATCTTCAAGGCAAAATAGCTGGAAAAATGTCTTTCCTTGGTTTTTCTGAACGTGATGAAGCTAGTTTGATTTCTTTAACTATCGATGTCGTAAAGTCTTCAGAGATAGAAGGAGAAATACTAAATTATGACCAGGTGCGCTCTTCTATAGCTAAAAAATTAGGGTTAAATATTGGTGGATTGAAAACTATAGATAGAAATGTCGAAGGTGTGGTAGAAATGATGGTAGATGCCACTCAAAATTATCAAAAACAATTAAGTCATGACCGGCTTTTCGGCTGGAATGCAGCTCTTTTCCCGACAGGATATAGCGGTATGCGTAAACTAGAAGTAGGGCAATATAGAACCAAGGAAATACAAATAGTATCTGGACCTATTGGAAAAGAGAAAATTCATTATGAAGCCATCGAACCGAAAAAACTGGTTAAAGAAATGAATACTTTTTTAGACTGGATAAATGGCAATGTAAATCTGGACCCTGTATTGAAAGCCGCTGTCGCTCATTTTTGGTTTATCATTATTCACCCATTTGAGGATGGAAATGGAAGAATCGCTCGCGCAGTTACTGATTTATTATTGAGTCGTGCGGAAGGCAGTCCAGAAAGATTTTATAGTATGTCTAGCCAACTGATGGTTCAAAAAAAAGAGTATTATGCCATACTGCAAAAGGTTCAGCATAGCGATGGAGATATTACGGATTGGTTAGATTGGTTTTTCCTATGCCTTAAAAATGCGCTCATTCAAGCTGAAAATGGAATGGAAAAAATATTGAATAAATCTAAGTTTTGGAAGATTCATGAAGGCAGTGTTTTCAATCCAAGACAGCGTATAATTATAAATAAACTCTTAGATGGTTTTGACGGAAAAATGAGAACTTCTAAATGGGCCACATTAGCTAAATGTTCCTCAGATACAGCGTTGCGTGATATAAAAGACTTATTAGATCAGGGCGTTTTCGTTCAGGAAGATTCTGGAGGGCGAAGCACTAGTTATTCTTTAGCACCATTCTAGGATTTCCTCCTCCCCACCACATCTATATTATGAAAATAAACCTCATCACCTAGTGCTGAGATTTTATCTTCTTCAATTTCATTTATATATTCTAAGTCAAAGTATTGGAAATAGCTTAACGCTTTCTCTTTTGAGACTAGAGATAAATGATTCCAACTATGATTCAAGCCAAAGAAATTGCCGCTAAATCGGCCACCTGGTCTAATATTGGAAACTATATTCTGCATGAGCGAATCGAAATAATCCTTCTCACAAAAAGGAAGAACAAAGGAACAGTTGACGAGGTCTATAGTCTGCCAAGGTATTTCTTTGAAATTAGCTCGAGTAAATTGAAGTTTTGGGTGATTAGAAAAACGCTCGTGTATAATGCGCTGGGATTTTTCTTCTGGGTCAAATGCTATCACTTTCCAACCTTTTTCTAATAAATAGCCGATATCATTTCCAGCTCCACTGCCGATATCTATGCATACTCCTTGGAAATTTTCTTTATCAAACAAGTCAATCACTCGAACTAAATTCTCTCTAGGATTGCCATATCTCGTTTTTTCAAAATAGAGTGGCCAGTTGGCGTCGTTGGATAAGGGGTTTTGTTCTTTTTCCATATGACAAATCTACAAAAAAGATTTTTTTTTTGTAAACTGTAAAATCAGGACGCTACAATTTTTTAAATTTTGATATTATTTCCAAGTTAAATTACATATTGACATAAATTAACCATAAAGTCGAGTCTAAAATTTACCGTTTACAAACCCAATCCTGCCGTTTACAAATTCTTAGTTGTGGATATTGATTAGTAGATCTATATTTGCAGTACAATTTTATTTTTAAACTTATCCTTATGAAAAACCAAAACAAGCGTGTTTTTTAATATAAAACGATAAAGAAAACTATAGATATAAATCATTGTTGTCCGACAAATATAAGAAATGGCCCTCTTAGGGATTCAAAGTAGTTGAAAACATTGATAAGACTTTTTAAAATGAAATAGCAGGGGGGTCAGCTGGAATTGAATAAGTCTGGCACTGCTTTTTTCTTGTTCACT
>JAJTHM010000065.1 GCA_021297855.1 Sphingobacteriales bacterium | reverse complement strand
TACCCCTTTTATTCAGCATAAAGGTAGAAGCCAATATCGTCAGAATATACATGAACTTAAAGTGGAGGGTTAAGTATTTTATTGCCTATAGTCATTTTAGACCTATTTTTGTAGTGGCTTGAGTTATTCAGCAAGCCCTAATTATAATTAATTTTCATGAAATGAGTGCATGCTTTCTTGTTGACTTTATGGCTTCTTCTAAGCTCTTCCTTAGAATTAGATTTTCTCGCTAAATACACAAGCAAATATGTCTTTTAGTAATTATTCACCAAGCCCTAGGTATAAATTAATCAATGAGGACACTCTTTGTATTATTTTTGTATTACTAATTTTCCAAACAACTCAAAATAAATATGGTTCTTCTCATCATCATTGTTACTTGCGCTATTTCTTTCACGGCCTTTTCCAATAGTTCTTTTTTTGAGAAATATAAATTTAGTCCCTTCAAAATCAAACGAAATCAGGAGCATATCAGATGGATTAGTGGGGGGATTTTTACATGCTGATCAGATGCATTTATTCTTCAATATGTTCACATTGTATTTTACAAAAGATTTTTTAGCATCCATCTTCAAACCATGGGAAATTATCATATTCTATTTAGTTGCCATAGCAGTTTCGGGGGTACCAGATTTTATCAAGAATAAGGACAATCCATACTATGCAGCCATTGGTGCCAGCGGCGCAGTTTCTGCCGCACTGTTTTCTTTATTATTATTTAATCCTTGGGGTATAGTCTATGTCTTCTTTTTTATTCCACTGCCGTTTGTTGTTTTTGCCTTACTATACCTCTACTATTCTTATTATATGTCGAAGAAAAATTATGATAATATTGGACATATGGCTCATTTTACTGGAGCTATTTTTGGTATGTTGGTAGTGGCATTAAAATATCCAGAGAGTTTGTTGACCTTTATATACTCTATAGCGCATCCACCATCCATAGGCCAGATGTTTGGGTTTTAATATTACGAATTTTTAACTAGAGGAAATCTCAGTTGGGTAATTTGCCAATGGCCTCGTCTTTTTCGAACCTCTATGCTTAACTCACCACTGTATAAGTGAGATTTAAGACTGTTTTCAATGAAAGCTTCAAACTCAATTTGAACTTGAATACGCCCTTTTATTTTTTTAATATTAGATGACAGAAGTTGATAGCTTTTCAATTCAAAGCGCGCATATAGATTTTTAAATTCATTTAGATAGTCTAATGCCTCATCTCGGCATAAAATCTCGACGGAGGCATTCTTGTCTTCGCTAAAATAGGATTGAAAGAAAAACTCTACAGTCTTTTCTGCATATAATTGTTCATTGGGATGAAACTCCTCATAGACAAAATGTCGCACCATCCCTTTTATCGGCAAATCAAGCGTTTTTTTATACATGAATTCTTCAGTGATAAATTTATACATCACCTTATCATCCACGTCTTCTATAGAGGTCAAAAAGATACCTTTCTTTGACATCAATTTTAGTAAACGCTCTTTTTCGAGTATTATCTCTTCGGTCGTTAGCTGCTCTGCCGATTTGATTTTAGGCCTGCCCAAATACAGAAAAATTTCCACCTCTTTGGCCTCGTTTTTCACTTTTTCAAAGGCTAATATTTGATCCAACATTTGCGCCTCAATCTCTGGGGGCAATTGTATCCCCTCTGGATTATGCTCCAAGAATTTAGCGCCTTTCATTTCAAGTTCTAGGCGTTTGATCTTATTGTCCATACGTAGCTCCTCTTCTGGATCTAGTTCTTCTGGATGATCAAAATCTTGGTTTATCATAAAACAAATATAATTCGGATTTTCTTGCGAAAAAATTAAATTTCCTTAATTGTATCTATAAACTCGATTCCTATTTCCGCCAATCGTTTGAGGATAGGAAGATAAATATCTCTTTCTGTAGGCATTAATACCCCTCGGGCTTTTATTTTATCATGCAGGATCAGCTCAGTAGCAAAGGCTATGGGCATTCCAACGGTTTTGGACATGGCTGTATAAGTACTTGTCTCGCCTTCTAAGGAGAAATAACTTTCTATTTCAAAGTTTTTTCCATGGAGAGTATACCTAAAGAAATGTACCATGACCACCCAATCTCTATCTTCTGGCTTTAGCTTCCATTTGTCAACTAAGATGGATTGCAAGATTTCTGCGGCTGACCCATTTTTCTCAACAATACTTTTTTTATCCGTAAATCCTATAAAGTTTAGTTTTTCTTGGACTAGAGGCGTTTGACTTTTTATAAAATCTTCTGCCATGCCCGGAAGAAATTCCTCATAGAATTCGGCATAGGTTTTTCCACTGTATGGCTTATTTTTTATTGAATCATCTGTCAACCCAAGGTTTACTAATATCGACCACGCTTCGCAGAAGCCATGTATTCTCAAAGTGCCTCTTAGCAGGGTATCTAAATTTTCCCAGCCATATAGTTTTTCATATTTGAGACTATCTCTGTTTGCATATGCATCGAATACATGTCCCTGGCTTAATTTTAGAATTTCATTTTTTGAGAATAAGTTTTGGTAGGTAAGCGTTTCTTCTTTCCCATCCTTTCTGTACTTTATCTCGCCGCCTTGACCTGCTAGTATTACGTTTCTTGGATTCCAGCTAAATTTATAATGCCAGGGATTATCATCGCTTCCTGGTGCTACGAGTCCTCCTGCGTAGGATCGATAGGAGGTTAATCGGCCGCCTTTCGCCACAATATCATAATATGTTTTCATTGTAGTCAGATGATCAATTCCCGGATCAAATCCTAATTCATTAAGAAATATAAGTTGCTTAGCTTTTACTTCGCCTTCCAAAGCTTGCATCTCTGTAGAAATATAGGAAGGGGTGATCAAGTGGGAATTATAAAGAAGGCAAAGCCTAGCTACCTCAATGTGCATAAAGGCCGGTAGCATGGAAATAGTCAAAAAGCTTTTGGAAATATAGGGTTCATATTCTTTAATGTCACCAGAACCAATCTCAACTAAATGGACATTTTCTAATCCGACGTATGCATGTAAAGGGCGAGTGTTTATATCTACAATAGTGAGTGTAATGCCTAGCAACACTCGGTTTTCAATTAAGTGTTTTATAAGACATGAACTGCTCTTGCCTGCGCCAATTATGAGAACTTGTTTCATTTTTTAGATAACTGATTTAGGATTTGATAGAGATGCGTAACCAAAAATAGCATTAGAAAAAGGACAATGGCTATAAGTGCGAAGTAGTAAAACGTATCAGATACTATCGAATGGAGGTATAATAAGCAAACAGCGACGACACCGCCTATCCATGCTATAAGTCCAGCAAATGAAAGTAGAAATATTTTTTGATTCGTCAGTTCAATAAGCCAAAGGATGGGTAAAAAGCTGAACCCAAGTCCGAATATACTCAGTCCGAGAGATATCACAGCATTAAGTTGTGGCTGTCCTGCTTTGGAATGAAAGATGTAAAGTACTAAAGCAGATAGGAGAAAAAAAAGACTAAGGTTTTTCTTCACGCAGTATATCTCTTATCACATAGGCCAAGCCAAGTATTAAAAAAAATATAGCCCCTAAAGCCGTTCCATAGGGTTGTTCAGCTTTCCACTTGCCATCTATCCAGTTGCCAATAAAATAGCCTATCCCAATAAACATCAATAGCTGGAAGGCTAAACCACTATATTTAGCAAATCGGTTTATAGACTTTTTTTTGTCGGTCACCTAAGTTTTGATTTATCTGCTTGGATTAATTGATTGCTGTTGGGGCGTATTTAGCTGTTTATTGACCGTTAAGTTTTGCGCGCTGGACATGGTGATTTTGGCCTGAATAACAGCCCCTTCGTCCACGATGAGTTTTTTACTCGTAATGTTCCCATCAATATTGGCCGTCTTGCTCACTTTTAAGGTTTCTGTCACTTGAATATTGCCTTTTACACTACCATCTATATTGCCATTCGTGCAGACGATATCGCCGGTTATAGAACTCCCAGGGCCAGTAACCAATCGCCCTTTCGAATAGATATTTCCGATAATTTTTCCATCAATTCTTATGTCACCTTCTGTTTTTATATTGCCTTCTATAGTAGTGGCAGAACCGATATTGTTGATCACCTGCATAGAGAATGATTGTTGCGCTTCTTCTTTTTTATTAAACATGAAATTGTCTTTAAAAAATAATTTTATCCTACAAAAATACTAAATTTAGATTATAAGTATAGAATCAAAATACCAATCTTATTTGAAAGGCATTTGACTATTTAATTGCTTTTTGTGCTATTAATTTTAAAAGTATCTTGTTGTTGAATTTTATTTGCTGGAATCTCGCCTTTGAGCACCTGCTTGATATTTTCCACCCATAGGTCGTTTTCTTTTGTTTTTCTTCTCAGTTCATCAGTTTCTTGAACCAGATCTCTCAATTGTTTCCTCATAGCATCCTCCCCAATACCTGGCATATAATACTTTAGAGAAGTAAATGATATGAGCAGTATCGAAATTAGCATACCCACTACTAGAACCGTCGAAGCCAACAAAAGTACATTGAGCTTTGAGAGGTATAAACTATACTCTGTCTCAAAGGTAGATTCATTATATATAACTAATCTATACTTGTACTTGAGGTTCTTATAAATTTTTTTTAATCGCGACGATGCCATTTACCTACTTTTGCAATCTAAAAATCACTTTTATTGGGAGATTTTAAAATAAATATGACCAACAAAGGTTATATTACAGTGCACGAAATTACAAAAAAAATTGAGAAATAAGGATATAATCTGCCTGATATTTGGTATCACCCTTTTCCTGGCGTCGTGCTCAAAAACTAAGTATAGTGGATTCAGACAGTATACCACCAATTTTATATCTTACTATAATACCTACTTTAACATAAAACAGCTATACAAAATCGGATACCGCGAGTCGGTATTTGAGAAGCAGGAATCGACCAATGAGATAATTTCTGTTTTTGAGTATGAGAATGATCCACAGTTTTTTGAGCCATCAGCTCAGTTTAAGGCGACCACCCCAAAGGTCAGCAAGTTGATCGTTTTGCGGCCCTATAATAAATGGATGGATGATGCTTTGCTCATAGAAGGGAAAATACGGTACCTGAAAGGAGACCTAGACTCTTCCATTCAATTGTTATCGTATTTAGTGGACTATTATCCCAAGGGTTATATGGCTGGACATTTGCCTGGGGGAAAATTGAAAGGATTTGATGATATGGTGCGTCAAGCAGTGAGAAAGAAGGAACCAATTCATCAACCAAAATGGAAATATAAATTTGCTAGAAACGAGGGGATCATTTGGTTAGCTAAAGCCTATATAAAGAAAGGTTCATTAGAACGCGCACTTAATCTTATCTATATGGCCGAAGCCGATATGGGCTTTCCAGTAGAGTATCGAAAAGATCTACTGAAGGTCAAAACAATGCTGACCATTGAAAAGAAAGAATACGTCAAAGCCAATGAATATTTGAACCTACTTCTCAGTGAATATGAACTGACTAAGAAAGAACGCGGGAGAATATATTTTATATTGGGTCAACTCAAAGAGAAGGAGAAGAAATTTAACCAGGCGAGTAGTTATTTCGAGCAAGCATTAGCCAATAAACTAAAAAATGATTTAGAGTTCGAAGCCAAATTAAGAATGCTTACTTATGCATCAGGAGCTAATTCGCTGCCAGAGTTAAAAAAAATGCTCAACAAAGGCAAGTATGAGCATAGTATAGATAAAGTGTATTTCGCCATAGGCAATGTGCTGATGGAAAAAAAACAAACAAAAGAAGCATTAGAAAACTATCAAAAATCTATCGCTAACTCCAAAAATTCCAATCAAAAGTTTTTAGTTTATGAAAAGGTAGGTTCTATTTTTTATGAGAAGCCAGATTATGTAATTTCAGCGCAGTATTATGATAGTGCTCAGAAAGTAATACCGCAAAACTATCCGAATAAAAAAGATTTTTTAAAGAAGGTAGAAGCGCTCAACAAACTTTTAGTGCAATATAATATCTATGTATCTAAGGATTCTATATTGGATTTGGCCGATCTTGGACCTGAAAAAGCCAAAGCCAAAATAGAAAAAGAGATTAAAAAAGCTTATGAAATAGAAAAGGCAAAAGATATGTTTCTGGAATCTAAAACGCTCAATAGCCAATCCGTTACATCTACTCCTATGGGGGGAGGTCAAGCCAGACAATGGTATTTTTCGAGTAAGGAGGGTATTGATAAAGGTAGAATATTGTTTCAAAAAAAGTGGGGTAAGCTCCAACTCAAGGACAACTGGCACCGCGCCACGGGAGGAGGTGATAATGTCAATTCCGCAATTACTTCTCCTGGTTTGACCAATAATTCGACTAGCATAAATGAAAGTTTATCTACTGATATTGTGGCAGAAGTAGAAGCCAGCAAGCTTCCATTTACCGCTGAAGCACAGAAGCCTATTAAGAAGGAAATTCAACAGGCACTTGTGAACATGGCTCGTATTTATAATTATGAAATTAAAGACATACAAAAAGCAATTGAGACTTATGAGTTACTTTTTAAAAAGTATGGAAAGGATTTGGAGAATGAAGATGAGCACCTTTATTCGCTGTATAGACTTTATCTCGAAAAGGAGGATGCTCAATCTGCAGATAAGATTAAATCGGAGCTTATGGAGAAACATCCAAATTCAAAATACACGCTCTATGCATTAAATCCAAATGCCAAGTCCCAAGAAGAAAAGTCCGATCTCGCCATAGCCAAATTATATAAAGAGGCCTATACAAAATATCAGAAAACATTTTATTCAGAAGCCTTAGATATGTGCAATCAAATAATAGAGGATTATCCTGAGCATAAGTTAATCCCAAAGGCAAAATTGCTGAAAGCATTTATTTATTCTTATACATATAATTCGGATGCCTATGTTAAAGCCTTGGAGGACATCATCGCGCAGCATAAAGAGTCCGATGAGGCAAAGGCAGCCAAAGAATATTTGGATATGCATCTAAAACTTAAGTCAAGTCAAGCGGTTACTCCAGAAGTGATTACTGAAACTAAGGCGGTCTCTATGGATGTAAATGCCAAAAATAATATTTACTCTCTGTCTGAAAATATCGAGAAATCAAAAGATATGGTACCTATAGAATCTAAACCGAATATAGTGCCAGAGGTTAAGAAAGAAGACCCAAATGCTGTACCTAAAACAAATGATGTAATACCTAGAAAGACTGCAGAGGCTATAGCCTCTGAAAATACAAAAAAGACAGAAGATGGATTGCAAATCGTCAACTATAGCTATAAACCTACTACAAAACATGCTATTCTTTTCAAACTTTCACCAGATCTTAAAGAAACTACCGCTAAAAATCTGCTCGATGTGTACCATAGAGCCAATTTTAAAGCTATGGGATATAAAACGGAAACCCTCGAATTCAATGGAATTTGGTTTCTAACCATTGGAAGTTTTAAGAATGTAGAGGATGCGGTGGATTTTTATGCCAAGATGCAGTCTGACGCACTGGTTCAGAAGTTATTATTTAGTTCAGAGAAATATTATATTTCATCAGAAAATCTAGATATTCTCTATATATCGTCAGGTTGGGAGCAATATAGGTCGTTTTATGAAAAAAATTATAAGTAAGGAAGTCGAGAAAACCTTATATTTGCACTCCAAAAAATGATTTGGTAGCTCGGTCACGACGATAAATGTCTAGACTTCGCTCAAAGTTTAATTGATTTGGTAGCTCAGCTGGATAGAGCAACTGCCTTCTAAGCAGTAGGTCACAGGTTCGAATCCTGTCCAGGTCACTTAGGAAAATCAAGGGTTTCAAAGATTAAAATTTGAGACCCTTTTTTATTTGCACGGTATTTGCACCAAGTTTTAAGAAAAAAACTCCCCATTCAGGGAGTTAGGAATAGTCTCGAAACGGAGGTAGTTTCTCAGTTTCGGGTAGTTCTACGAATTCTACGAGATTCCATCTTTTAGCTATTTGAATTTTCTTAATTACATCACCATGAATATCGTAAAATCCACGACAGCATACATTGCCACTATTGAGCATCGTGCTGCAATGACAAATAAAATGGGTTTCAGCTGAAATACATTCTTTAATGATTTCCTTAGCTCTTTCTGGGCTGACAATTCGATCTTTCTCGAAGAGGCAATTTTGACATCTTGATTTTATAACTTGTAGCATATTATTTAATTTTAGAGTTCTCCTGCGGTAGCCATAGAATACCATAAGTCCTTGTCTGAAGTCAAAATGATATGATCTATTAACTGGATGTCAATTAATTTCAAGGCTGCTTGTACCTTACTAGTCAAATCCTTATCTTGGTCGCTTGGAAAATGGTTTCCACTGGGATGATTGTGCGCCAATATAACTGCGTTTGCTCCAGTGAGCAATGCCTGTGTTACTATATAAGATATGTCCACAATCGTAGAATGCTTATTTCCTTGCCCAATGGTTGAAACATTTAATACTTTATTGTTTCGCGATAACAGCATAACTGAAAAAAACTCTTGTGCATTACTTAAAGACTTGTAATGATCTTGGAAATAAGTGACTGCTTCGTGACTATCAATTATACGTGGGAGGTCTGACATCCGTTTAAACTGTTCATGAAGTACATAATTGAGTTGTAGTGAGGCATACTTATAAACCAAGACAGGTTTAATATCTTGCTTTTTCATTTGATTTCTTTTTCAGCTTGAAAATACAGTTCTACAACTTGATGATGACAGCGATACAAGGCATGAGGATTGAGCCAATCAGATACACGAGCATTTAGAGGTCGCAGACCAATACACAGGAATTCACTTTTTTCATAAAACAAATTTCCGTGTCCTAATTCAATAACCTCGCCAATTTTTGGCATGCTTGGCTTTAAGGAACGAAATATGTCGCCTACGTGATTGGATTGTCGAGTGCTGATAATAGATGCTTTAAGTGTGCCAAGACAACCGTTAAGGCGTTTAATGAGCTGAAAATCTAGGAGAAGAGTTGTGTCGTACTGTTTTTCATAATTAAAAAGGAAAATTGAGCCGTATCGGTCTGATACTCGTTCCTCTGAATGCCAACTTAGTGAACCACTCCCAAGGAATAGATTGGAGATTTTTTTCTGCATGATATTTGATTTTAACTGTGAAGACTATGCAGGTAATCATAGCGTACAGAAAATTTTTTGTAAAGAACAAGTGGGATAATTTATCTTTGCTATACATTATGCAATCAACATTAAACATTATTTGTCTGGACAGTCCAGCGTTTCATGCACTCATAGACGAAGTGGTACAGCGGATTAATATTACGCACTCACTGCCTGAAAAAAAATGGATACAAGGTGATGAGGCAATGGAACTTTTGGGAATTTCAAGTAAAACTACTTTGCAAAAAATGCGAGACGAAGGAAAGGTACGTTTTACGCACCCTGAGAAACGTATAATCCTCTATGACAGAGATTCTATAAATAATTACTTAGAAAAGCATTCACGAGACACTTTTTAAGCTATGGAAGAAAAAGATATCAAAGACCCTATGCTCTATGCTAAAGCCTACGATGCAGGTTTCAAAATTAAGCAATACAATCCCGAACTCTATGAGCGGATAGAATCTGTTTTTAAGAGCAAAGGGGATGAATATTCTCGTGGATTTCTCGAAGGTGTCAAAGAAGCTGAAAAAGTGCTCGAAAAAAAGAAAATAGAGAAAAACAAGGAGGACTTACAGAATATTCGGAATAAAAATCAGAGTAAGGAAAAGGACAAAGGACTTGATAGGTAATCAGTGGATTATGAACATTCAATATAGGAATCCCAGTTTGTGCCAAAAAACACAGACTTTTTATTTTCTATCTTATTTATGTTTAAAGCCTTCTCTTTAAGGTAGTTATGAATTGTTTTATCTAAGCATTCTTGGAAAACTTTATCAGCATATGGGGCTGAGCTTTGTATGTGCTTACTGTTATCATATCTCTCTTGATTAAATTTTTTTTATCATATCCATCACAAATTTGAATAATTATATTATCTTCTTCGTGCCCGTATTTTTTTACCCATAGTAAAATTCTATTTTTGACTTCCTCATTATGTACAATAAAGAAGGCTGTTTTTTTCTTGTTACATCCTTTGTAATTCAGCGCAAAGATGATTTTAAGTATATCTAACTCTAGGTTTCTTACTGATCCTCCTCTTAGTTTAACAGAAGATTTAGCCATTCCTAAAATAACTGCTTCTCTCTTTACCATATTTATAGACTTAGTGGATTATAATTTACATTATTGTCATAGACATCGACGCCCTCTTTTTTCTTAATATAGTTAACAATTATAACAGTTAGCGGAGATACAATTGTTTCATATACAACTTTAAATAAATATCCACTCCATATAGCTGTTATTAAGATATCATTTGGAATAATTCCTCCAAAGGCTATAACTGCAAAAATTATTGTATCAAAGAATTGCCCAACCAAGGTGGATGCGATGAACCGCAACCACATATTATTACCTTGATTAGCTATTTTTAATTTACTAATAACATACGAGTTTGAAAACTCTCCAAATAAATATGCAACTAAAGATGCGAATACAACACGCGGTACTTGCATTAATGTTGTCTCAAAAGCAGCTTGATTATTCCAACCTGGAGCAGCTGGCAATTTTATGATAATCCAAAAGAAAATGGCCATAAATGTACTAGAGAGAAACCCGAGCCATATTATTTTACGGGTGTTTTTATAGCCGTAAACTTCGGTCAACACATCCCCAAAGATATAACTTATGGGAAATACAAGAATTCCAGCTGTGAAAATGAATGGTCCCACAGGTATTAGTTTTTGAGCAGCTACATTTGATATGAGAAGCACCGCAACAAATAAAACTGCAAAGAAAGTAAAAAATTTGAATGATTCTTTTTTTAGAGATTCCATATAGATGATTTTTAGGTTAATAAATGTATAATAGTTAGTTAATAACAGGGTATTTTTTTTCCACTTTTAGCGCATAGTCTTTGACGGTAAATTCGTTACTTTCACTAATCTCTTCGCTGATCAATAACTTTTTAATAACGGAAGAGATTCTATCTCTTGTATCTTTAGGTATTTCAATAAACTTGAAGCTCTCTTGAGTTATCCCACCAATATTTATATTTCCTTTCAAATCTGGACTGAGAGCATTATATATTCTCATTTTTAAAAATAACATACTATCGGGTACTCCATATATATGGAGGTGCTGTGAAAGATGCTTTTTATCATGATTCATTTTTTCACTCCATTCATCTTCATAACTTTTACTTGACACCATTTCCTTATAAACCTTGAGAATATTTTTCAATGCTAATTCCCAATTTGATTGATCGGTGATAGGTACAAAAAACCGATAAGTAATTCCAAAATTTAGAATGTTTGATACAGTTTCGCGCGAAAATTCCATTGAAATTTGCTCTGCAATAATGTCGCTGATTGTCCATATTTCATATTCAGAATTAAACTGCGACTTGCTTTTCCCTTTAAATTCTTCATTGATAAGTTCACGCTCATTAAATTCAATTTTGTTATCAGAAAACACAAATCCAGATTCTAAATCTTGCAGTTGTGAAAAACTGAGGAGAATTTTAGCAACAACACTAAAGTCAACATTTTGATAGAGAGTATCGTAACGTTTATCTTTTATACTATTGAACAAAAACTGCTCGAGATGCTTCCAATCTTTTCCGTCCTTTTTTTCTTTCAAAAAGGAGTGGAATAGATTGGTGTTTTTTTGAGATAATATTAATACAAGCCTATGAAGAACTTCTGGTGACGGCAACTTAGTAGGTTGTCCAATGAGTGGGTTTCTTAGTGAATTAATATATTGTTTACTGACCCCTAACAAATCAGATAGATTGGTAATTGTTAAACGATCTAATTCATTCATTCGGTCTGAAATAATTGAACTAATTTTTTCTTTGTTTGACTCAAAAACGTACCATTGACAATCCTTATCATACTCAACATCACTAGACGACCAGTTGAGATGGTTTATGAATGATTTTGCAACTTCATTACCATGAAAAACCCTCCCATAAATTTTATCAAAATTTAAATTTAGCGCTTCTTCTAAAATGGTAGTAACCATTTTAGCACCATTAAACCTTCTTCTATAACTCTTATCAATAATCATGTGGCAAACTTCAACATCTCTACTTCTCGGAAAATTAGCTTCAGCGTTTGACAAAGTACAAAAGCCAATAATTTGTCCATTATCAGTTTTATTTAATTTTAGTTTAGCTAAAGCAGCAGCATGAACACCTCGAACCATTTCTTTTTTTCGTCCTCGGGTGTTTAACTTATCTTTTGGTATATTATTTTCAATAGAACACCATGATTTCAGGGTATCTAAAGTGAACTTCCAATCTTCACGACCACAAATTTTTTCGACATCATGACTCTTTTTTATCATAGTAAATGTCTCTTTTAATTCATTATCAGTAAGATAACTTCCGTTAGCTTGTTTTTTTGTCTTTATTTCTATTTCGACCATTCTTGTTTCTACCAATTTAACTTTACAAAAGTAATTTTATTTTGTAATTAGACTATAATTATTATAGATTAGTTTAAATATTCAACTATTATGGTTTAAATAACTACAATAAGTATTAATAGTAATCAAATAGAGAATTAATTAACTCTTATAGGATTAAACTAGAGGATAATGCGTATCTTTGTCTCGAAATAAGAAAAGTGAATAATTTTTTAAAAAAATCTTATTGTAAAATAAAACCAAGTGGAAGATGCTCCCACTTGGCAGATAGTTATTTGACAGGCAAAAAATCCCTTCATGTTTGGCGACGCGAGGGATTTTTTTATCAAAGTACAAATCTATGGACTATAGTACAGATATTCCTAGATTTTGCAAGTCATTTCTCTGTTTGCCTTGGTAGCAGCTTTTCATGCTTGGTTTTAGCTTTAAAATCTAAAATCCTAAAGTATGAAATTCTCAGACATCCTCCTAGTCAATCCTAACCCTAATTTCTTTTCAGGGACTCCCTCATCTCGTAAGATCCTTCTCGAAGGCGGTGGAATTTTTCCAAATGAGGAATCCATCTCCGATGAAGACGAGACAGAAACTAATTTCGAATCAGAAGCAGAGTCAGAAACTTTTTCCAAAAATGCATACGAGACATTTATAGCACCTACCATACAAAATGGTAATGGGTACTTTTTTCCACGCCGATAATTAAAAGTAATATGAGAGTCTCCGAAACCTATTCAAACCCACCTTCAGCAAATATTTTCAATGAAATGGCATGTTTCCTGAACTTACAAAACGAAGTGATACACAAGTACAAATTTAATAAGTCTGCTGGGAATTACATATTTCTAGAAATGAAAAGTGTAGAGTGCAAGAACGATCTTAGTTTGTATAACGCTTACGTAAATCTATTGATAGAATTTAAGAGGAGATATAAGCAGAAGTATAATAAAGAATGGCAGAGCAAATTTCTTAACATTAAAAATCCTTAATATGCAAAATAACTACACAAAATTATCCGATCAAACAATAATTCTCTATAGAGATCGACTGGACGAACACTTGTCGTTAATAGATAAAACCAAGTCCGCTCGTGCTATTGAGTGGATAATTGGTAGCCTCGAATTTGCGAACTATGTTTTAAGCGAATTAGTAATCCAGTCCGAAGAAGCTATTCTCCTTGCGAGTCAGTATGAGTCCACACTAGCACTCTTTAAAAAGCGACTTTCCGATGAGGAGACTTTTCGCTCGACATCTGAGAGGAAATATAATAAGATAGGTGACAGTAAGTATGCGTCAACAGTTCGACACAAAAGACCAATAGTAAAAATTAAATAATCATTAAAACTATAATAGATATGAAACACTTATTCGCCTATCTCAAAGCTCGACTTATGTTCAAACACTTCTTTGCTCCACGGAAGGATACTATTCATTCCGACACAGAATTTGAAAAAGAAATTAGAGCCAAGATAGAAAAAATTAAAACGGAGACTGGGAATCTCCTTCATTCATTCCGTATTACGATCCCAGACAAGAAAGATATAGATGCTATGATTCAGTTAATTGATTCCAAATTTGATAGCTTACGGAATTTAATCCGTATTCGCTATCAGACAGAGTTTAGAAAAGCGATGGTAAATAAAAATGTGAACCACCAAAAGCAGCTCGGGAATCAGATGATGACGGAACTATCCGATCTACAGAAACAAAACAAATTTCTGACAAGAGATATAAATGAAACACGTCTGGATTACAACTGGAAACTCTATCCTATATGGATTGGAATCCTCCTGTTAATGTATGTTGGAGAAGTTTTTTTTAACTATGAAGCACTCGTAAAAGTCATGAGAGACAGTATGGTTATAGCCTTTGCTATTGCACTGTCGATCGCTTTGGCTATTGGATTTAGCAATCATTTCTTAGCTAAAAAGGTAGATTTTCGCACACATGCCAAGAAAAAATTATTTGGTATTGCACTTATATATTTTTCAGCATTTTATTTTCTAGGCATACTTCGCGCTAAATCGCTCGGTGTAGAAAATCCATATATATCATTTGAGGCACTCGGATTCGTCTGCATATCAAGCATTTTGGCATTTGGTGCGGCTATTGTTTCAGTTCTGTTTCTACCAAATCATAATCAACGAGTACAAAAGCAACGCTTAGATGAACTCAAAACTAAGAAACAAGAAATTGACATGAAAATTGATGATATAAATACGCAACTCAAAGCTGACCCACATGTGCAAAATAGGGAAATGATAGACCAGGCAAGGCATATCGTTTACGAACGAACCTTATTGGATATGGTAGATAGCGAGTGCGAAGTCTTAAAATCAGAACTTATGGTCAATATGCGGATTTACTCCAACATTCACAATAACGAATCTAATCACTTTTTAAATTAATAACCATGAAAAAAATAATTTTACTTGTATCAATTACGGCACTCCTCGTTCTGTATTCCTGTAATGTATTTCAACCTGATAGTGCTACTTATCAATTGGAGGTGCTTTACGATGTGACGGAAGTGCCACCGCTCCCATATCCCAAGGTCAGCGAACTGCTCAAAGAGTATCGCACAGATTACCTCTATCACCCTTTTGAGGTCACCCTCGATGTTATTGCAGATATTTCATTTGGTACACAATCACACTATACCTTACCTAAAGCTAATAAACTTTGGGATAATGAGTACAACAGAAAAGACTCACTTGCGGTGATTGAAAATACGCTCACCGATAATCTTAAAAGTTTGCAAGAAAACATGGGAGCATCGCACTCTATTGTTTTTGATAAGATATATTCCACAATGGAATATTTGAATAAAAGTCCGGATGCGATTAAACGTCTCGTTGTCATTTCTAACTTGTTCCAAAATGATGATTTTAATGGATATCGTAGGCGAGAAATGATACTCAATCGTCCTGATGAGGTAGCTAAAATACTCATGAAAGACAAACCTTCGATTTCCGGAAAAGGTATTAAAGTCTATATATTCTACAAGCCTAAGGACTTTGAGGACAACAAAGTGTTCACCTCGTATATCAAGATTTATCAAACAATATTTCCCGAAGCACAGTTTCACATCCAATCACCGTAAAACCTAATAGTCATGAAGAGTACTTTTTTAGAAATCTGTATTAGTGTTGGAAAATTTCTCGTATTGGCAACATGGAAATTAGCCCTCTTTGGACTATTTCTCGTCTGCATAATTCTTGAAAATATTTGCAAGCAGGTATCACAGTTCATTTATCCAATTCTGTTTAATAGGCCATTGCCAAATAAATAACTATGCAATCTGATTCATTTTTTTCTCGTTTTACTTCCTCTTTGGGGGAGTCCATAAAACACTGGGCTGATCATGCTATCAATGGTTCTGAACCAGAGCATGAATATAACCGAGCTACGTGGGGAGACCCCAATGATGGATTTTTATCGACAAGTAACACGGGGCTACAAATCGGCTCAGTTGGGATTTCTCCTCAAACCAGCCTTATGCACTCGGTTACCGTAGCTCAATCAGGTTTAGGTAAGACTACTTCGTTGATATACAATACATTGTTGCAAGCGGACGGAGCAGGGTCATACCTAGTCTACGACGAGTCGCGACAAATCCATAAGCATACAAGTGGGTATCTCGCATCACGTGGATACAACATCCTCATTTTTGACCTTGATAATCCAGATCTTTCTATAAAGTGGAACTGTCTACATTACATAAAAAATCCGAGTGACATAGGGAAGATTTCCGCTATGCTATTATCCTCGATACACTCTCAAAACAGCGATCCGTTTTGGTCTGCAAGTGCCGAGGGTATTTTGAATTGTTATTTAGAACTCATTATAAAATTAGAACCAGAAAAACAAACTATTAGTTATGTGAGAGAGCTCATTATGCGCAGTACCTATGAACCTGAGTATGTTGACCAGCTCTTTGCGAAATATGCTGATGAAAAATTAATGAATCGCTACAAATATAATATCGGAATTTCTGAAAAAACGCTTTCAGGCATCTATCAAAGCATCATGGCTGCAACAAAAATCTATGATTTAGAAAATGTTCAAGAAATTACCTCACAGAGCACGATACAAGATTTAACGACTATTAGAACACAACCTACCGTAGTTTATCTTTTCAATTCATTAAAAAATCATAGGTTTTATGCTAGTTTAATAGGTATGTTTCTGTCTCAAGTATGTTCTGCTTTATGTGAAAAAGTTCCTGAGACTCCACAAGAAAAAAGGATATGTTATTTTCTACTGGATGAAGTAACAAGTCTAGCACACAGTATAAAATATGAGCTTTCACTTTGGATGTCTAATGTTCGGAAGTATATGCTTTCCATACATTTAATACTTCAAGAATGGCAATCTTTGAAGACGTATTTTCACGAGCAGAGCGAAAATATTTATGCGAATTGTTATACGAAAATTTTCTTTACTTCACAGAATCTTGAAACAGCAACCAAAATTAGTGCCATGCTTGGCAACACTACCATTGAGAAGGATGAAAAAGAAATTGTACAGCCTTTATATTCAGCGAGTCAGATAAGGCAAATGCCATCAGACCATGTAATCATATTAGCAGGAAATCGCAGTGGATATAAAATACCTATACTCCCATACTACAAAATTATGAAATTAAACATGAGGTCTAAAATTCCTCCTGTATATAAATAGTAGTTATGCGGAAACTCAAACCATCAAGTCCTTTGTTTCTGTTTCTAAAGGAAAGAGAGCTTTTAAGTCTCTCTAAAAATGATCCCCGTCTTATTGCAGCCAAAAAGGAGTACCGCAAATTCTATTTACTTGAAAAAAAGCGTACCTATAGAGCAAAAAATACCTCGGTGACTATAGTATTCTCGGAGGAAGAGTTTGATAACTTGAAGCGATTTAGTAAAGAATGGGATATAAAATATCCTTCGCTTATAAAGCAAATTATCACCTCATATATTCAAGAGCGTTCCATAATTATACAACCCCACATAATTCTTGAAATCCGCAGCTTATACTTTAAGATTATACGTACCCTTGAAACACTCAATAAAAAAGGGGGTTTTCGTATTTTTAGTTCTATTGATATCGATACCGCAATTGCGGAACTCCATCAGTTTCAAAACGAGGTTAAAGAACTATTAGAGAACCCACACCACAAAAAGTCTTAATATGCTCATCAAGAGTTTAACACGTACTAAGAACCCAAACTTTAGCCAGGCTATAGAGTACGTAACACGCGCTAAAAGTAAAGAAAATCAAGTACCAAGAGAACTAATTTTCACGAGAAATTTTCTAGGAAAGACAAAAGCAGACTTCCTGAAAGAATTTATCGAACAAGAAGCACTGCGTAAGTATTCACGAGAGGGAAATGTAAAACTCCACCATCTAATTCTTTCACTTCACCAACTTGACAGTAAAAACAAGCTGCCACAGGAAATGTATGGAGATATTGCAAATCACTATTGTCCGACAAAAATAATCAAAGGATAGCCATTACAGCTATCCTTTTTTTGATAACTTTGTTTTTGCACCACAAAAGTTATCATGGACAAAAATACAAAATCTCTCGGACAGCCGATTCTAAATCAAATTTT
>JAJTHM010000025.1 GCA_021297855.1 Sphingobacteriales bacterium | reverse complement strand
TACCCCTTTTATTCAGCATAAAGGTAGAAGCCAATATCGTCAGAATATACATGAACTTAAAGTGGAGGGTTAAGTATTTTATTGCCTATAGTCATTTTAGACCTATTTTTGTAGTGGCTTGAGTTATTCAGCAAGCCCTACATTATTTGGGGAATTGTATTGTCCTCTTATTTTACCATACAATTTTTTAATGCTCATTTCCAAACCAATACTACCGCTATATTAGCTAGCATTAGTAATTCATTTTTTGCAGTAGGGGGAATACTATCTTTTTTTCAATCAAGAAAAGATGATAAGAATGAAATTATAATACCCTTAAATGAAAGGATATATACCTATGGATGGATAGGAGCTAGTATTAGTTTATTTATTATGTGTATCGCATTCCATAACAATATATTAGAAATAGTTTGTGTCAGTATATTACTTATTTTTGGATTAGTAAATTTTACCATCGGAGGTGTTACTAAATTTAAACCTTTAATCATTGGTGGTTTATTATCCATTTTATTATGTATTTTAGTTACGAACAGTTGTTCAATTGATTTTAAATTGCTATATACTTCCATAGGTGTTATATTTTCTTGCCTAATACCTGGAATATTGATGAAAACTACTTAATGCAATGTATAAAGAATTGAATCCCGTTTTACATTCTCAACTTCGATTAGCAATAATATCAATCTTGATGGGGGTAGAAGAGGCAGAGTTTAAGGCACTAAAAGAAATAACAAAAGCATCCGCTGGAAATCTAAGCCTACAATTAGACAAGCTGAAAGAGCATAATTATATTACAGTAAATAAACACCTAAAAAATAAGTATACCGTGACAAAATGTAGAATAACTGCAGAAGGAATATCGGCTTTTGAGCAATATGTGGCATCCCTCAAGGAATATATAAATGTTGAAAAAACAAATCTGAAAGAAATTTAAGGTATAATAATAATATGCTAATGCGATTTGTTAAAACAAAACAATGTATATATTCCAGCATTTTGACGCTTAGGTCAGGGCAGGTTCGCTGGAATGACGAGGCCTCTAACCATTAGCGTCCGCCTTTCACAGATGAAGCGAAGCCCTGTTTGTCAACAGACAAGCCTATCTGATGATAAGGCAGAGGAATTCAGGAATCTCTTTATTAGTGGTAAATATAAGCACAGGCATAAAAAATAAAAAACCTATTGACAAAGATTCTAAAATGATTATATTTGCAGACAGAAATTGATAGTTAGAAAATAGGGAAGCAGATTTGCTTCCCTATTTTTTTAAGATAAGCTGAATAGCATGTATTTAGACAAGATAAAACAGTGGAGTGAATCGTATTGCGAGGATCATGATTTATTCCTAGTCAAAGTGGAACAAATTGGAGATACCATTGAGGTGAGTGCGGATGGTATGAACAATATAACCATAGAGGAATGCGGAAAATTGAGTAGATATTTACAAAATAAATTGGAAGAGGAAGAGGAAGGCGATGTATTAAATAAGTTTTCATTCAATGTATCCTCTCCAGGCATGTCAAACCCTCTAATACTGCCAATACAGTATAGAAAACGTCTAGGAAAGAAACTAGAAATTTTAACTCTGGAAGGCAAGGAAATTATCGGAGAAGTGAAGCAGGTAGATAAGGAAACCGTCACTTTATTGGAGATTATACCTAAGAATAAAAAAACCAAAGAGGAAGAAAAAATGATTGAACACCATTTAAATTATAATCAAATAAAAAAAGCACTTATACCAATACCAACAAATTTTAAAAAGAAATAACAATGAACACTATAGACTTAATTGATTCGTTCTCGGAATTCAAAGAACAAAAAAATATAGACAAAGTCAAGATGATGAGACTGCTTGAAGACACCTTCAAGACGTCGCTGAAAAAGAAGTATGGCAATACAGATAATTTTGACGTGGTGGTCAATACCGATAAGGGACAGATTGAAATATATCAAATCAGAACGATTGTAGAAGATGATGCTGTTATGGATAAAGTAAAGGAAGTCGGCATCACAGAGGCAAAGAAAATAGATGAAAGTTTTGAATTAGGAGAAGAAACTTATGAGCAGATTGAAATACAAGAATTTTCCAGACGCTCTATTATGGCTGCAAAACAAACCTTGAATTCAAGAGTGACAGAGCTCGAAAAAGACGAGGTGTATAAGAAGTATAAAGAGATGGTTGGTGAGATTGTACACGGCGAGGTATATCAAGTTTGGAAAAATGAAATCCTTATCATGGACGATGAAGGAAATGAATTAGTACTCCCGAAAACAGAGCAAATAAAGAGCGATTTCTTCAAAAAAGGAGATACAGTTCGGGCAGTCATAAAGGAGGTGGAATTGAGAAATAATCTACCGAGAGTCAAACTATCGAGAACAGATCCAAAATTCCTTGAAGCGATGCTAGAACTCGAGGTTTCAGAGGTAATGGAAGGCATAATAGCCATTAAGAAAGTGGTAAGAGAACCTGGAGAAAAAGCGAAAATAGCTGTTGAAAGCTACGATGATAGAATAGATCCCGTTGGCGCCTGTGTAGGGGTAAAAGGTTCAAGAATACATGGAATAGTCAAAGAATTGCAAAATGAAAATATAGATATTATAAACTATACAAGCAACTTTCCTCTATTCATTCAAAGGGCTTTGGCACCAGCTGCTATAAATTCTGTAGAGATTGATGAGAAAAATAGACGAGTAAAAGTATGGTTAGAGCCAGATCAAGTATCCTTGGCCATAGGTAAAAATGGGGTTAATATCAAACTAGCCAGCAGATTGATAGACTACAAAATCGATGTATATAGAGATATAGATACGGATGAAGAAGACATAGATTTAGATGAATTCAAAGATGAAATTGAAGAGTGGATTATAGATGAAATAAAAAAAGTAGGATGTGATACTGCCAAGAGTGTGTTGAGCCTAACAGTAGAAGAATTAGCAAAAAGAGCTGATTTAGAGGAAGAAACAATTCGAGATGTAATGCATATATTAAAATCAGAATTTGACAAATCTTAATTCTGAATTATGTAGTCAAGACGAAAAAAATTAATTTTAAGATAAACCAATAAATGTCCGTAACTAAACCGACTAGATTAGCAAAAGCTGCCTCCTATTTTAACGTAGCGAGGGAGGAAATTTTTCAATATCTCAAAGATAAGGGATTTACAATTGCTGATAACCCTAATGCAAAGATAGAAGATGATATGTTTGCAGTCCTTAATGAAAAATACAGCTCAGAGCATGATCTAAAAGAGGAATCTGCCCAGTTTTTGACTGCTCACAGCAAAACGAAAGAAGAAAAAATAGTTTCTAAAGCGCCAGTCGATGAGATAAAAGAAGAAGCAAAGCCTGAAATCAAAGCAAAAAAGGAAATAGTAAAACCCGAGACAGATGATCTGGAAAAAGAAGCTGAGGTAGAAAAAATAGAAATTAAAAAAACTACTTTAAAGTTGAAGGTAATAGACAAGATAGATGTCGATAGCTTTAGCGATAAAAAGGTAAAAAAAACAACAAAGGTTGAAGAATCTAAAACGGATAAAGATAAGGATGTACATGATGAGCTAGTTAAGACAACCAAAAAAGTAAAAACTAAAGCGGAAAAACTAGAGAGCGAGGTAGTAGAGAATACGCAACCGCCTTTAGATGAAGTTGAATACAAATCATCTGAAGATACAGATGAATCTGTAGAACATATAACGACAAAGTTTCAAAAAATAGAGGGTCTCAAGCAGCTAGGCAAAGTCGATCTCAATGCAATCGCAGAGAAGAAAGAAAAGCCCAAAAAAGAGAAAAAAGAGGAGCCAAAGCGACCTATAGTTGAAAAAGTAAAAACTACAGAGGACCTCGATGCGAAGAAGAAGCGGTCTAGAATCAATGAAACTAGTCCTGAAAAACAAAGAGTAGTGTTTGGTGGCGAGACCGATAAGTCAAAGTTCTTTTTTGATAAGAAAAAGAAAGGGAAGTTTGAAAAAGAAACAGTAGAAGATGGTCAAAAACGGCCAGAAAAACCAGTTCCTGTTCAGCAGGTTCCAAAGAATCTCAGACAAAAACTCCGCAAGAAAAAACGCGATGACCATGCTGAAAAGGCCCAGATACAAGCAGATATAGAGAATGATGGCAAACTGAGAATCACTGAGTTCATAACAGTTAGCGAACTAGCCTCGCTCATGAATAAGCAACCTACGGAACTCATCACGTTCTGTTTTGGAATGGGTTTAGTTGTTTCTATAAATCAAAGATTAGATGCTGAGATTATTGAATTGCTTGCATCTGAGTATGGCTATGAGGTAGAATTTATCTCTGTCGAAGACAGTGTAGAAATAATAGAGGATGAAGATAATATTGAAGACCACACCTCGAGGGCACCGATTGTTACCATCATGGGACACGTAGATCATGGTAAGACATCTTTACTCGATTATATTCGTAAAGCAAATGTAGCCAACAAAGAGGCTGGGGGTATCACTCAACACATCGGAGCCTATGATGTTAAAGTTCCTAAGCATGACAGAAAAATTACCTTTATTGATACGCCAGGTCACGAGGCATTTACCGCAATGCGGGCTCGCGGGGCCAAGCTTACCGATATAGCTATTATTGTTATAGCGGCCGATGACAAAGTCATGCCTCAAACTAGAGAAGCTATAAGTCATGCCCAATCAGCGAATGTTCCTATGATATTTGCAATCAATAAAATCGATAAACCTGGAGCTAATCCAGAAGGTGTGCGCACCCAATTATCAGAAATGAATGTACTAGTGGAAAGCTGGGGCGGTAAATTTCAAGATCAAGAAATTTCAGCTAAAACTGGGTTAGGAATCGAAGATTTATTAGAAAAAATACTCTTAGAAGCTGATTTATTAGAATTAAAAGCCAATGCTAAAAAATTAGCTACTGGCACAGTCATAGAGGCATCTCTTGATAAAGGACGGGGCTATGTAGCCACTGTATTAGTGCTTTCTGGAACACTTGAAGTAGGAGATTTCTTGGTAGTTGGCTCTAACTTTGGTAAGATAAAGGCTATGTTTGATCATACTGGCACAAAAGTAACTAAGGTATATCCTGGTGAGCCTGTTCAAATACTTGGCCTCAATGGAGCACCTACAGCTGGTGAGACATTTAGAGAATTTTCTGACGAACAAGAAGCGAAAAATATAGCCTACAAGCGCTCTCAACTAGAAAGAGAGCAAGGTATTCGCACCAAGAAACATATCACACTTGACGAGATTGGACGCCGATTGGCACTTGGTACATTTAAAGAACTCAATATTATTATTAAAGGGGATGTGGATGGTTCTGTGCAAGCACTTTCAGATTCTCTCACTAAGTTATCTACACCTGAAGTTCAAGTCAATATTCTGCATAAAGCAGTAGGCGCTATCACTGAGTCTGATGTTCTTTTGGCCTCAGCATCCGATGCAATTATTATTGGTTTCCAAGTGAGACCTTCTGCTCAAGCGAAGGCTATTGCAGAGCGAGAGAGCATAGATATTAGACATTATTCCGTCATTTATCAAGCTATAGACGAAATCAAAGCTGCTATGGAAGGTATGTTAGAGCCTACCGTAGAGGAAAAAGTGACTGGGAATATTGAAATCAAGGAAGTATTCAAAATTTCTAGAGTTGGAACTATTGCGGGATGTTATGTAACGGATGGCAAGGTTACTAGGACTTCTAAGGTGAGAGTTATACGCGATGGGATCGTGGTGCACTCTGGCAAACTAGAGTCATTAAAGCGATTCAAGGATGATGTGAAGGAAGTTATTCATGGTCAAGATTGCGGTCTAAATATTGACAATTTCAATGACATTCAAATCGGCGATATTATAGAAGCCTATGAGGAGATAGAAATAAAGAGAAAATTGAGCTAAAATAGAATTTCAAACTTCTAATTTCAAACTAGCAAAACACGATGTCAAACTACCCAGAGATTATAAAAAACTATGCGCTAGATAATGAAAACGTTGTAGTTTTTACTGCAGAAAATCGAGCTGTAGTAAAAGAACTTCCTTCCGTTCTTGAAGATAGATTTATCGACGTAGGAATAACAGAACAAAACATGATAGCCATGGCTGCGGGTATGGCCTTGAGAGGTCGAATTCCTATTTGCCACGCACTGACTAACTTTCTTCTGTTTAGAGCCTATGAGTTTATTAGAAACGATGCTGGTATCCCTCATCTACCTATAAAACTCAGTGGTTGGATTCCGGGTTTTCTCTCTGATGCCAACGGCCCCACGCATCAATCATTGGAGGATGTAGGTATAATGAGCTTAATTCCTGGGATACAGATATTCTGTCCCTCTGATAATGACGATATGTGTTTGATGTTGGAAACTATCTGGAACTCTCCACATCCTACATATTTAAGAGTCAATCCACGACCGGCAGTCATAGCGCACAAAAAAGTATTTGAAATTGGAAAAGCTGAAGTTTTGACTAGTGGAAAGGATCTCACTATTTTGGTTTATGGATTTCTACTGGAGGAAGCATTGAAAGCCAAGGAAATTCTGGAGAAATCAGGTCTATCAATAGGCTTAGTCAATATGCGCTCTTTAAAGCCCATAGATGAAGAATGTATTTTAAATCTCGCCGGAAATACAGGTAAAATCATTACAATTGAAGACCATTTTATCACTGGAGGTCTTTATGCTAAAGTGTGCGAGATACTCGCCAGAAACCAAAAGATCTGTCCTATTCACTCTATATCTATGAATGAGCGCTGGTTTAAACCAGGTCTCTTGTCAGAAGTACTGGAGTTTGAAGGTTTTACTGGGGCCAAATTGGCTGAACGCATAATGAAGACCTTTTAAGGTTACGCCCTTCCTTCTTCCTTTTTTTATCCAAAGTTAACCATGTGCAAGTGAATTTCATGATATCTTTTTTGAAATCTATGAGGGCCAAGTAATATAAACCCACAATGCACATTAGAAAATCGGATTTTGGGTTTAATGAAAATTCAAAAGAACACTTTTATTTATAAGGATCTCTGCAGATAGTCGATAATATCCTGAACCTCTGCCATTCTGCCCTTGCCAATTAACCCGCTCGCCAATTCTCCATCACCCACTGGAATTATACTATTCCCATAGGAAATTAGTTTTTCAATATTCTGCTGTGTCGCAGAATGATGCCACATATCTAAATCCATGGATGGAGCCCAAAATACAGGACATTTCGCTGATAAATAAATTGCTATCAAGGCCGAATCACATATGCCATTTGCAGCTTTAGCTATACTATTCGCAGAAGCAGGTGCTACTACCATTGCGTCTGCCCATAGTCCTAACTCTACATGGTTATTCCAATTATTGCCGTGATGTAGGTCTGAAATAAGCTCATTTTTCGATAAAGTGGAGAAAGTAATTCCACCTATAAACTCGAGAGCAGATTTAGTAGCCACACAACGCACTTCTGCTTTGGCTTTGATCAGCTCTCTTATGAGAAAACAAGATTTGTAGGCAGCAATACTGCCCGTGATACCCAAAAGTATTTTCTTATTTTCCAAAGACTGCATAGATTAGTTTCCTTCCAGTTCCTTATATTCTAGGTTTCCATCAAGAAATTCACTGGTAGCTATTAAGGTCGGGTGAGCTAGTTTCTCATATTTCTTGGATAATTCAATCTGCTCTCGGCTCTCGGTAATCTCATCTATTTCATCTGTGATTTTTCTCATATCTTCCAGTTTGAAATGAAGTTCTGTTTTCAATTCGTTCGCTATCTGATTGGCTCTCTTAGCCACAATAACAATAGATTGATATAGATTTCCTGTGGTGCTAAAAATATCATCTAGGTTTTGCGTTCCTATAGTACCAGTGGTGTTTGCTTGTTGGTAATCAGCAATTTTACTCATATATTTATAGTTTAGTGGTTTGATTTACTTTTGCGAAAATTTCTTCTGCCTTTCTTAACTCTTGAGAATTGGCATTAAATTTATCGATCAATTTATAATAATTCTCCTTGAAAATATTGTGACGTTCAGTAAGCAGGGTTTTATCTTTCACTCCGTCTAACAAGAAATAATAAGATTCTATAATCCCAAGATAACACTTATCCTTATAGTGATCTAAATCCTTAGGAAGGATTTTGATTTCAGGAGCGAACTCCTCATATAATTCTAAAGACTGATTATAGTACAGTGGTCTATCTTCTATCAAATAATAACTATTCGCATTTTTATATGACGAAATCAAAATATTTACCCTACATTTTTCTTGTATTAAGCTCAGCTCAGCCGCATACTTACTATTTGGAAAACGATTGACAAAATTTTGACACTCATTTAAAGCCGTCTCATAGCGCTCTGCTTGCTTTGAGGTAATACTTTTCTCCGCAAATCTAAAGTAGGAATATCCAATTTTATAATATAGATTTTCATAACTCTTGATTTTGGGAAACCTATTGAGTACATTTTTGTATGTGACTGCGGCGGCTCTGTAGTTGCTGGTCTTGAAATATAAATCTGCTGCCATCAGGGCCTTTCTTTCTAGATTGCTATTTAATTTTTCTATTTCTGAACTTGCCAACTCTACCATGGGACTATTCGGATATTCTGCCTTAAAAGCTTTGTAATAATTTATAGCTTTTTCGTTATCTGTTTGCTCAAGTTCTAATCTTGGAATTTCATTTTTGTAACATTCTGCTATCTTGAACGCAGCGACTTCAGCCTTGTAGCTTCTAGGATAAATATCTCTGAAGGTCTTGAAATGGTAAGCTGCAACCATGTATTCCTTGTTTAAGTAGTAGCAGTCAGCTAGCATAAAATATAAATTGGCGGCTGTATCTGAACCCTTGAAATTGGGCATGATGTTTTCTATTACAGGAATGGCTTCCAAATATTTCTTACTCATATACCAATCCATAGCATACTTATATTTCACATTTTTGTCGGATTGACGCATCACATATTGCGAATCCTTGCAGGACATCACAAACGAAATTAACAAGGCAACTAGGTATAACTGATTTTTCATCATCAAGCTACAAAACTAATAATTTATGGGTATTTGATGTTTAAAAAAATGAATAAATCTATCAAAAGCCAGTTTTATTTAAGTTATTCAAGTTTTCTGTCAGAATTATTAGAAAAACATTTTAAGAAAATTATGAAACTATTAACTTATATTTCAAATCAACTATATTTTTACAAGGTGAAAAATGTAAATAAAATCGTATAAATCACACTTCCATCATTAATTACAGATGTATATACTTAATAGAAATTGAAGTAGAAACATATAATATTGATATATATAGCATTAACAAAGCTATTTTTTTGATAGTTTTATTTATTTTTTTTAACCCCACTTTTGTCTTAAATTTAAAATCGAGAAATTTCCAACTTATTTAAAATCTAAAGAATATGAAAAAATATAACCCTCAACTTCAAAAATTTACTCTATATTCGAGGATGGAAAATTTTCTTTATTCACCGAAAACAAAAATTATGTCTAATATTATTTTAAAGTTAAAGCTTGTGGGCTTTTTTGTTTTTACTCTTGTGTGCGCGAATCAATTGCAAGCCTCGCATTTGATGGGGGCAGATATTACCTATAAGGAAATTGATTCTAATATTGGAAAATATAGAATTACTGTATCGCTTTATCGAGACTGTGTAGGTGTGGGACTAGGTGTTGCTCAATTGCGCATTAGAACCTCCACTATCTACACGACTATACCCATGGATGTGCTCAGTGTCAAGGAAGCTACTCCTATTTGTTTCCCTCCAGATGTAGCAGTAAAACCTACAACCAATTGTCCTTCTGGTCCAGTAGGATTGTACAAAGGAGTCATGCAACATATATTCACCAAAGATGTAATTCTTGGGAAAAATGTTGGTTGGGCATTTTTAGGTGTTTATGATTTCTGTAGAAATAGTGCCATTTCTACCATCAATCCTACCTGCGAAGGTCTTTGGGTTCAGTGTGTCATCAACACAAACTATAGAAACAGTTCACCTGTTTTTACGACAATGCCAATTCCTTATTGGTGTAAATTAAGGGTAAATACCTATAATCATGGCACAATAGACACAGTAGATCCATACTTAATTACCTTATCTAATGGTTTAAAAGTTGTTCGTGATTCACTAGTATACAGGCTATACTCACCTTTTACGAATGAGGCCGCGAATATAAATAATGCTGTAAATTATTTGAACCCAACGGTGAATTTTATTTCACCTCTTAATTTCACTAACTTCTTGTGGACTTCTACTGGCGTGCAGGTAAATACTCGCACAGGGACGATTACATGTATTCCCACAATAGAACAGGATGCTATTATGGCTATGTCTGTGCAAGAGTGGCGAGCTGTCCCGAACGGTGCGTCGGGTTATTCAAGAATAATGATTGGCTATGTGACTAGAGATTTACAATTCACAGTAAGAAATACTTGCCCCCCTGTGATGCCACAAGGTGTCACGGAGGATTCTTTAAAAAGCGCCAATAAAATTAACTTTAGTACAGTAGACGTTTGTGGCTCTAAGTTCACACAAATTAATTTTAAAATTACCGGTGCTCCACAAGAATTTTTAAAATTTAAAATCATTGAATTGCCAGATTCATCCAATGTTTATAATTTTAAATATAATGTAACCATAGACAGGAGAAATAATACGGATACGATGGATGTTCGTTTGACCTTCGACTCGACTTTAGGTATAGGTACGTCGTATTTTAAAATAGAAGCCTTTTATTGCTCAAACATTGGAATGAGAGTCTCTGAATTTTATACCTTGGTCATCAATTTTCGACCCTCGGTCACTACGCATAAGCAATTTTTATACTATTGTATCGGTGGGAAGCCCGTTCGATCCTATGCCCGTGGTGGCACTAAATATAAATGGACCCCACAAACGGGTATTGTG
>JAJTHM010000026.1 GCA_021297855.1 Sphingobacteriales bacterium | reverse complement strand
TACCCCTTTTATTCAGCATAAAGGTAGAAGCCAATATCGTCAGAATATACATGAACTTAAAGTGGAGGGTTAAGTATTTTATTGCCTATAGTCATTTTAGACCTATTTTTGTAGTGGCTTGAGTTATTCAGCAAGCCCTACTTAAAGTCACTTTATATCCAAAAAGTTCATAAGCCTGATTTAATCCTTTGAAAAATGGTTGATGCTGGAATGCATGAAGGGTATTGTGATGTATAAAGTCTTTAAGCGCCCACTGCGAGGGGAGAAAGTGCTTTATATGCTCGATTATCTTATCTATGTCAAATTTAGACATTAACACTTCATCTTTAGTCATAATCATATCTACTTAAGTTTCCGAGTGGCTAAATTATGACCCGAAAGCGGCTTTAGCTTATCTAAACCCACGATATCAAAACTACCTCCATCGGCAGTATATTCTTTCTTAAATTGCTCAATTGCTGCTAAGGTATTGTGATCTATTAATTTGACTTCTGTAGCATCAATCGTCACTTTCTGATGAGGAGGAATTGCGTCCATTTTATCTTTGAGTCGAAGATAGTTGGTAAATACGGCTGAACCCTCCAACTTGAGCAAGTAATGACCATCATTGAAAGAAACAGAAACAGGAGTTGTGAAAAAGTTCTTTAAAGGTACTCCATTCATCCTATGGAAAATCATTTTAAGTATGATACCAGCAAAAATTCCCACCAATAAATCTTCATAAAGGGTGAAAAATATGGTGACAAGAAAAATAGCCAACTGATCTTTTCCAATGTGATAAACATGGGCAAACTCTTTAGGATGCGCTAGTTTTATTCCAACCGAGATCAACATAGCAGCCAAAGCGCAGTTAGGAATGAGTTCCAAAAATTGGGATGCAAATAACACAAACAGTAAGATAAACATGCCATGAAATACATTTGCCCATCTCGTTTTTGCTCCACTATTGAAATTAGCCGAACTTCTTGCCACCTCTGAAATCATAGGCAACCCACCCAGTAATCCTGCGATCAAGTTTCCTACACCAATAGCTATAAGATCTTTGTTTGGATTTGATTTTCGTTTATACGGGTCGATCATGTCAATAGCTTTGACTGTAAGTAAGGACTCTAGGGAACCTACCAAGGCAAACATAACAACGTATTTAATAAAAACTCCTGTTTTAGCTATACCAGAAAAGTCGGCATTCCAGCGAATAGCGCTTTTAAAATCACCAATATGTAATAAAGTAAACTCAGGTTCCGTGTGGCTAAAATCCATCCACAATTCTGCTGGAATAGCTATGAGAATCACGACTAGATGCGCTGGAATTTTTGAAAGCAACGGTATTTTCAACGATGACCAAAACAACATAATCAAAAGACTGACTATGCCTATTATAGAGGCTCTGGCATCAAAGTTAGAAAGAAATATTGGCAAATTTTTAATTAAATCAAATGGGGTCATCCCCTTCATCATTATTGGATTTTCGCCTAATAATATGGGTATTTGTTTTAATATAATTATAATACCAATAGCTGCTAACATGCCATGTATAGAGGAAAGGGGAAATACATCAGTATATTTGCCTAACTTTGCTAGACCGAAAATAATTTGAAGTACACTAGCTATCGCAATAGCACCACACGCTAAATGCCAACCATTTTGTCCACCACCAAAATCAGTAACAGCACCTACTAGAATCACAATAAGACCTGCTGCAGGCCCTTTGATGGTCAATGGACTGCCCGATATCAAACCAGCAAATAATCCGCCGATAATGGCTGTAACTAAGCCCATAATAGCTGGGAATTCAGAGGCTTTAGCTATGCCTAAACTTAAAGGCAAGGCAAGTAAGAATACGATAAACCCAGCATTTAAATCTGCCGTAAAATTTTGTTTTAACCCTTTGATTCCATCGAGTGGAATAAATATTTTTGTTGTACTCATTATATAGATTATAAAATTAAAGTAAAAGTTAGATTCGCGAAACAATTTGCGAAAATGAACAATTACTTAATTCTAAATTCTAAAATTTTGTACCCAAATATAAATAGATATAGATGAATGAACAAAGGAACAACTAGCGTTCTGTCTTGAGCTAGGATCAAGTGAAAACAATTTTGATTCACTTGGATTCCATGTCACATTATGAAATGAAAGCGGCAATAGTCCTATCTTCTCCGTTTCATCTTCTTCTATTTCTTCGACTAGAGTGAAATCAGCCTTTGTTTCCTTCTTTGAATGAGAAGATTCATTGTTTAGTTTTTCAAGCTTAAACCCATTTGCAGCGCAAAATGGTAGCATGGCGCTTTGAAAGAGAAATAGGAATAAAAAGGAGATTCTAAGAGTCAAAAACAGAAATTGTGAACCGCAAAGTTAACAACTAAAAGAATAACAAGTCCTACTTTTTAAAGTACATGTAAAAAAAATTCAAAAGGTTTATAAAGTACTCATCTATCCGTATCGCTTACACCAATCAAATTTATCATGCATAATTCTCTTTTTTTCATTTCGGATAAAATCTAAATAAGCGTTGGCGATAGGTGTCAGTTTCTTATCTTTGAGCCATATGAGATACCATTTGGACTTAATGGGAAATCCTTTCACTGGGATTATTTTCAATTGTTGACTTTCCAATTCGTTTTTGATTCCAATCAAAGGCATAATGGAGCATCCTAAGCCAGCTAAAACTGCTTGTTTGACAGCTTCATTACTTGTTAATTCCATTTTCTTTATGACATGAATATCATTTTTGATTAAATATTTTTCCATAATATACCGCGTACCGGAGCCCTTTTCTCTATATATCATTGGTAAAGTTTCAAATAGTTTCTTATCACTTTCTTTTTTTCTTTTATGGATTTCAGAATTTCCCACGAGGAATAATTTATTCTCTATCAATTCAGTTTTGTCAATTTGTAAAGTATCTGGGAGCACACTGACCAGAGAAAAATCGACTTCATTTTTTTCCAAACTCTCTAAAACCTTGGCTTTATTGGTGACGTCGAGTAAAAGCTCCACGCCTGTATTTAAGTTTATAAAATCTGTCAAATAATAGGGGGCGATATATTTACCTGTAGATACACTGGATATTTTGAGTTGCCCTGTCAATTGTCCGAGGTGTTCGTGCATTTTAAACTGAATAGAGCTTACGTCTTTGATAATTTTTTCAGCCAATAGAGCGATATCGAATCCAAAAGCAGTTATGTAAATTCTTTTATTAACTGTCTCATAAAGTGGCAATTCCAGCTGGTCTTGAAAATTTCTAAGCTGAATAGATACTGCTGGCTGTGTCAAATGAAGTTCCTCCGCCGCTTTCGTTATGCTCAATGTTTGTGCCACTTTATGAAATACACGGAGTTGATTTAAAGTAAAGTTCATAAATTATATTTATAATAAGTATAGCAAAGTTATATAAATGTTTATATATATTCTCTAGATATTTGCAAAGTAATAAAAAATTAAACTTCAAATGAAACGAATCACAATAGCCAAAGGCGATGGAATAGGTCCAGAGATTATGGATGCGACCTTAGCTATACTCAAGGCAGCAGGAGCACAAATAGAAACTGATGAAATAGAGATAGGAGAAAAGCTATTTCTAGAAGGAAATACTTCTGGTATATCCGATGAAGCTTGGGGTATCATACGTAGAAATAAAATACTCTTGAAAGCACCCATTACTACTCCACAAGGTGGTGGATATAAGAGCCTCAATGTCACTATGCGCAAATTTTTAGGTCTTTATGCCAATATCAGGCCTACTATGTCTCTCTATCCATTTGTAGCTACTAAGCATCCCAAGATGGATATAATCATCGTACGAGAGAATGAAGAGGACTTATATGCAGGTATCGAACATCAGCAGACGGATGAGGTGGTACAATGCTTGAAACTCATTAGCAGACCAGGCTGTGAGAAAATAGTTCGATATGCCTTTGAATATGCCAAGCTATATGGCAGAAAGAAGGTCACCTGCTTCACCAAGGATAATATAATGAAGCAGACAGACGGACTATTTCACCAAGTGTTTAATGAAATAGCGCTGGAGTATCCCGAAATAGAAAACGAACATTGGATTATAGATATAGGTGCGGCTTTATTAGCAGATTCACCTGAAAAATTTGATGTGATTGTGACATCCAATCTCTATGGAGATATCATTAGTGATATTGCCGCTCAGGTAGCAGGCTCAGTAGGTTTAGCGGGTTCGGCCAATATAGGTGAAGAGTGCGCTTTGTTTGAAGCCATTCACGGCTCAGCGCCTACGATTGCTGGTCAAAACCTAGCGAATCCATCTGGATTGATTCAAGGTGCTGTCCAAATGCTGACGCATATAGGTCAAACAGAAGTGGCTGAAACTATACAAAATGCTTGGCTCAAAACTATCGAAGATGGCTATCATACACAGGATATCTATACAGAAGGCAGCAGTAAACACAAAGTGGGAACTAAAGAATTTTCAGAAGCCGTTATTCTAAATTTAGGCAAAAAACCTTCTCTGCTGCCACCAGTCAATTTTGCCAAGGGACTCCAAATCACCTTGCCAAAGTACCAGCGAAAGCCCTCTAAGAAAAAGGTGTTATTTGGTGTTGATTTATTTATGCATTGGCAAGGTACAGACCCAAATGAACTGGCCGCCATGGTCAAAGAGTTTATGCCTGAAGAAGTCCATCTAACTATGATTACCAATAGAGGCATAAAAGTATATCCTGACGGGTTCTCAGAGACCTTCTGCACAGACCACTGGCGATGCCGATTCAAACCAAAAAATAATAGTTCTATAAAACCCACTTTGATTATAGACCTGATGCAAAAAGCTATAACTCATAATATAGATGTCATCAAAACAGAAAATTTATACACATTTGATGGTAAGCCGGCATTCTCATTAGGTCAAGGTCAATGAAATAAATTGAACATATTTAAAATTTCAAATAATGTCAAAAACAACTAAAGTAATCGTTCTTTACGCAGCCTCTATCGCTTGTATATTTCTATCCATATTCACGGATACAATTATGGAAAACCTAGTCTTTACAAGTCTTTCCATATTTTTATCTCTCTCTGTTTTTAAAATTCTTAAAGAAAATGTCAAATTGACGAGTAATTAAAAGTAAATGCGACAGGTAGAAAGCTATTTCCAAAATAGAAAGATAGTACTAGCTACGATGCATAGCAAAGAAACTGTCATTCAACCTATTCTAGAAAAGAGTTTGGGGCTAACTGTTGTAGTACCTCAAGGGTTAAATACAGATAAACTAGGCACTTTTACGGGTGAGGTAGAAAGAAAAGATGACCCACTGACTACACTTCGAAAAAAGTGTCAGTTAGCTATGGAAATGACGAATACGGATCTAGCGGTGGCTAGCGAGGGTTCCTTTGGCGCTCATCCTTCTATTTTTTTTGCGCATGCAAATGATGAACTCGTCATGCTCATGGACACTAAGCATAACTTGGAAGTAGTCGCAAGAGAACTGACCACAGATACAAACTTTTCTGGAAGTGCGATAGAATCAGAAAAACAGCTTAGAGAATTTGCTACTAAAGCTCTTTTCCCAAGTCATAGGCTGATTTTGCGAAATGGTGAAAACAAAAAAGACAAACTAGTCAAAGGCATAGGAGACTGGGAGACACTTATCATGTGTTACAACGAAATAATAAATGAGTATGGTCAAGTATATGCCGAAACGGATATGCGCGCTATGCACAATCCCACGCGTAAGCGCGTGATAGCAAAGGCTACTATTCAATTGGTCGAAAAGCTCAATTCAAGGTGTCCTGAGTGTCATATACCAGGATTTAGTGTGAAACAAGTGAAAGATGGACTTCCGTGTATGCTCTGCGGCCAGCCTACGCAATCTACCCTCGCCCATGTTAGCACCTGTGCACATTGTCATTATAGTTCAGAAAGGAAGTATCCAAATGATAAAAAACAGGAAGACCCTATGTACTGTGACCATTGCAACCCTTAATTTTAAAAACTGATTAAATTATATAAATTAACAACCCCATGGATTTAGAATTTCAAATTTTACATAGCAATCTAACCAATCCGACCCTACTTTTTTTCTTGTTAGGAGTGCTGGCCGTCCGCCTCAAAAGTGATTTAGAGATTCCCGCGCAAAGTATCAAATTTATATCCTTGTACCTACTATTCGCCATAGGCTTCAAAGGTGGCCAAGAACTAGCGCATAGTACTATCAATGCAGAGGTCATTTATTCTGCCATTTTTGGGTTATTTATAGCCTCTATTATTCCATTTTACACATTTTTCATATTGAAAAAGAAACTCAATGTGAGTGATGCCGCAGCTGTGGCTGCTGCCTATGGCTCAGTGAGTGCTGTGACTTTTGTAGCTGCTGTTTCTTTTTTAGAAATGCAGAAAATTAGTTTTGGAGGTCATATGGTAGCTATTATGGCACTGATGGAATCGCCTGCTATCATTATTGGAGTGATATTGCTTATGAAATTTGAAAAATCGCCCTTTGGTGAACGCAGCATAAGTTTCAAGCAGCTTCTTCATCATTCTTTTACCAATGGCAGTGTATTATTAATCTTAGGAAGCCTTGTAATTGGCTTTATTGCAGACACCAAGCAAGCGGAAGGTATAAAGCCTTTTACAACGGATATATTCAAAGGTTTTCTGGTTATTTTCCTATTAGAAATGGGAATGGTAACGGCTAAGCGTTTTGGTGCTTTCTTAAAATATGGTTGGTTTGTCTCTCTATTTACTATAGTTATACCTGCTATCAATGGTTGCGCTGTAGCTTGGGGGAGTCAGTTTATCACACACGATATTGGAAATCGATTTATATTCGCTATACTTGCCTCCAGCGCTTCCTATATAGCTGTACCAGCCGCTATGCGGCTGGCAGCACCCAAGTCTGATCCAGGTTTATACGTTCCTATGGCGCTTGGCGTCACATTTCCATTCAATATTACCATAGGTATTCCACTGTATTATTTCATTATATCCATTACATCTTAAATGTAAAATTAAATAGGACATTAAAAAATTTTAAGGACAAGCCGAACACCTTATTACAAAGTAGGCAAAATAATTTTTAAACAAATGAAGAAGATTAGTTTAGTAATGGCAGCAGCAGGTTTAACATTAATGCTTTCCTGCGATCAAGTTTCACAAGCAGCTAAGGAAGAAGCCAAAACAGCCTTGAGTCAAACAAATGAGGAAGTTAAGAAAGTGATTAATGATTTGGGTCTGGTCTATGTAGAAGAGGGTGCTCAAAACATAATTACCTATGACGAAGTAAACGCTGCACAGCAAGCTTGGTGTGATGCTTTAGTAAAAATTGGACAGCTAAAAGAAGAAGGAGGAGATTATAAGGCATTTGCCGAACAAGTGCTTTCAGAAGCCTACAACTACGACCAAGGAAAAGTTTTTTTCAAGCCTACACTTGCTTATGGTGACCAAACGTTTAGAAATGATAAAAAAGGAGCATTGGCTTATTTTATTGGTGGCGATCCAGCTTATCCTAATGATAAAGGCTTTGCCTTGACTCCTTGGGTAAAAGCTCGCTACGACAATGCTGGAGAGAAAAATGAAGGTATTCAAATATATGGTTCAGTAGCCATCACGATGGGCAATGTGTGGGTCACTGGAAAGGATGGAAAAGAAGTCATGGTGGACAAAACCTGGGTTTTCAAAAAAGGAAAGGATGGAAAACTGAGAATCATTGTGCACAAGTCTTCCCTGCCTTTTAGCCCGAAATAATTGATTTTAAAATTCATCCGCCAATGAATGGTAATAAAACTTCATTGGCGGCATTTTTAAAATATTAAAAATTTTTGTCGCTTAAATTGTTCTCTTTATGAAAAATTACTATAAAATAAAAATCGTCGCGATTTTATTCGCCCTATTCATCAACATTCATATGCAGGCTCAAGCTAAACAATCGGACTCATCGAATGTATATAAAGAATATAATAACCTTGAAGACGCACTCAAAAATCCCGAGAAAGTCTATCGGCTCAATTTAAGTAATCAAAAAATTAAATTTCCATCGGATAGTATATGGTCGAAATTCAGTAATCTAGAGTATCTCAGCTTGAAAAATGATCACCTCCAAGAGATTCCTAGCGGCATAGGAAATCTGCGAAAACTTAAAACATTAGACTTAGGGGGTAATGATTTTAAGTATTTACCTTCATCGTTTTCAAAACTTTCGAACCTGAGCGAAATCTATTTGAATGATGATAAAAATTTGGATATCAATCAAAGTTTTTCTGTATTAAAAGATTTACCTCAACTTAAAATTTTACACTTGGAAAATGACCTATTAAAAAAACTCCCCAAGAGTATTCTATTCTTAGATAAAATTGAATACCTTTACCTTAATAATAATGAACTGAAAGAATTTCCATCTGAATTAATCCAATTGAAGAACCTAAAATACCTAGACCTACATGATAATAAATTCCGATTAAAGCACCCAGATAATGAAAAAAGAGAGAGTTTTAAAACATTGTTGTCCGACAAATATAAGAAATGGCCCTTTTAGGGATTCAAAGTAGTTGAAAACATTGATAAGACTTTTTAAAATGAAATAGCAGGGGGGTCAGCTGGAATTGAATAAGTCTGGCACTGCTTTTTTCTTGTTC
>JAJTHM010000037.1 GCA_021297855.1 Sphingobacteriales bacterium | reverse complement strand
GATTCCAAACTAGAAAACAAAAGGGCATACCCAAAAGAATTACCTTCATCCTTATTGAATCCAAAAATAAACTCTTATCACCTGCCCAAAGACCAGAAATACAAAGAGTGAAATAAAACACCCCTATAGCCCAAGCCACTGCAGACTGACTCTGAAATCTCTTATGACCTACCCAAACGTATACAGCCCAAGCCACTGAAGCTATAAGACACAGGCTCCATAAAATATGGGATGAAAAAAACAGGGCTAGAAAAGAAGCTAGAATTAGCCAAACCTGTATATCTTCAGACCATTTTATCTTCTCATTCAATTTTATCATCGTTCAAAAATAAAATAATGACGAGGATAGAGGGGGAAAATTGTGGAGGATAATCGAATAGTGCTAGGTAACTTTATATGAATGGGGCGGATTAATTGTTCTCACGTCAAGGAGTTCTCATTTTGGCGCAAAAGCTAATCGAAAAAATAAAGGTAGAAGTATGAAAAAAAATGAATTGATGGTTGATTCGAGGTCGCACGAACATAAATGGCATTGAAAAATAGGAATATTAAGAGTCGGTTTTAAACTTTATTCTATTTTTGCTGCTTTAATTTTTTTATTATGAGAACATATTCTATTCTTTTATTCTTCTTAGTATTTTTTTGTATTCCGAATTGCGCCTTCTGTCAGAATAAATCTTTGAAATATATGAAGGAAATCCAGTCCATTCTAAACGATTCTAAGAAGGAGGTTTTCCAATATCTAAAAGTCATAGTCAAAGGCAGAAATATTAAAAAAGTAGAATCAAAAAGAGAGAAACTAATAGATAAAATAGATTCAGAGCATGAAAAATTTCTAAAAATAGAAGAATCAAAACTCAAGCAGTCAGGGCTTCAATATCTATCCACGTTGAAAATTGTTCTCACTGATGATTATGCAAAAATAATGGACATAGAAGAAATAGCTGAACAATCCTATGATAATATGGAGGCCTATTTCACTATGCAAGAAAAGGCGAATGAAAAACTTCATGAAGCATGGGATAATTTTGACACCGCATATCATAGATATGCCAGAGCTAATGATATCAAGATAATAGAGTCGGAACCAGATAAAAAAAGTCAAAAGATCCGAAAGATGTCTGAGACGCTGAAATATTCCAATCATATTTATCTCATCTATTTGAAATGTCACTACCAAGAAAAATACATGCTACAATCTATGGCAGCTGAAGACATTAATGCGATGTCTCAGAATATGGATGCCCAGAAAGCCTTATTAAAAAGCAGTATTGACAAGGTAGGTGAACTAAAGCCCTTTGATCATGATTCTCGGATGATTCATGCCACGAAATACCTATTTAAATTTTATAAAGATGAAGTGGAAAAAGATTTTGTAGCAATACAAGATTTCTTTATTTTGAAATCTAAATACAATGCAGCTAAGAAAAACCATGAATCTTTGAAAGAATCTGATAGAGCGTCTAATTTAGCTTTCGAAAAAATAAGTCAAGAATTCAGTTTAGGCATAATAAAGTACAATGAAACGGTTAAACGGGTTAATCTAGAGCGATCTAAGCAGATAAAAGATTGGTTTGATATACTCAAGGAATTTAATACGGATCATTCGAATGCCTTGGATTAAGGATTAAACCCACATTGCGCAATAGACTTTGACGAAAGATCTCGAACGAAGAGAGATAAGTATAGCTTTCTTAGTATCTATTTTATTCTAATTCATGTCTATAGAATTTAAGCCTGTTTAATATTAATTTTAGCATTGAAGAATTAGTAAAAATATATAAAAGTATTTCACTAGCTAAAGAAAGAACACCATTTATATATTAGTTTTTTAGAGAAAATATCACATAGATAATACAACAAAGAAAATGTTTGAGTTTTAAGAACCTATATAAATAATATCATTCATTATTTTTCTGAAAATTGCACTATATAGACACGGCTAGCGTTATTCAAATATAGTCTCAGAATTTCAATCATAAAAGTGGGAATCAAGAAATAAAGGAGTAAAAACCATTTAATCTAACAAACCTCGAAATAACTTGCAAAAACTACCAAAAATTGTTCTCATCTTTGCAGTAGATATTATTTAATAAACATTAAAACCAAACTAATATGAAATCTCTAATTAAAAAATTAATTTTCTTAAGTATCACATTCATCTCATTGAAATCAAGTGCTCAGTCTGTAACAGCTAATGTCTTAACCACGCCATGTAATTGTAATGGAGAGATAGAATTTGTTTTTACAGGTTTTACTGCTTTTCCTATTGATATTTTTTATTATGTAAATGGAACTAGATATACTAAATCAATTAATACAACTAAAGATACACTTCGCAATGTATGTCAAGGCAGTGTATCTTTTGAAGCTGGAAATAATGTTACTCAAGAATGGACTTATTTCAATAATTATTATAATATTTTCACGGTTACAAATGTAAATATTACTGCTGCCATTTGCCCTGGACTTGGCGCTATAAGCGCTACTGTTACTGGAGGAGTATCTCCACTTACTTACTCTTGTAAAGATGCCAATACAGGTGCTATTATTGGTACTACCAATCCTATTGCAGTTCCTGCTGGAGAATACATTTATACTGTCAAAGATGCCAGTGGATGTACATATAATATAGGGAATGATAGTTTAAAGGCAGGAGGAGATACTATAATTGTAAGAGAAACAAGTAATATTAATTATACGATTAACACTACTCCCGCTAGCTGTACCAATGGAACTGCTGCGATTTCTGGGATTACAGGGGGAGTCGCACCCTACGTATATTTGTGGAGCAATGGAGCTTCAACTAGTTCAATTTCTAGTCTCATATTGGGATCATATAAAGTGACAATAAGCGATGCACAAGGTTGTAAAACAGATCGCTTTTTTTATATTTCTCAAAATCCTACTTTAGCTACAAACTATACTGCAAGTCCTGCTACTTGCGTTCAGAGTGATGGAAGTCTTATGGCATTCGGTTCTGGAGGACAAAATCCATACACCTATCAGTGGAGTACAGGCGCTACAACTCAAGGCATTACTGGATTGCCAGGTGGAAATTACACCTTTACAGTGACAGATAAAAATGGCTGTTTGGGAAAGGGATATGCCAATGTTACTGTTTCTACACCAATAATAGTCAATTATTCAACTACGCCGAGTGCCTGCACAAGTCCTACTGGTTCTGCTACATTGAACATTACAGGCGGCTCAACTCCATATACGACTACTTGGTTTTTATCGCCACTAGTTACTGGAAGTTCAATAACAAGTAAGCCACAAGGAAGTTATAATTTCCAAGTAGTTGATAACGTAGGATGTGTGCAATCCGGCACTATTCTTATTCCGCAGATTAGTTCCCCATTAATTAATTTAACCCCGACTCATGTTATTTGCCCCAGTGTGAATGGAGCGATGAGTTCTTCTGTTTCTGGGGTGGGACCATTTACATATTTATGGAATACTGGTGCTACAACAGCCAATATTACAGGATCACCCGGTTTTTATACTCTAACTGTAACAGATGCCAATAGTTGTAAAAGTACATATGGTAAAAACATAGAAAGTCAACCAGGTTTTAGGGTTGGTATAAGCTCGACTAATATCTCATGCATTTACACAAAAGATGGCTCAGCAACAGCCGTGGCGACGGGTACTGGACCTTATACCTATAGTTGGTCAAATGGAGGCACATCTTCTGCAATTACAGGAATTGGAAAAGGGTCTTATTGGGTGACTGCTAAAAAGGCAAATGGTTGTTCTGCATCTGACTATGTTAATATCGAAAATAATGCTACTTCAGATGCCTGTTATTGTACTATAAAAGGTAAGGTATACCATGATGCAAACAACAATTGTACACTCGATGCTGGAGAAACTGGAATAGAAAATATAGCAATGCACCTCAAAGGATTTGGATATACTTATACTGATGCCAATGGAGATTACACTTTTCAAGCACCGACTGGGACCTATGTTTTATCTCAAGAGGTAAAATCAATTTTCCCTATGAGCAGCTGTCAGACTAAGGAGTATAACGTATCGGTGACTGCAAGCTCAGGTTGTTCTCAGACATTTAATTATGCAGACTCTTTGATTCCTTCACACGATTTATTTATTGCTACTATGAGAAATTACAATAGTGCTGTCGTGCCTGGTGAAATTTATACTCAACGATTGTTAGTCAAAAACATAGGTAATGTAACAGAAGCTACTGGCAAAATAGGTTATAGACACGATAATCAATTATTGCTATTAAACCCTAGCTCAGAATTGACTAAAACGAGCGGTATAAGAATAGATCAATCTGCAAGTTTTCCTTCATTGAGTCCAAATTCAATTTCTAATAGTTTTGTCCACTACCAAGTTCCTACTAATATGCCGATTAATACAGTTGTTGTATTTAATGATACTATAGCTAAGGCACTCCCATTATCTACAGAATGGCTTGAAGATATGAGCCCTTGGAATAATGTCAATGATTACAATGATGTATGTGTAAGCTCTTATGATCCAAATTCCAAAGAAGTATTACCTCGGGGAACTGGTCCAAAAGGAATTGTTCCTAAAACTACGAAACAACTCACTTATACAATTCACTTTCAAAATTTAGGAACCTATTATGCGAAAAAAGTAGAATTGATAGATACCCTAGATCGCGATTTAGATATGAGTTCTTTATCACCGATTACAGCAAGTCATAAGTTTGAAACATTTATAGATGATAATGGGGTAGTGAAGTTTTTGTTTGATAAAATTTATCTACCATGTGAAAAAGATGGAGGCGATGCGAGTAACGGGTTTGTGACATATACGATTATTTTAAGAAAGGATTTGCCAGAAGGAACTGAAATTACAAACTTTGCAGATATATATTTTGATTATAATGAGCCAATTCGAACAAATAAAACCTATACAACCATTGAAACTACGGCATCTATTGGCTCTGATAAAAATGAGATAGAAAAATCCAGCTTTGATATATTTCCAAACCCAGCTTCCGATAAATTTAGTACAGAAATTAAAGCCAATCAACAAGTAAAAAATGCATCTATGATGATTTTTGATTTACAAGGAAAAGCTATCTATGAGTGGAAAGGTACCTTGGAAAAAGGAGAGAATACTAAAGAATTTAATACTGAAAAATTAGTAAATGGAATTTATATCCTCAATCTAGAATTGAATAATGAAAAATTAACTAGAAAATTAGTGATAGCAAAATAATTTAGCACTAGAGAACAAGATATTAATAAAATGGAATAGGATTTTTCTTACTCCATTTTATTTTTATTAGAGCTATACTATATTGAATTGACTTTCGAATCTTACTATCAAACAAAGTCCATAAGTTTGATTAAAAATCACTTCAAGCTCTTTATGCCCTAGTTGCTCTAACTCACTTGAAACTTTATACCTTTTTGGAAAATTATTTATGCTGAAGCCTGAGCAGAAAGCTTTGCTTTCAAACCTGCATCTATTGCATCCAAAAATTCCTCCGTATAGAGATAGTCTGTGCCATGATCTACTTTATTAGAACCTTTGACTATGATGGCTAAATCCTTGGTCATTTTACCAGATTCTACAGTATCGATACAAACCTGCTCCAATGCTGTAGCAAATTTATCCAACTCTGCGTTGTTATCTAATTTAGCTCTAAATGCCAAACCTCTAGTCCATGCATAGATAGAAGCGATAGGATTCGTCGAAGTTCTATTTCCTTTTTGGTGCTCTCTATAGTGACGAGTTACCGTACCATGCGCTGCTTCTGACTCCATAGTGCTGCCATCTGGGGTAATAAGAACCGAAGTCATAAGACCTAATGATCCAAAACCTTGTGCCACACTATCAGACTGTACGTCTCCATCATAGTTTTTACAGGCCCATACGAAACTTCCATTCCATTTCAAGGCACTCGCTACCATATCATCAATCAATCTATGTTCATATACGATACCAGCAGCTTCAAATTTTGACTTATAATCTGCTTGATAGATTTCTTCAAAAATATCTTTGAATCTACCATCATATTTTTTCAAGATAGTATTTTTCGTAGATAAATACAGAGGCCACTTCTTTGTCAAGGCCATATTGAAACATGAGTGAGCAAAACCTTTGATACTCTCGTCCGTATTATACATACAGAGCGCAACACCATCACCATTGAAATTATAAACTTCAAAAGTTTGTGGCTCTCCTCCACCTTCTGGCGTGAATGTCATGGTCAGCTTACCTTTTCCTTTCACCACTGTGTCCGTAGCTCTATACTGATCACCAAAGGCATGACGACCTACGATGATAGGCGATGTCCAGTTAGTAACCAATCGAGGAACATTGCTCATGACAATAGGCTCTCTGAAAACCGTACCATCCAATATATTTCGGATAGTTCCATTCGGAGACTTCCACATTTGCTTTAGATTAAATTCCTTCACTCTATCTTCATCTGGCGTGATAGTAGCACACTTAATGCCTACACCATATTGTTTGATAGCGTTCGCTGCGTCTATAGTCACTTGGTCATTGGTTTCATCTCTATATTCCATACCTAGGTCATAGTATTTGATATCCACGTCTAGATAAGGTAAAATCAATTTTTCCTTGATAAATTTCCAAATGACTCTAGTCATTTCATCTCCATCTAATTCTACTACTGGGTTGGCTACTTTAATCTTTGTGAAACTCATGATAATTAAATTGTTTTATACTAAAAAGAAGCGCAAAAATAGAAAATTATAAAGGGTTTTACCATTATTTCTGCACCCAATTGTTAAAAAACTAAACTTAGATTTAAAAAAAACGATGAAGCATAATTGATAAAGGAAGTTGATTGATACTAGATTCAAGGCCGCAGGACCTGGAAGGGATGTCTGTGCTTTTCTATCTTCATTCGCTTTAAATGAAGGCACAGAGACCTTCGCTTAACTCCAGTCATTCGGGGACATCTCCGCGGCTAGTTGGGTTATTTGATTGAATAAATTGACAATCCTTTAATTTTATAAATTAGAAATACGATCTCTTTTTGACTTATACTTTTTAGTACTCCTATTTTTAGCGAATCCTTTAAAATATAATTATTCGTATCTATTGTCAGTCCTCTATAATCAGAAAAACAAATATAGTCACCAACATATTTTCCTCCATTATATTTCAATCTCCTTCCAACTATATAGTTTTTATCATATTTTTTTTCAAAACAAGAAAGAAGAACACAAACAAACAAAAAGAAAATTTTATTTCTCAACAACTCCTTTCCCCCCGCTAGCGCGAGTTTGTAACTCGTGCTCATTAGATTAAAGTTTAACTTCAACAATCCTTCTCCTCCACAATAGTCTATAGCACTGCTATACTTCCCCCGCTAGCGCGAGTTTGTAACTCGTGCTCATTAGATTAAGTTTAACTTCAACAATCCTTCTCCTCCACAATAGTCTATAGCACTGCTATACTTCCAATCTTTTGGCTCTAAAACAAATCCTGACACCACTGGATTATTGTGAATATAATCTAGTTTCTGATCTGTAAGTTCAGGGCTATACAGCCATATTGGCTTATTATGCTGTTGCCAAAACTGATATCCCTTCACATTTGAGTTTTTCTCTCCTGCTCTTTTAAACATCCATAATAACCAATCTCTTCCACTCTCCTGAGGATTTTCTTCAATACTATTTACTAGCTGCTTGGATACATATTTCTTAAAATCACGAAGTAAATCACTTGGATTTTCGAATTGAGCCCTGAAAATTAAATGCAAATGACTTGGCATTAAGCACCAACAAAACAATTCCATCCCTTTATTCTTAATACAAAAGGATAAACTATCTACTATGATATTCATATACTCCATTCTCGTAAATACAACTATCCAATATACAGTGGCAAAACTCACAAAATAGACTCCTTCCTTCTCATAAAATTTGTACTTGCGACTCATAGCATAAAAGTATAAAAAAAACTAGATTTGTACTTTAATTTAATGAAGTTAATTCTAAATGCTATCTAGAAGCATGAGTTACAAACTCGCGCTAGCGGGGAAATGACTTTGAAGTGCTTTCACAGTATCATTGCCCTATGTGGAATATCATCCTCTAAATATTCCTCACCTATTGCCTCAAAACCAAGTTCCGTATAGAATTTTAGTAAATAACTCTGTGCAGAGATTTTGATTTTCGTATTTGGGTAGAGTTCATGGCAATGCTGAATAGCGTGTTGCATCAGAATTTTACCCAAACCTAATTGTCTATGTGTTTGTTTGGTGCATACACGGCCTATAGAACAATAATCAGTATAGGAAACACCCATTGGTAAAATTCTGGCACAGGCGACTAATTGACTATCTATGCACCCTAAGAGATGAAAGCCCTTTCTATCCTTATCGTCTATATCTTGATAAACGCAGTTTTGCTCTACCACGAACACCTCTGAACGCAGCTGAAGAAGCTGATACAGTTCATCTAAGGTTAATTCGTCAAAATGCTTAAATGTAAAATTCAAAATTATGTGTAATTTAATTTTCCTGTGAATACACCTACCTAATTAAAACAAAGATTCCTGACTTCCCCTGCCTAGTCGGCAGACAGGCTTGTCTGTTGACAAACAGGGCTTCGCTTCATCCGCCAAAGTCGGACGTGCCCCTGCAATCGTCATTCCTGCGAATACAGGAATCTTTTTATTAATTAAAGCAAGAAATTGGACTTGAAAATTCAAAACAATGCATTATTAGTTATTTCCTATTCATTATACAACAAGCTTCCCACTCGTATCCACGTAGCGCCGCATTCCAAGGCTATTTCATAATCTCCACTCATACCCATAGAGAGTTCATTTAGATGTAAATTATTCTCCTTATTTAGTCTATCTAATGTGGTTTTTACCTGCATGAATTCACTTCGAATTTGTTCTTTGTCCTCTGTCAGCGAAGCCATAGCCATCAAGCCTTGTATTCGGATATTGGGATAATCTGACAAATTAATTTCCTTAAAAAAATTCATCAATTCCTCTACAGAAAAACCATATTTTGTTTCTTCTTGCGCTATATGGAGTTGAAGAAATACGTTGATAGTTTTACCTACCTTGCTCGTTTCTTTTTGTATTTCATTCAATAATTTCAAACTATCTACGGCATGAATAGTAGAAACTTTATCTATAATCTGTTTGACCTTATTCGTCTGTAAATGCCCGATAAAGTGCCAATCAATATCCTTGGGAAGCAGTGGATATTTATCGCATAGTTCCTGAGCCTTATTTTCGCCGAAAACCTTTTTTCCATTGTTATATAATTCTTTCAACGTATCGATGGAACGCATCTTGGTCACCGCTATCCACTGGGCTTGATAGGGTTCACATTGCTGGTCGAGTTGGGCTAAAACTTCTTTATGGATAGGCATAAGAGTGAAAGAATTCAATTAAAATTTTTCCTGTACATTTGCTAGATTGAAATCAAATTCAAAAATAACGGCTTTGCGATTTATACTTGTTTTTATTATTGGTCTTTTGTTTGGTTGTTCTGACAAACAAAGCATTGGTGCGGAAAAATATAAGGAAGCCTTATTGAAAATACATCAATGTGAAGCCTATCACGAGTTGAAAATGGCGAGTAATAGCCCTCCATTTCTAGAAAACTGCAAATCGCAGGCATTGAAAGATTTAAATATAAGCAAAGAAGATTTTGACAAGACCACTCAGTATTATAAATCCAAGCCTAAGGAATTTGAAGCTTTGTACGATAGCCTATTATTAAAATATCCATAAAAGAAAATTGTGATAAAGTTTATAGAATGTCCACGTGATGCGATGCAGGGAATCCCTATTCTGATTCCTACGGAGAAGAAAATCCAATATATTCAATCGCTATTAGAAGTTGGTTTTGATGTCATCGACTTTGGAAGTTTTGTGTCACCAAAAGTTATCCCTCAGATGGCAGATACGGCAGAGGTATTGAAGGGATTGGATTTATCTAGGACAAACTCCAAACTACTAGCCATCGTCGCCAATACAAAGGGCGCTATGGAAGCATGTCGCTATCCTGAAATCGATTTTCTGGGTTATCCATTTAGCATATCTGAAACCTTTCAGCAGCGCAATACCAACTCTGGGATAGCCGAATCCTTCGAGCGGGTAAAGGAGATTGCCTATTTAACGCATGAAAGCGGAAAAGAGTTGGTGGTTTATATTTCTATGGGCTTTGGGAATCCTTATGGGGATGAATTTAATGTGGGCATTATCAATCAATGGGTAGAAAAAATAGCAGCGCTTGGTGTTAAAGTATTTTCACTCTCCGATACCATAGGAATAGCTAATCCAGAACTCATAGCTGAAGTATTTAAAGGCACAGTCAATGTCTATAACGACTTGGAATTCGGTGCTCACTTGCACTCCGCGCCACACAACTGGCTCCCCAAAGTCAAAGCGGCCTATAAAGGAGGTTGTCGAAGATTCGATGTAGCGATAGGTGGTCTTGGAGGTTGTCCGCTAGCTAAAGATGAATTGGTGGGTAATTTAGCTACAGAATATTTCGTCAATTTTTTCCGCAAACAATTCAAACCGGAATTTGATGTCGAAGCCTTTTCCAGATCGTTGAGAATGGCGAGGGAGGTGTTTCATTTGCCGTAATCATTATAGTAAGAACACGCCTCGAGGCGTGTTCCTACAAGTAACGCGCCTGTAGGAACGCGCCTATAGGAACGCGCCTGTAGGCGCGTTCTTACAAAAAAAAAATAAAAAAACCATGACACAAAACAAATTAACCTTTGATAATTATTCCAAACACCTTAATAGACTAATCCCAACTCCATACCATAGCCTGTTAGACTATGATAAAATTCATACCTCCTACGAAGAAGAATTTAGGATTCTTACCAAATATCTAACGGATGAAGAATTTGCTGCTAAATACCATAAAAACATCTTTGTAGAAGGCACTGCGCCGAAGGATTACTTAGGGAAATATCTAGAATTTAATGGAATCGAATTTGTCACAACGATTCGTTTTTTTAATCGAAATCCTGAAACACCTTATGTTTACTTGGATTATTACTCTTGTGATACAAAATATTTTTTCGAAAACTGGATTGAAATTCGTAGGATTATTTTCAAAGAATATGATGTTTTCAATCTAAATAAAATTCGACTTAGTTTAAGGACTGAGGATAAAAACTATTTTGAAAATTTCAAACCTGCATTAGACCAAGGTATGTATGTCGCACCAATAGCTAATCTGATTAAATCAGAAATTCACTCAAAAGAGAATCTCCGAATTGAGAAAATAGAACAAATGACTAAAGAAGATTATGTTATTTATACAGAAGAGTATAATAAATTTAGGGATGCAAACCCACAATTGACTTCTATTGCCTCTGAGCCATTGGAGACCATAAACCAACATTGTCAGAAAGATTATGGATTCAAATTGTATGTCAATGAGCAATGGGCTGGGTTCGCCCTCTATGCAAGCATTCCTGAATACTACCTCTATGGTTACCTAGTATGGGATAAAATCATTTTTGAAAAGTTTAGAAGTCAAAACTTAAGTGTGTATTTGCAAAATCAAGGTTTCAAAGAATATGTCAAAGATACCAGTGGATTCATTTATGGCACTATCGAAGCGGAAAATCACGGCAGTATCAAGACCGCTGAAAAATCAGGAAGAGAATGTTTGTTTGGGTCTTATTTCTTTAATTAATCAAACAAATCGTTTAACTTTGTAAAAAAATAATCGCATGAAACCCACACTCGTCATAGGCGCATCCGAAAATCCAGAACGCTATTCATATAAAGCCATCCATATGCTACTCGATCGTGACCATAAGGTTTTTGGCTATGGGATTAAATCTGGCAATGTGAGATGCGTTGAATTTAGTACAGACTTCACTCCTGTAAAAGTGGATACGGTCACTATGTATGTAGGTCCAAAAAATCAAGATATGGATTTGAGAAATTATATACTCTCCTTGAAGCCGAATAGGGTCATTTTCAATCCTGGCACAGAAAATCCTGAATGGGAAGCGGAACTCAATGATTATGGAATAAGAACGGAAGAAGCTTGTACACTGGTTTTATTGCAGACTGGGCAATATTAGATAGAAGTAAAAAGTACAAAGAGGAAAGTACAAAGTACGAGGTATTAAGATTCAACCCACATTACGCAATAGACTTTGACGACCTGTGCCGACAAACACGTCGGTAAGGAAAAGGATAGTGCGATAGGTGGTCTCGTTCAAAAAAACGAGACGTGATAGAGTTTTGGTCAGATATTCTAAAATATTGACCACAAAACTCTTATACGAATCCGTCCCGTATGTACGGGACGGATTTTGGGTTCAATGACGATGAACCTCAGACGAGCGTATTTCCTGCGAAGGCAGGAATCTTATTCTTATTCAAAATTTTAGGTCAAATCACAAAGAGTAGTAAAACGTTTTGCTCGTTTTATTTTCTATTGAATATATCATAGCATTTTTAACTATATATTCTTCGTATGGCAAAACTCCTTCGCTCTTTGTAACTATCTGAATAGGCTGAGCAGCAGAATAGGCGACCATAGTCACCGTATCACTAAAATGATAGTAAGGTGATAATGATAAATCAAGATTAGAAAATTGCGTTATTCTTTCATTATATAGCTTTTCAGAAAAACAAACTTTGTAAAATTGACGGGCTAATATACGTTCAGATAAACTTTTTATAATTTCATCACTAGCCCCTTGCATATCCTTTAAAACAGTCCAAACATCGCTGTCATCTAGCTTGACAAATTCTGCCATAATTTCTGGCGATAGTTGACTTCGCTCCTCCTCGGCTAATTGAAAAAAATAGTTTAAACGTGGATTGGAGCTCGTGATGTTTTCGCCTTTTTGGATGAGTTCGTAAATGCGTTCAAAAAACTTAATTAACATAAACTCAGCACTCATAACCGTTTTATGCAAATAGACCTGCCAGTACATCAGATTTCTCGATAATAAAAAATGCTGAACACTCATAATCCCTTTTTCATGAACGACGATTTCATTGTCAACCACATCTATCATAGCCAAAATTCGATCCACAGCAATATTTCCTTCTACCACACCGCTGTAGAAACTATCGCGCTTGAGGTAATCCAGTCTATCGACATCCAATTGGCTAGCGATGAGTTGATAGAAAAATTTTCTTGGATATTTATTTGTAAAAATCTCAATAGCGAGTTCTAGGTCTCCATTAAATTCTTTATTCATAGCGCGCATAAGCGCTATAGAGATTTGTTCATGGGATATTTTTTTGAAAAAACTCTTCTCCAACGCATGTGAGAAAGGTCCATGACCTATATCATGCAAAAGGATAGCTAGACAGGCTGCTTCCTCTTCTTTCTCTGAAATAGTCACGCCTTTTACCCTCAGCTGCTCTATAGCTACCTGCATGAGGTGAAATGCGCCCAATGCATGATGAAATCTACTATGCACAGCTCCTGGATAGACCATATGAGTCAGTCCTAATTGGGCAATATTGCGCAAACGCTGAAAATAAACGTGATTAATACAACGGAGTACCGAATCAAATTTGACTCGAATAAAACCGTGAACGGGGTCGTTGATTATTTTGTTACTCACTTTTTTAGTAATTAGTCGCAGTAGTTAGTCACAGTAATCTGTCGCAGTTGTCAATACTTTGTCCTTTCCACTTTATACTTTTCCCTGAGATTCCCTATCCAGGTAAGCGATTCATATACTTTTCCATATCCTTGATTTGACTGACAATCTCGGCTTGTTTAGGTTTAGCGTCTTTGGCTTTTTTGAAATGAGCTTTAGCGGTTTTATTATCTTTTCGCTGGATAAAAATAGAACAAAGCATTAGTTGGGCACTCGCCATGCTATCCGCGTCTGGCATGCCCTTAGAAACAGCTTCTCGCAATTTAGGCAATGCCGTTTTATAATCTCCTTTCTGAAAGGAAATGGCTCCATGTTGGAATATAGCCATAGAATCCATATCTTTCATCGGCATGCCCAATTCAGTTGATTTTTTGATAAACTCTTCTGCTTTGGTAAAATCTTTTTGAGACATAGCCATATTGCTCTGAATCATATAATACATGGAACGCACGGGCTTGATCAAAAGCTTTGGATACTTCACAGAATCTATCACTTTCATAGCTAGGTCAAAATCTCCCCCCTCGACAGATTTCTGCAATAATCGGATAGGTCCTAAAAGAAAATGGGTTAAAAATAAAATAACACCCACGGTGATTAATATCCAAGCAAAAGTAAAGCTATCCATTATCCCCCAAGTAATTCCTGATGCAATAAGACCTAAAGAAATCCAAACGCGATTAAAAACGTAAAACTGTAAGAATTTGAAATTCATTTCAATAAAAATAAGGGTGCGAAGTTAAAAACTCTGTTCCAAATAAAGGCATAAAACTATTGTACACCATGCATTCTCTTTTTTAGAAATCCATTTAATAAAATCACAACCAATCCAGCAGCAATTGCTAGTACTGTGAATATCAAAAAGAAAGCTGCCATGGAGTACTCTGCGCTTATTTTATCTATCAAACTTCCTGTCTTACCTGCAAGCCAATTCGCAATAGCAGAAGCCGTGAACCAAACGCCAAACATAAGACCGACATACTTCACTGGAGAAAGTTTACTGATATAAGATAATCCAACTGGTGATACAAACAACTCTCCAATTGTATGAAACAAATAGGCTATGATAAGCCATATAATACTTACCGAAGCTACTGCTGCACCTTTTTCAATGGAAGATGCGCCTATGGCTAAAATACCAAATCCTGCACCTAATAATATTAGACCCAACCCAAATTTGATAGGTGCGGATGGATTATATTTGCTTGCCCAAATCTTAGAAACTAAAGGTGCGAACAGTATAATAAATAAGGAATTCAAAATACCAAACCATGAAGCAGGAATTTCAACCTCATTCAGTTTTTCCTTCACGACCGTTGCGCTAATTTTTGTAGGAAATTTATCAGCTTCTTCAGGTAAAATATATTTAAAATTACCCTTTTTATCTAAGTCTAGTAGATAAATACTTTCTCCATCTTTCAACTGGATTTCATTCCTTACAGTAGTAGTTTGACCGTCAAATGAAACTTCATAGGTTTTCGTTTTAAAATCTTTATTCACCATCCATAAAACTATTCCCCAAATAATTATGAAACTAAGTGATAGAAAAATATTAGATAAACCATACTTTCCAAAGGTTTCTTTCACAAGTTTAATAAGAACCCATGTAATTACTGCTAGAGGTATAATCGCCATCAAGGCATTTATAATCGTGAACATGTGAGCCTGTGAACCACTGAGAATTCTATTGGTATAATCTTTAGCGAAGATAGTCATAGAACCTCCAGCTTGTTCAAATGCCATCCAGAAAAATATGGTAGAAACCGCTAGGACACCTATTACCAGCAAACGATCTCTAACAACATTTGAAGGAGTATTGTCCTCCACATCGGTTTCATTTATACTTATTTTTGAAGGTTTTAAACCTAGATTTCCAAAAATAGACTGGGCAAACCAGAACTGTAACATTCCAAAAAACATAAAAATACCAGCTAACCCAAAACCATAACTCCAACCAGCTTTTTCGCCTACATATCCACAAAGTAATATACCAAGGAATGCCCCAGCATTGATACCCATATAAAATATAGTATAGGCTGAATCTTTCTTTTCTGGATTATTTGTATATAAACCGCCTACAATAGTAGAAATATTGGGTTTAAATAATCCATTGCCTATTATCAATAAGGACAGGCCTAAATAAAAGAAAAATTTAGTTTCAAAGGCCATGGAAGCATGACCAAGTGTCATAATTAAAGCACCTAGAACTATCGCATTTCTATGACCTAGGAATCTATCGGCTAGCAGTCCTCCTAATATTGGGGTTACATAAACCAGCCCAGTATACCATCCGTATAACTCTAAGGCATGTTCTCTAGACCATTCCCAGCCACCAACTCCAAAAGAACTAACCAAAAACAAAACAAGTAATGCGCGCATCCCATAATAACTGAATCGTTCCCACATTTCAGTGAAGAATAGAACAAATAAACCAGCTGGGTGTTCAAATAAAGGAGATTTTACTTCTGTATGAGTCATTGTTGAAATTTTAAGACAGGCTAATATACAGACTTCACTCAAACTAGAGCAAAAAAAAGGCTACCCGAATGGATAGCCTTGATATAGATGAATATTATGCAAATTAGAATGTGATATATCTTGGTAAATCTTGAGTATTAGATCCAAGTTGAGGCTTTGGATACTCAAATCTTACTCTGACCATAATTTTACCTCCTGCACCTCTACCCTTTTGTGCATAGGTAAAATTGTGAGTAAATTCTGTGGCCCCTGGAGTATAAGCACCAGAAATCAAAGCTGGAGAAGATTCAATATAAACAATATCTATCACAGTGCCATTATCTGTTATCGTTACCATTGGCTTAAGTTCTGCCCTAGCATCATTATGGACTCTATGGAAAATAGAAAAACTTCCATTAGACTCATTTATACTTGGAGTAAATTCTAGTGGCTTACCCGTATTTGTAGTGAAATAGGATACAAAAGAGTTGGTAAAGGTTATCTTCCAATCTGCATCTGGGTTTACCACTTTTGGAGTGAACTCATTCATATCACCGCAGCTAGCCAATGTTATTGAGAATAATAAAACAATTAAATAAGAGAAATTTTTCATTCGTTTGGTTAATTTTAATCGCAAATATATAGATTTTTTTAAAAAGTCTAAATTTATTTTTTCATATTGAGATTATTATGTAGTCCTAAATTTCATAGAAAAAACCTTCATTCATTCTTGTTTACAGTAAACTGTTTACTGTAAACGAATAATTCAAAACTACCTCATAATGAGTTTGGGGAAATCAGATAATGACTTCATTTTCAGTACTTCTCCACCATTTCCACCTTCTTTCCCAATTTTTACCGTTATCATCCTTAATCTATTGCCAAATTCCATATCTGAATTTGAATCGCCTATCATAAAAGACTTATTGAAATCTATTTCTGGAAAATCAGTCTTAGCTTGCTCTGCCATGCCCGTCTCTGGTTTTCGGCATTTAGAGTTTACACTTGCCAAATGCGGGCAGTAATAAACCCGGTCTATTTTACCTCCAATCCATTCTGCTTCATTTTGCATTTTCCAATGGATTTTTTCCAGATCATATTCTGTCATCAAACCCTTTCCTATTCCTTGCTGATTGGTCACTACAACTATTCGTCCAAAAATTTTTGATAAATCTCGAATGGCCTCATTGCTGCCTTCTATCCATACAAATTCCGATTCATTCTTCACATAGTCTTCCGGTCTATGTTCATTGATAACCCCATCTCTATCCAAGAAGAGCGTCCATGTCTTATCTATTTGAGGTATAAATTGTCTAGGAATAGTGGTTTGAGCTATTGCATAATCCTCGGGAATCCCTATATCAATAAAGTAGCCGCTGCTATAAAATGGTTTTAAATTCAGAGAAGCTTTATTGGCTTCAAAAAAATCTTTTTCTATAGAAAAGCTGAATGGCAAGTCATAGGCATCGAAACACCCTTGAGGTAAGTAGTATATACCCCCGTTGATAAAGCCCGAATCTATCCATGATTTTTCTTGAAAATCTATAATTCGATCTCCTGAGATAGTGAGGGCTCCATATCTATCAGAGTTTTCAATCTTTCGCACCGCTAGTGTAATATCCCCAGATTTAGATGCGGCCTCCATCGATGCAAGATCCACATCAAAGTAGGTATCGCCATTGAGAAGAAATATATCCTCGTTCCACTTTCTAGCTAACTCATATATAAAACCCCCTGTGCCCCTTGGTTCAGCCTCAATTTCATAGCTAATAGCAATCCCATGGTAGGAAGATTGAAAATAATTCATGATGACCTCTCGCAGATGACCCACCAGTAGAACTACCTCCGAAAACCCTTTTTTCTTCAAATCTAAAATCATATAATGAAGAAAAGGTAAGCCTGCAATATCGGCCATCGGTTTTGGTTTGTCCTGCACCACAGAAACTAATCGAGTGCCTTTACCTCCAGCAAGAATGACTGCTTTAGATATCATAGAGGTTTTTCTATGAAGTGTTTTTCTATGATTTCACAAATGATATGCCCTATGAGCATTTGAGTTTCCTGAATGCGTGGGGTATCTGCACTAGGTATCTTGAGCAGCACATCACAATTGTCCATGAGGCAAGGCATAGAACCCGTCCAGCCCACAGAAGTTACTCCCAATTCACGAGCCACTTTAAATGCTTCAACTACGTTTTTTGAATTTCCTGAAGTGGACATTCCAATTAAAACATCTCCTTTTTTACCTTTAGCCTTTAATAATCTAGAGAAAACAAACTCGTACCCATAATCATTGGCTACCGCAGTTATAAATGCATTATCTGCACTAAGCGATTCGGCATTCAATGGCGGTCTATCTACATAATATCTTCCAGATAATTCAGCGGCCAAATGCATGCTATCCACAGCACTTCCCCCATTTCCACAAAATAAAATTTTACCTCCATGTCTCAAGACATGAATGCCAAGTTCAGCAATTTCCTGCACTTTAGCCATAAGGGTTAAGTCATCCATTGCTGCTTGTTTGGTGGCAATACTTTCCTGAAATCGCTGTTTAATTAAGTCCATAATTTTTTTATTAGTTTATTTTTTTTTGTGAATAGTAAATTATAGTTCCTAGTCAGTCTCATTATGATGCTAGACTAGTATTTACTTTTTTATATTTTCTGTTAAACTCAATTTCTTTTCACTATCTCCTTTGACCTTGGTCAAAAATATTGTATCGGCATTCATTTTGGTTATAGTATAATAGACTTTGCCAAGAACATATACCTGTCTTGTATTTCCGCCTAAATTATCCGCAAATTTCCCACCTGTATAGTTCAGAATAAGCTTGGATTTTGAAAAATAATATCTCCCTTTTTTTGAATAAAAAATATCATTTCCGCATTTTGCATTTCGATTATCTGTAAAACTATAATTGGTCTTAAATTTGATACTGGCGCTATAGGGTTCATCTGCATCCTTCTGTTTGATGAGCATGAGTTCATTTTCTGTCATAGTGAACTGCCATATATAGCTGCCATTAAGCTTATATCCCAATCTCTTGGTATTACTAAGATTTAATAATACGCCTAAAATGAATAAAAAAAACAAATACTTCTTCATAAATTCTCTTTTATTTTATACCATAATTTTCAATTATTCTTTCGCACGCTTGGTCTAAAAGGTGATATACATTTTCAAATCCATCATTTCCTCCATAATAGGGATCTGGCACACTTAAATTTTTATTGGGATGGGACTCGTTGAGTATGAGTTTAATTTTACTCAATTCCTCTTCACGTGCCATTTTTCGTAAATCTTGAAAATTATAGGTATCCATAGCAAAGATTAAATCAAACTCCTCTAAATCAATACTCCTCACCTTTCGTGCACGTTGATCCGTCAAATCTATACTGTATTTATTTGCAATTTCTATAGAACGAATATCTGGTAGGGCTCCGATATGATAACCACCAGTACCTGCGCTTTCGACAGTCGCATTTAGATTTTTCTGTCCCAACTTATGTTTTAGGATTCCCTCTGCCAGGGGAGAGCGACATATATTTCCTAAACAGACCATCAAAATCTTCATTCTATCTTCTAATTTTTTTCTTAGAGTCCCTTTGATTTTCTTGAAAGGCTATATGGGGTGTTTTCTTACCTCTATTTTGCAGCATAGTTATCTCATGCGGCTTGAGCATACGCCATTTTCCTCGAGCTAAGTCTTTTTTTGTCAGCCCAGCATATACGATTCTATCTAGCTGTTTGACTTCGTATTCTAACTTTTCAAAAATTCGTCGCACAATTCTATTCTTGCCACTATGAATTTTTATGCCCACTTTAAAGCGATTCATTGGATCCGGAAATGCCAATTCATCCACCTTCATCAACCCATCTTCCAATTCTATTCCAGCATTGATTAACTCTTCGTCCTTTGAACTGAGCTTTTTATCGAGAGTCGCTATATAGATTTTTTCTACATTATATTTAGGATGTGTTAATTGTTGTGTGAGTTCTCCATCATTAGTAAGTAAAAGAAGTCCTGATGTATTTCTATCTAGTCGACCTACTGGATAAATTCTCAACTCCTTATAGGCAGGATTTTTAAGGGCAGGTTTTACAAGATCTAGAACAGTTTTCCGTTCTTTTTCATCATCCGTAGTCGTGATAAAATCTTTAGGCTTATTGAGTAGAATATAAATTTTTTTCTCAGGTCGAATCAATTTACCATTGAGTTTTACCTTGTCACCTTCTTCTATAGGTCTAGCTATGTTTTCTACAGGCTTATCATTGACGGTGACAAGCCCATCCTTGATGAGTTTGTCTGCTTCTCTTCGGCTACAGATACCAGAATGAGCTATATATTGATTTAATCGCATACTGCAAATGTAAGTAGCATAACGCCAAACTTAAGGAAGAATTTGCAATCCATTAAACATGGCTTTGTGAATAAATCATGTCCCCCATCAAAAATAAGATTAAATTTTTCTATAAATTATATCATTATTGTCCGAATAAAATGCAATAATTTCCCCAAATCGCTTTATAGATAAAGGATAAGAAAGATTTCAAAGAAGTGGGTTAGTATAGGTTGGGGGGCTCTATCCGCTAAAAAGTTGAGGTGTCTGATAGGTCTTT
>JAJTHM010000121.1 GCA_021297855.1 Sphingobacteriales bacterium | reverse complement strand
TTAAGCCGATATGTTTTTTCTTTTTTGTGAGTATTAGAGTTGCCTCTTATATACCCACAAAAATAAGTGATTTCGAAATTATTACTCTAACAACTTATAAGCATTTTTATTTTTGATGTCTTAACTAAACGACATTGAATTTGTAATATACTCTAGATTTCATGAAATCACTAAAGCAACCATATAATCACTCACATAAATCCCGTGGAATAAACTTACATTTTTGATAAGATAAACGATCAGTAATTTCATAATACAATCGTTTCTGCAATGGTTTTGTAATTTGAGGATTACTAACAAAACTATAATTAAGAAATATGGTATCGCAAAAAGTAAATTCAACCTTCTTTACATAAACTCTTTCAATACTTGCAATTTCTACCTTGCCGAAAACATTACTACAATCAAAAGAAACAAGAAGTTTAGAATTAGTAGTATCAATTTTCAAGTCATTAACATACTTATTAGAATCATATGGAATATTGTCTTTGCAAAAGCTATCATTAATATAAAATTTTACTAGCGGATATTCAATCTTAAGTTCATTAATACTCTTATTTTCTATATTCGTGCAAGATACCACCCCAATAAGGATACAAAAAATCAACCAATATTTCAGAAAAAGCTACTTTATTTTATACAAAGGTTTATTTGGAGAAATTGGATTTACTATAACTCGTTGATGGGCTGGGGAAACTACTAAATCCATATCTTCCATAGGGACTGCACCCAGTAGGGCTTCAGTACCTATCACCATAGCACCAACAAAACAAAATCTATTCTCAAAATCTACACGAATAGGACCTACATAAGGTAAATTATGAATCTTTTCATCGGCAGTCTGGATATTTCGATAATCAGCTATCTCCAACTCCAATTGATTTGCCATAATTTCAGAAATACATAAATGAAGTGCGCCTGTATCCTCTAAAGCCTTCACCTCAATAGGTTTCAAATCTGGTTTGCGAGGATTACTTAATTTTATATCTGTATATACTAGTCCCATTGATATTGTTTTTCTTTACAAAGGTACGGTTTGTTTTATTTAGAATGAAACAAAAAAGGCCTCACGAATGTGAAGCCTTGAATTTTTATCTCAGTCCTTAAGTTTACTTGCTTTTACCCGAAACATAATCCTTCACTAAATCTTTGTGAACGATTTTTTCCCTAAATTGGTAAGCTCCTGATTTCGGAGACTTGGAGCTCATGATTACCTTTACATAATCCTTAGATCCTTCTTGAGCCTGACGGTTCGTCTTCGCGTTTTTTGATACCTTAGCCATGATTTATTATTTTATTTCTTTATGAACAGTGTATTTTTTGAGAATGGAATTGAATTTTCTCAACTCTATTCTATCTGGAGAATTCTTTCTATTTTTTGTCGTGATATATCTAGATACACCTGGCTGACCAGTTTCTTTGTGCTCTGTGCACTCCAGTATCACCTGAATTCTATTACCTTTTGCTTTTTTTGCCATTTCTAATTGTATTTAAATATTGTCTATTTTAGGTATGTGGGCTTGGATAAATTATCTCATGCTTATATTACCTTTCGCTTCTAGTTCTTTCAAATATTGGTATATTCCTTTTTTATCGATCGTTCTCAAAGCGGCATTACAAACTTTCAATTGAATCCACTGCTCTAACTCAGGCACAAAAAACTTCTTTACCTGAAGATTTGGATAAAATTTTCTATTCGTTTTTACATTGGAATGGGATACATAATGCCCACTTAATGGTTTCTTTCCTGTTAAATCACAAATTCTACTCATACATCGAAAAATTGAGGTGCAAATATATACAAATTTTATTATTAACACACTAGTTTTTTAAATTAGTTTCAATTAAGGAAATAGAAGACGGTAAAATTAAGCCTTTATATCTTTAGATAATCACTTAATTCCTTGTTTATCTATAATTTAACACACTGTACTCAAAAATTGATGTATATAGAAGGGTACAAGTGGATAAAAATGTAAAAAGCCAATTTTTTACTCTTTTTATTTCAACCTAGCTTTGCTTAAGAAATCAATTATGCTAAATTCAAGGACGTTTAAGAAGATATACAGGCAACTGCAAGAGGAAGAAGGATATGGCCCCGCGATTTATGCTATTCGCGAAAATATGCCTAATTCTCTAGAACTCTTTCATTATGAATTGAAAACAGAGTCGGATATAGAAGTTAAAAATACCCTAGCGAGGACGTACAATGATCTAATCCAAAAGCAGTATCCTTCGATCCTTCAAATGCTATTGAGAAAGGATTTTTTAAGTTTAGAGCAAATTTTTGGGCATTTAACCGCTTTTATATTTGATAAGGTACCTTTCGACGTCAATCAGCAACTAGACACCTACACCAATCAGCTCATAAAGCGATTAAATAAAAAAATCCTAGAGAATGCTAATCCAGAAGAAATCATCGAAGAAATTCACCATAAAATAACACAAAGTCTCCTTATTGACAATGCGTTTTTGGGGCATTACGATTTCACTGAAGTTGCACATCAACATATTATCTCACAATATTCTCTTGGCATCCTAGTATTGATCATTGCTGAAAAGCTGGATTTACCCATATATGGCTTGCCCTTTTCAGATAAATTGGTTTTATGTTATACGGAAAATTATTGTACACACAGCGAATTAGTGACAGAAAATGATATTCTTTACTATATAATTATTGGAGAAAAAGATATTATCTACACGTTAGAAGATCTTAAATTATTGGCGCTCATACAGGAAGAAACTTTAGAACTTCATAATACGCTTCCAAAATCCACTCACAAAATTATCGAGGGATGGTTGCAGCATCTGAGTCAAGGGGATTTTGATGCCAAAACAAAATATAACTTATCCTCAATTTATCAACAAATCTTTAGCTTAGCAGAGGAATTTTAACGAGTCTCCTTATTTTTCATTTCTTTTGTATTCAGATTTTATCTAAAAGGTAAATCGAACCTAGCATAGACTAAATTTCAAGAGAAAAGAAGTATAAAATGAAGTATAACTCGGTCAAAGATCCCATTCGTATATATAATGAAATCCTAGGTGGTAAGTGGAGATTATTGATTTTGTATCAACTATTTTCCAGCACGCAGCGGTTTAAAGATTTGCAGCACAACATAGATGGGATCACCCCTCGCATGCTTACCAAAGAACTTCGTCTTTTAGAAAAATTCAATATTGTAGAAAAGGAAGTCTATCGCGAAGTGCCGCCAAGAGTAGAGTATTCATTGACCGATGATGGAGTGAAGCTATTCCCTTTAATAGAAAATATCAAGCGCTTTGGAGAAACCTTTGCCTATCTGCTGAATGAAGGGGAGCGACCTGAAACCGAAGTAGAAGAAATCTGGATGGCAAATGAAGAAGCTGTAGAATTCGAATTGCCAAAAACAGAAACGAAACCACGAGTCAAAGATCAGACTACAAAAGTACTCCTTGAAAAAATTGAAGAACCTGTCTATAAATCCATCTTAGAAAAGCCAGTCAAGGTAGCGAAACAGAAAGCAAAAAAAGAGTCAAAAGAAGATAAGACAGTCGTGCAGCTGGAGTTGTTTTAACCTTAAGGGTCAAGGTTTGTGAGGACACGAACCTATAATAAAAAAAATCACTTTAACTTTAACTCCTTCTTAACTCTTTGAATAGCGATTTCAGTTGATGCCAGTAGTTCAGGATTATCTAATCGAAGACGCTTGGCCCGCTCAAAATAATGTATAGCCATCCAGAAATTTCCCATTTCAAATGTGAGTTTGCCACGGTGCTGATAGACATAACTCTCTAACGCTTAGATAGGCTCAAACTCTAATTTTTCAAAGAGATTGAGCGATTGTTCAAAATCTCCCATATACTGATAGGTTATCGCCAGTCTCAATTCTGTTTGAAACTCTAACTCATCATCTGATTGATCTTTAATACTTTCCAGCACACTTTGTAAAACCTCTATGGCTTTTTCATATCTTCCATTGAGTCTGTATAATTCTCCGAGTTTTGAGCAGCTCTGTAAATCGCCACTCTTCATATTGCTGCACTTAGTTTCTAAATCTTGCCATTCGTTTTCATAAACTCTAGTATCTATGATTTCTTCTCTTAAACTATGTGGGTTAATTCGAGTATACATGTTATTTGACTTTGAGAACACTGGTAACTAAATAAGATAAAAACTTGCCTACGATATAATCATCCTGGCCTAAAGGAGCTCCTTCAGTAAAATGATAGTAGAGGACTTTTTTCGATATAGAAATTTTATAAATAAAACTAAGTACTTCTTCTTCCGTAAAACCAACTGGAGATATCGCAGAACAAGGCATGTTTTTTATACTATCCAAATCGAGCTCTAAACCTATCTCATATGAAAATTTACTTAAAAAATCATCGAAAGAAAGCGACAAACCCTTGATTATAGTATCCAGCGTTTCAAAGAAAAGGTTTTCATCCTTTGCAAAACTATCTAGAATAACTTGACTATTATAATTTTCATGTAGTCCCCAAACGCCATATTTATTCAGATAATTCTGCTGATAAGCATAGCGGAAACCATTGCCACTATGTCTGCCCTCCTCTACTCTAAAATCAGCGTGTGGGTCAATATTTAATACTTCAATCGATTTATTCAAAGCCAATGAAGTCCCTTTTATATTACCATAAGCATTATTATGCCCCCCGCCTATCACTATCGGTACTTTCTCAGATTCGACGACTCTTTTTATGACAGAGAACATCCGCTCATCTATATCAGAGCAAAGCTCTCTCAGCTTGTTGATATCGGTAATGGTGGTCGATAATTCTTGTATATCTGCGACATCGATTTCTCCGAGTATTAAAACAGTTTCATCGTTGATAAATTGATTTTTTTGTACGTTGACAAAATAGCGCAAGAAATTATCATAGGCGCGCACCGTTCCACCTTTTCCAAAATTTGCACGCACACCAACATCTTCAGAAATTCCTATTATGACATACTTTGCTTTAGAACTATTCAAAGCCGAACTCAAGGCATCGATATTCTGAATATCATATTTTACAGTTGTCAATACTTGACCTAGCTTCACTTCTCCTATGCGAGTCGAAGTATATTCTTGTATTCTATTAAAACTAGATCGTAGGTGCATAGGTTTTGGATTTAAAAAATTCCCAAATTACAATGGATGCAGCATTAGCTACATTAAGAGAATGTTTGGCACCTACCTGAGGTATTTCGATGCACGCATCCGCCAGCGCGATGGTTTCTTCAGATACTCCTTCCACTTCATTGCCCAAAACAATTGCATATTTCTTGCCTTTGACAAAGTAATCAGAATAAAGTAGATGACTATTATGTGCTTGCTCTAGTGCCAAAATAGTGTACCCTTCCTTCTTCAATAGATTGATAGCTTCCCTTGCAGTTTCTAAGTGAGCAGAAGGAACAGACAACTCAGCTCCTAATGCAGTTTTTTGCAATTCTCTATTATCAGGAAGACATGTAATGCCGCAAAGGTAAATAAACGAGACGCCGAATCCATCCCCCGTTCGGAAAATAGAACCTACATTGAAGGCACTGCGCATATTTTCTAACACAAGCACTAATCCGTCCTTGTGCAGCTCTTTATAGTTCTCTTGCGAGATTCTATTCAATTCAGGCATGGTCTTCTTTCTATTTTCATTCATAGGACTCGCTCGTTAGTGCAATAACTGACTAAAAAATCTACACTTAAAAATATAGTAATCCAGCAGTATATACTTCTTTATTGTAGTGACTGGATAACCTTTATGTTTAATTTTCATGCGCTTCTGTATGAGCCTTGGTAGGGATAAATAAAAAGAAAAATGCGCATGTAAAATGGATCTGAAGGTCAATAAATTTTTGGTCTTCACAACGGAATGAATAGCTGCGACTCCATCTAAAACTAAACGTATAGGTAGAATAAAAAACAGATGTCTTTTCTTTAAATTTTTAAAAAGGTTAAATAAACTATTGCGAAAGTTTAAATAGGATTTGAAATAACTGCCGTAAGGTAAACTGCCGCCGCCATAATGATACACCACAGATTGAGGGACAACCCTAATTTTATTACCATAATTATTGATTCTCCAGCAAAGGTCAATCTCTTCCTGATGAGCAAAATAATCTGAATCAAACCCTCCGACTTCTTTAAATACAGAATTTCGAACAAAAATACAGCAGCCACTAGCCCAGAATAGATCTACAATATCATCATATTGGCCAGTATCTTCCTCGATTTGGTCAAAGTAGCGACCCCTACATACAGCATATCCAAAATGATCATAAAAGCCACCACTGCCGCCAGCATATTCAAATTTTCTCTTATCCTTTAAATCTAAAATCTTTGGTTGGATGGAAGCTACATTCGGAAACTCATTAAAATGATTCAAGATAGGTTGCAGCCAATTTTCTGTTACCTCAATATCCGAATTTATTAAACAAAGAATCGGTTCCTGAATTGTTTTAAGACCTTCGTTGTATCCACCAGCAAAACCTAAGTTCTTTTTATTTTGTATCAGACCTACACTGGCAAAATGTTCGCGTAAAAAATGAATCGATTCATCCTTTGAATGATTATCAATTACATAAATATTGACCAAGGATTCTGGAGTTTTTTCTAATAAAACAGGTAGATACTGTTTTAAAAATGAAACTCCATTCCAGTTTAAAATTACAATCGCACATGGCTTCATAATAACCAATTATTAGTAATTAATAATGAGGGAAAAACGCTAAATAAAAAAATTGAAAACCCTAACAGCATTAAACTAAGTATATCTTATATTCAAAATTAAAAATTTATAATTCTCAATTAACTTTTGGTGGCTCCCAGAGCTCTATTTTATTGCCATCGCAGTCATCTAGCCATGCAAATTTTCCAAATTCACTATCTTCTCCTTTCGTCACTTCTAAATTTTTCACTTTTAATTTTTCAATCAGAGCAGTTAAATCATCCACCATCCAATTGATCATGTATGATTGGTGACTATGACAGTAGGTGGTATTCGTTGGAAAAACAGAGAATACCTGAATTTCTTCCTTAGAAATTTCTTTAATTTTAAAAGTAGTTCCCCAGTCCTCCATATTGATATCGAACACCTCTTGGTACCATTTATTAAGCCTTGATTTATCGTTTGATTTAATAAAGACCCCGCCTAAACCTATAATTTTTCCAGACATAGAATATTAAATATTCACAAATTTATAGATTTAAAATCGAAAAAAATAGGATTAACTTATATTTGCAGTGGCCATATAGATTTATCGCGCTTGATCTCTATAAATTAATCACAAAAAGGGTCACATGCTTAAGGGTGCAATGGCGGACTGACGGTTCGTGACTTGTCCGAACTCTCGAATGGGACTCCAGTCAGATATACAAAGTACCTAACTAAGCGACCTAAATCTTGTATACTCGGGTTGATCATAGCCCACCTATATGGCTTTTTTCTCACTTTTCTAATTGCAATGAATGAAAATATTTTGTATCGGCAGAAATTATGTTGACCATATACATGAACTAAAGAACGAGGTTCCAGAAAGTATGGTCATTTTCTTAAAGCCAGAAACCGCCCTTCATCATCATACTATTCCTTGGACCTTACCTGATTTTTCTAATGACCTACATTATGAATGTGAAATCGTACTAAAAATCGACAAGAAAGGAAAAAATATTCTTGAAGCCGAAGCGGAAAGTTTTTTTAAGGAAATCAGTCTGGGAATAGATTTTACTGCTAGAGATATACAAGCGCAGTTAAAAGAAAAAGGTTTGCCTTGGGAAAAGGCTAAAGCTTTTGATCATTCTGCTATAGTTGGTGATTTTATTGATAAATCCTCATTTAATCTCGCTGATTTAAACTTCACGTTGACAAAAAATAATTTGCTAGCACAAAATGGCTTTACCAAAAAGATGATACACTCATTTTCTGGTATAATCAGTGAACTATCGCGCTATTTTACTTTAGAATTCGGCGACTTAATATTCACTGGTACCCCAGCAGGTGTAGCGGCTGTAAAACAAGGAGACCTTTACCAAGGGTGCATAGAAGGAGTTAAAGTGCTAGAATTTAAGGTAAGCTAAAAACTGTTTTAAACTACTCGAAAAAATCGTTTTTTAGTACATTTGCCCCTCATAAATAAAATTATTGAAACATGCCATATTTATTTACATCTGAGTCCGTTTCTGAGGGTCATCCTGACAAGGTTTCAGATCAGATTTCCGACGCACTCATTGACCATTTTCTAGCCTATGATCCCGATTCTAAAGTAGCATGTGAGACTCTAGTAACCACAGGTCAAGTAGTATTGGCCGGTGAGGTCAAATCAAAAGCCTATTTAGATGTGCAGTCAATAGCTAGGGATGTTATTTCCAAAATTGGTTATACCAAAAGTGAATATATGTTCGATGCTAGTTCTTGTGGTGTATTGTCGGCTATCCATGAACAGTCCGCTGATATCAATCAAGGTGTAGAGCGCAAGAATCCTGAAGAACAGGGCGCTGGTGACCAAGGAATGATGTTTGGCTATGCTACAAATGAAACCGAAAATTACATGCCTTTAGCACTCGATATTGCTCATAAACTGTTGGAAGAACTAGCCGTTTTGAGAAGAGAGAATAAGGAAATAGTCTATTTAAGACCAGATGCCAAGTCCCAGGTAACCATAGAGTATACAGACAACCACAAGCCTGCCAGAATAGATACCATTGTTATCTCTACGCAGCATGATGATTTTGATAAAGACGATAAAATGCTGGCTAAAATTAAGGAGGATATGATTCATATCCTAATACCAAGAGTCAAGAGCAAATTGAAGCCTGAAATACAAGCGTTGTTTAATGACAAGATTACGTACCATATCAATCCGACGGGTAAATTCGTCATTGGCGGGCCGCACGGAGACACAGGTTTGACAGGTAGAAAAATCATCGTGGATACCTATGGCGGTAAAGGAGCGCACGGAGGTGGAGCCTTCTCTGGCAAAGATCCGAGTAAGGTAGATAGAAGTGCGGCTTACGCGACAAGACATATTGCCAAAAACATGGTGGCCGCTGGTCTTTGCGATGAAGTTCTCGTTCAGGTTTCTTATGCTATTGGTGTAGCAAAGCCTTGTGGACTCTATATCAATACCTATGGCACAAGTAAAGTAAACATGAATGATGGTGAAATATCAAAAAAAATAGAACAGCTATTTGATCTAAGACCTTATGCCATCGAACAAAGATTGAAACTCAGAAATCCAATGTACTTGGAATCTGCTGCTTATGGTCACATGGGTAGAAAAAATGAGGTGATCAAGAAAACATTTAATAAAGGTAAGGACAATGAGAAGACAATGGATGTTGAGCTTTTCACATGGGAAAAACTAGACTTTGTAGATAAGATCAAATCAACTTTCGGGTTATAGTATCAACTCATAGAAAAAACAACAAAAAACCGCCCTTCCAGGGCGGTTTTTTTGTGCCAAACAAGGTTTCTATACTATATTTGTACTATTAACCAAAAATTTATTTAATATGGACTTTAACATTTTCACAACCCCGCTGCTTGGACTAGTCGCAGGATTTATTGCAGGTAAAATAATGCCGGGAGAAGAACCAGGAGGCATTTGGGGTACGCTAGGTTTTGGTATCGTAGGGTCCTTTATAGGTAAATTTGTCTTTGGACAGATTGGCTTGTACCAAGATAGCACTATCATGGGAATTATTGCCAGTATAGTCGGTGCTTGTCTTGTCATTTTTATCTGGAAAAAAATTATTGGTCCTCGATTAGGTGGAGGCGATAATTAAATATCTGCATAAGTTTTAAATCACTTTGGTCTAATACCATAAAAAAGGCTTCTCAATAGAGAAGCCTTTCTATTTATAATCATTGGAGTATTATTAGAAAAGAAACTTGAAGAAAACTCCACTGCTTACATTTCCAAGATCATACTGATTGATATCTCCGTTTAAAGATATAGGTATCAAATATGAAAATGTTATACCTGGTTCAACTCTATTTTTTATTCGATAACTGAAATTAGCCCGAGGGTTAAACATCAAAATACTTCTTCTTAAAGTATAAAAATCATTTCTTGGTTGGAATATTTCATTAACAGTATAATGACCAAGTCCAACTCTCATATCTGGCACGAAAAAAAAGTTTTTTTCTCCCCAAACTTTATAACCTGCAGATACCCCATAATACGTCATACTGGATGTAGATAAATCATATACCCTAGTGTCATTGGAAAATTGATAAAAACGCTCTCTAGGCGACATGTCAGTCATGTGACCTACATATGCTCCAAGATAGAGATTGTCCTTTAAGTAATATTCAAATTGAATACCACCATTTAACCCGAAAGCCTTGAAAGCATTATCCCCACTGACTTTCATAAAGTTTGATTCTAAACGAATGGCAAAGCGCCGTTTTGAAGAATCAAGCATCTTCCCTTGTTCATTCGCCATAACACTAAGGGACAAGAAAAGTCCATGTGCAATAAAAAGAAGTCTTTTATTCATTCGTCATAAATTTTAATTTTGTCATTGGATACTGAAATCCACTAATCTAGAATACAGAAGATTGCCTTGCAAGCTATAATACTGCGAGGCAATCTTAAAGTATCTTCTATTCTTTTATAATTTTTGTATAATATAATTTATCAAACTCACGATCAAAAACAATTTGAATAAAATAAGTTCCACTTGAGATACTCGCTAAATTCAATGTGACCTCAGTAGATTTATTTACCTTATAAGAAGTAACAACTCGACCATTAATATCAACAATTTGAATAGCTGCATTCACAGGATCTGAGCTAAGAACCACATTTAATTTATCTACAAATGGATTCGGAAATACTGTTATACCCTTGAATTCATTAGTTGATGCAATACCTGAAGTGGGTCCGTTAAATAAACATTTAGATTTTTCACTACACTTTCCATTGGACGTTTCTACTGAATAATAACCTTTTGTAGTTGTTTGAAGAATTCTAGAGGTAGCATTTTCAATAGGAGTATAAGTGCCGTTATCATTACAAGCATACCACTGATACTGACAGTCCATACACTGCGAAGCTAATCGTCCATTTTCAAACACTATACCTGTTTGTACAGCGTTGGACGTGAAATTCAACACAAATATGGTATCGACATTCGGAACGGTTAAAGTATCTCCAAAGCTACCCGTAAAAGTTATGTTACGTCCTCTCCAGTTTATATTTGTACATGAACTCAAGTTTTCTGTTTTTATGACAAAGGTTCGCACATTAACACTTGCCGTATTCTTGCAACCATTGATGTCCGTACCTACTACATTATAGGTTATATGTGATGCCGGAGTAGCTATAAGATTATTACTATTGATACCTGTGTTCACAAAGGTATTTGGAGACCAGCTATAGCTAGTGGCCCCTGTTGCTGTTAATTCAATAGAATTATCCTTAGGCCAGTTGTTTAAAGGGACTCCATTAAATATTAAAGGATTTTTTATTGCAGCGGTGACGTTTGGCAACTGATTAACCACTAGGTTAAAGCTTACCATACCCATTAAATTATTTTGATCAATACCAGTCAACTCAAATTGAGTCGTTGCATTAGGAAATAACTTAAATGTCGTATCATTCACCTTTAAAGAAGAACTCGCTGGACTGACACTGAAGGTTGTTGATGTAGCAAACTCATTCAAACCAAGAACTCTCCGAGCTATAATAGTTAAGGTATCCTTATTACAAATACTTGTCTTACCACTTGGGTTAACAACTGTTACGCTAATATCCTTTTTGACTATACCAAGGGTAAATTCACCATCAAGAGTACTAGTTAAACTCTCGATAGTAGCCGAAGTAATGGTACCCGTAGCGCTTCCACCTTGATTTAACCATTCCGAACCTGCCTTTCTTCCAACTCTTACATCAGCCAAATCATTAATGGTCAGGGCATTGGTTGCATCTTGAGTCATAACAACAGTTCCTTGAGCTCCTCCGCTGGACATTTGCCAGTATTCAGATGTGTTGTATGATCTTAGAGGAGTAGCCTGTGCACCTGTGATTCCGAATAATGCAGAACCTGCATCCGCAGCATTATAACCTACACGTATATCTGTAGGATTCGTGGAGGCGTTTATTGAAACATGTTGAAGCTTAGTTCCAGTACCTACTGGATAATTGAAACTACCTGTACCTTCTTTAGCTACTATACCTTTCACATGACTTGTATCCGAACTATTAGAATGGCTCGCACTTGAACCATACCTCATTTTTGTAGAATTGAGCATTTCTAATATACCTCGCACAAAATTAGTGGCATTGGTTACTTTGATATCATTCGCTACACTAATCTTAAAGCCATTAGGATTTGAGAAAATCATATCCTTAGCTGTAAAAGAAGAATCAGAAGTAATCTCCTGTGCGGTATTCCCTTTAAAACTCCACATGCCAAACAGTGGATTATCTATCTTAGTCGTACTCCAAATATTTCCATACAAGTCTATATGCCCGTCATTAGATAATTTTCCTTGATTATCTATATTACCGGTAACTACCATCTGGGAAGTTTGTTTTAAATCAAACATACCCTTATTCAATACATTGCCATTCACTTGAACCATTGCACCGTTGACAGTGACTTTGGCCCCATTGGAGTATAATGTCTGGGCAGCTAGCTGCCCAGATATTATTGTTGTGAGTATTACGATTAACTTTTTCATTTTCTTTAAATTAGAGTTAAAACTTTAATTAATATCAGTTTATATTATCTAATCTAATTAAAAAATACCTATTATTTCCCAAACACCACCTGTACTAATAAATGATCCAACTTTTCCTGCTGGAACACTAAACGTGGCTATGTTACACGTACCTACACCTCCTGTACAAGCAACTTTTACCATCAAATAGTCAGCTGCTGGAGCAGCGATATTGTAAAGTGGTGGTCCTACAGATCCTACAGTAGATTCTCCTGGTGCAAGTCTTGTTACCCATTTAGTCAACCCACCTTGAGAAACTAAGATTTTCTCTGCATCTCCTTTTATATGTATAGGTCTCACTCCGTTAGCAGCTATTTTTATAGAATCAATGCTACCGTTTTTAACTTTCAATGAATCGCCTACCGCACCTGTGCCAACAATCGAAATACCATCAGACACTGAATTTCCAACAGCTGTTTTATCTATCCAACGTACAACACCAGCTCCGTCTGTTGCTAATACTTTGTTATTACCGTTACCGGCAATTTTTGAAGTATCGACTGCTGCGTTAGCGATTTTCGCGGTTGTTACTGCATTGGCTTTTATGTGAATATTTCTCACAGCATCAGTAGCTAATTCTGCTGAATCAACTTGACCATCTTGAATTTTAGCACCTGTTACTGCATTGTCTGCTAGTTTAGCTGTCGTTACTGCTAGATTGTTGATATGACCTGTTCTAACAGCATTCGTATTAATATCCGCAGAGTCTACTTGACCATCTTGAATTTTAGCACCTGTCACCGCATTATCAGCTAATTTAGCCGTAGTCACATTCAAATCTCTCAACTTATCCGAAGTCACAGCTGAATCAAATAACTTAGCGGTATTGATACCTAAGTCTTTCACTTTAAATGAATCTGCAGCGGTTCCAGCACCTTGAATCGTGATCTGATCAGCTACTGCACCTAGTCCGTTTTTGTTCATCCAAGTTACAACACCAGAACCATTAGTAGATAATAATTTATCATTACCTCCGCTTCTTACTTTACTAGTATCTACTGCTCCATTTATAATATGAGAGTTTCTAACAGCATTCAATTTTACATCTGCTGAATCTACTTCTCCATCAATAATCTTAGCAGAGTTTACAGCATTATCAGCAAGTTTAACTAAAGTTACAGAACCATTTTGCAATTTATCATTTGATACACTTAAATCAGCTAATTTAGGGGTAGTCACTGCTATATTAGCAATATGAGAGGTTCTAATAGATCCTGCATTAATATCTGCAGAATCTACGGTAGCATCTAATATTTTAGCTCCAGTTACCGCATTGTTATTAATATGACCTGTTCGGATTGCATTCGTAGCGATATCTGCTGAATCTACTGTAGCATCAAGGATTTTAGCTCCAGTCACCGCATTGTTATTA
>JAJTHM010000119.1 GCA_021297855.1 Sphingobacteriales bacterium | reverse complement strand
TTTACCATGTGGTGAAAGAGCGATACCTACAGGAATACTTGAATGAGTTCGCTTTCAAACTCAACCGAAGAAATTATACGAATAAATTTGATAATCTGTTGCTTAACTCAATTTAGTGGTATAAATGCGGACTCTCATATTGATTTTTGCAATAATAATAATTTACCTCTTCATATTCTTTATAAAAGAGAAATTGAAAATTATTTGCCTTTAGATATTTTTGAAAAAATAAATTCATCAAATCCATTTGTGAGAACTTATTTAGATAAATTAGTTGATACGCAAAGAGATTTTATTGATATTGAAAAAGGAATAGAAAAAACAAGAAAAAACTGGGGATCCGAAAAAAAAGAAGTTTTGAATTTATTTCAAAATTTAACTGATAAAGAGTTTGAAAGTTTGAGAAATGGATTAAATGGAGAGTTTAATAGTTTTAAAGGAGATTATCCCCAACTATTCAAAAAAGCAACTCAATGTGGTTTAATAGAAAGAACCAAGTATCAACAAAATCCAAATGAGTTAAAAGATATTTTAGATAAAATAACAGTATTATTATGAGTCAAGTTTCGGTTTCTACAAGAGTTTTTCGTCTTTTAAGAATTATAAAAGATTTTGAAGCTGGAATTATAAGAGTTCCTGCTTTTCAAAGAGATTTTGAGTGGGATTATAGTAAAAAAGTTCAACTTTTTGAAAGTATCTTAAAAGGACTTCCCATTGGAACGATTTTTTTATGGCGGCCAGATTTTATTGATAATGAAAATTATAGACTTTTTGAATCTGATTCAATTGGTGGTTACAATCTGCCAGATAGAGCAATAGATTATTTTTATGTTCTTGATGGATTACAAAGATTATCTACACTTTTTGGATGTTTGATTGACGAGGGTCAAACACCTTTAAAAAAGAATCATAAACTTTGGACACAGCAAGGGTTTAATCTAATCTATAATCTAGAAACTAATCAAATAGTAAAGGCTAGGAAGAGTTTACAGATTTTTGAAATCGAGTTGCATAAGTTTATCGATCACAATTCATACGCAGAATTTATTGATAAAGTCCAAGAAGTAAATTTTTCACAAGATCAAAAACAATTATTTAGAAATCGTTATGTGCATTTTCAAAAACAAATTACAACTTTTGATTTACCAATAGTTGAACTAACTGGAGCAAGTATTGAAGAAGCGGTTGAAATATTTGGCAAATTGAATTCTACAGGAGCCAAAGTTACATCTGAATGGAAACTTAACGCTCTTTCATTTAATATTAAAGAAGGTTTCAGATTGGGAAACGAAATTGATAATTTATTAAAGGATATAAAGGTTTATAATTTTCAAAATCTTGATAGAAAAGTAATTTTTAAGGCTATAATTAATTCTTTCGGCGTGGTATATTTTGATAAAAGTTCTGAAAATGATAATAAAAAAATAGATAAACTTTCAAATGAACCAAATTTCATAGAAAATACAAGAAAAACTATAGCTGCGATAAAAAAATCAATTAAGTTTCTCCACAATGAAATTTTGGTAATTGACAGTAAACTATTACCATATAGTAATCAATTAATTTTCATTACTGACTTTTTTAATCAAGTTGATAATCCTTCAGAAGAACAATTGAGAAATCTAAAAGAGTGGTTTTGGATTACTACTTATTCTAATTATTTTACCATTTATAATTTTAGTAAACAACGAAAAGCGTATGATAAATTTCAAGGTTTTATTAAAAATAATAGTAATCCTATCTATATAGATGATTCTATTAAAAAATTTAGGACTGAAAAATTCCCCAAGAAAATATCTATGGGAAGTGTAAGAGGAAAAGCATTAGCATTATTTATGTTGAATTATTCTCATAATTTTAAACCTTTGATAATAGTAAACAATATAAAATATTCTACAAAAGAAGTGTATAATCTTGATGAAAATACATCTGAAAATACAATTATATTTTTTGAAAAATTTGAATCAGTAGAGTTATTTCTAAATAAGAATTACTTTTTAGAGAATTTTACCCTATACAATCATAAAGAAGTTTTGAAACAAAGAAAGAAAAAAATAATTGGCGAAGAAATGCGATTTGTAAAATCATTAGGCATAGACTACTTTGAAGATGTCATTATATCTGAAGTAGTTGTAAGTTAAGATTGGAATGATGAATAAGCCTAAATTTTAAAATTAATAGTGTCCAAAAGTCAATTCCGGATAACATGGTGGGCGAGCATTTTTATAGATGGGAGTAATTCCCATGAGATTTTTTTCGTCTGTAAAATTTTACGAATAAAAATTTTCATGTACATTTGCGTACATTTAATTTTATATGTCATTAGAGATTAATGCTATATTAGCATCGGGTGCCGTAGGCAGTGAAATAGAAGTCAAAGGGTGGGTGAGAACGTTTAGAAATAATCAGTTCATTTCGCTCAATGATGGTTCTACAATTCATAATTTACAGATAGTCGTTGACTTTAATCAAACGGAAGAGGCACTATTAAAGAGAATCACAACTGGAGCTGCTTTGCATGTAAAAGGAGAATTGAAGGCTTCGCAGGGAAGTGGGCAGAAAGTAGAATTAAGTGCTAAAGAGATTATAGTATTAGGTGATTCTGATCCTGAGAAATATCCAATGCAACCTAAAAAACACAGTCTGGAATTTTTGAGAGAAAATGCCCATATGCGCTTCAGAACCCAATTATTCAGTGCGGTGTTTCGTGTACGTCATCATTTAGCTATGGCTATTCACAAGTATTTTGATGAGAAAGGTTTTTTCTATTTACACGCACCTATAGTGACCGCATCGGATGCGGAAGGAGCAGGTGAGATGTTTCAAGTCACAAATTTAAATCTCGAAAATCTTCCAAAAACAGAGCAAGGTCAGGTGGACTATAATCAAGATTTTTTCGCTAAAAAAGCTAGTTTAAGCGTATCGGGTCAGCTACAGGCAGAGCTTGCAGCCATGGGTCTCGGCAAGGTTTATACATTTGGCCCTACTTTTCGTGCAGAGAATAGCAATACCGCAAGACATCTGGCTGAGTTTTGGATGATAGAACCAGAAGTCGCTTTTATGGATATTCATGGCGATATGGATTTAGCAGAAGGTTTATTGAAATACTGTATTCAATATGCTCTAGACCATTGTGCAGATGATTTACAGTTTTTACACGAGCGCCTAGATACGGAAGAGAAGCAAAAGCCTCAGCAGGAGCGCAGCCCAATGCCGCTAATTGATAAATTAAAATTCTGTGTAGAAAACGAATATCAAAGACTTACTTATACCGATGCGATTGAAATATTATTGAATTGTGCGCCAAATAAAAAAGGGAAATTTCAATTCCCAATCACAGGTTTCGGAGTGGACTTGCAAAGTGAGCATGAACGTTATTTAGTAGAAAAACATTTCCAAAAACCGGTGATACTGATCAATTATCCAAAGGAAATCAAGGCCTTCTACATGCGAGTCAATGAAGATAACAAAACGGTAGCCGCTATGGATATTCTTTTTCCGGGAATTGGAGAAATGGTAGGTGGATCGCAGCGTGAAGAGCGATTGGATGTATTGATGAAAAAGATGGAGGAGTTCCATATCCCCCTCCATGAGATGGAGTGGTATCTGGACACGCGAAGATTTGGAACCAATCCTCATGCGGGTTTTGGTCTGGGATTCGAGCGACTAGTTATGTTTGTCACGGGTATGAACAATATCCGCGACGTCATTCCGTTTGCACGCACCCCAAGAAATTGCGAGTTTTAGTTCAATTATTCATTGCTAATTATGAATAATTAATTAGATTTGCACTCCTTTTAAATGAAAGTTTCTAAAATACCACTAAGGACAGTTTTTTTTAATAGGATATGGAGGTTATAGCTCAGTTGGTTGAGTCCCACACCTGCGGGATGGTACCGAGGAGATATTTCTCCGAAATAAAAAATGGAGGTTGTAGCTCAGTTGGTTAGAGCATCGGTTTGTGGTACCGAGGGTCGTGGGTTCGAGCCCCATCAGTCTCCCTTCTTTTCAATATTTCCCGCTTTTTATTTATTCAAGGTAATTTGAGATTTAAGCTCAGTTGGATAGAGGATCGGTTTGAGGCACTCCCGCACGTGCAGCATTATGGGTTCCCTGCCTGTTCTGCGAACATGCAGACAGGGAGCCCCATCAGTCTCCCTTCTTTTCAATATTTCCCCTTTTTATTTATTCAAAGTGATTTGAGATTTAGGCTCAGTTGGATAGAGGATCGGTTTGAGGCACTCCCGCACATGCGGTATGGGTTCCCTGCCTGTTCTGCGAACATGCAGACAGGGAGCCCCATCAGTCTCCCTTCTTTTCAATATT
>JAJTHM010000123.1 GCA_021297855.1 Sphingobacteriales bacterium | reverse complement strand
TTATTCAAAGTGATTTGAGATTTAGGCTCAGTTGGATAGAGGATCGGTTTGAGGCACTCCCGCACATGCGGTATGGGTTCCCTGCCTGTTCTGCGAACATGCAGACAGGGAGCCCCATCAGTCTCCCTTCTTTTCAATATTCCCCTTTTTTATTTATTCAAAGTAATTTGAGATATAAGTTCGGTTGGTTAGAGAATCGGTTTGTGGTACTCCCGCACGTGCGGGATGGGTTCCCTGCCTGTTCTGCGAACAGCCATACATCAGTCTTATTTAACCCTTTTTTAAGATATTAATGTGCTCTTTGCTTGCATAGATTCGAACTGCAAATTTACTAGTTCAGAAAGGAATGAAGCAATTGACAATCAAATTTTTAAACAAAAAAAATGATTTCTCGCTTCTTATAAATTACTTCATCTATATAGCTAAAAACGTCTAACAAAACCTAAATTTTCTTTTAGTTTTATTGCTATATTCTTCTCATTTTTGTATTAGAAAATTAAAAGTGAAAAATTATCCTTATAGTTTTCCACAGAAAATATAAAAAATAACCAAATAAAAAATAGCATAAAATGCAGATAATGTCTATCTTTGTCAATGGAATAAAATATCGTTTTATGAAACACATATACTTACTCATAACAGGGTTAATTATCAGCGTGAATCTTTTGTCACAGACTACAGTTGTTTCAACGCCGGCATCAAATGGATCGCTTGGCGGTGGTGGTGGACATGGGATACAATTTTGGGTTAAAAATAATAACACATATCCAATTCGATTGTTTAGAATTAATACGTTGAATAGTATAACTAGAAATCCAATTACACATACATATTCAGTTTGGTCTAAGCCTGCTGCAAACAATTCTGCCCCAGGTAATATCACAGCTGGAAATGGGTGGACAAACGCTGGTAGCTTTGTGCATAACCAATGCTTCAATACTACGTATCCTGTTCTGTCTAATTTAGCTATTGATATTCCGGCCAATTCAACTTATAGAATCTGGATTTCAAATACAGATGGTACTAACATTGTTCGATCAAATATATTTTTTCCATCAGCGGGTGTTAGCACTGGTTCTAATGGAGGTGTAGATATTATGACAGGTGACAGTGTTGGCTGGTGGGGTAGTCCTACAGCGAGTGGTGCTAGTAATCCATTTATAGATTTTGTAGGGAGCATAGAATTTTACCAGTCCGCGGCTTGCACAGGCACACCTGAGGTAGGCAGTATTGTGGGACCAACAGGTGCTTGTTCTGGAACCAGTAGGTTTTACTATTTAGATGGTTATATACCAGGAAATAATATTAGCTATCAGTGGCAGATTTCTACCACTACACCTACTGGAACTTACACTAATATCGGCACGAATACAACTATGCTTGCGAGAACGCATGGGGCTACAAATGAGTTTATACGCTGTATAGCTACTTGCGGTACTCTGCGAGATACGACACCTGTATTTAGAGATACGTTAAATCCTTTTTACCTTTGTTATTGTAATCCGAATATTGCGCCAAATACTGCTAATTGGGGTAGTATTGAGTCTATAGAGTATTCTACGACAAGTACACTAAATACCGCCAATCCGTGCGAAAATTATACAAACTATACGAATTTGCCTATAGCTAAAGTTCGGGCGGGTGAATCATTGAATATAAAAATGAAAAATAAACATTGTAGTACGAATGCTCAATCAGCTGCGAACGGTTGGTTAGATTTAAATCGAAATGGGACATTTGATGCTGGAGAGATAGTGCCTGATGGTTTTACTTTTGGAAATGCCATATCTACAGTGCAGAAAGGAATTACTATTCCATTAGCTAATCCATTAGGAATAACAGGGCTTCGATTCAATTTTAATGCTCAAGGAGGTACCCCACCTACAACTCCATGTTCAGTTAGCTTCAATCAATGGGCAGAGATAGAGGATTATTTAGTTGAAATTATCCGTGATTCCAATGATATCAAACTAGATTCGATCACAGGTTTGGCAGATGGTTGCGATTTGGGCAATACGAATATCAACTTTAAAGCTACCAATATTGGGATCAAAGCAATGAATCCAGTGGTAGTTAGTTATTCAGTGAATGGAGGTACACCGGTCACAGAGAATTTTGCGAGTTTGGCACCGGGCGCTACGGCTGCATACACTTTTGCTGCACAGGCAAATTTGATTGGAAATGGAACGAAAGTTATCCGCGTATGGCATGCTAATTCCTTGGATACAAATAAAAGAAATGATACACAAACCTTTACCATTATTAGTCATCCTACGCCGCCTAATTTGGTAACCATCGATGACACAGTTTGTATCGGTTCTGATTATACCACGTTTATTGCACCATCTAACCCACCATTTGTGACTCGCTGGTACACCGATGCAGCGGCTACTAACGAAGTAGCCACAGGCAATAGTCTGGTGTTGGCTAATCCAACATTTACCGATATTCGCTATGCGAAGTCAGTCTATTCTATCAATGGCAATGTAGGTCCTGCAGCCATGGCTCCGTCCCAGATAGTTTGGGGTTCTGCTGGCCAGGGACTCATATTCAATATTTTGAGAAATAAAGTACGCATTAATAGCGTTAAAGTCCGATTTGATCAGGCTGGTGTGGCAGCAATTGAAATCAGGAATCCTTCTAATACTGTGATACAGACTACTAGCTTTCTAGTACTAACGGCTAATACTGATGTCACCGTGCCGCTCAATATAGACCTATCTACAGGCACAGGTTATCGAATGATATTAAATACTTCGTCTGGTCAAGCATATGCAATAACAGGATTTACTAATTTCCCTCAGACAATCCCTGGGGTCATAAGCATTACTGGAAATACAAATACTTCCACTCCGCCTCTTTACAATTATTTCTTCGATTGGAATGTGACTTATGATGCATGCTCTAGTCCTGTGGTACCAGTAAATTCGGTTTATCTATCGGGTGTCAATGCGCCTATAAAAACGCTATATAAAGACACCTTCTTCTGTCAGTATCCTACGATTTTCCTCGATGCGAATAATGCAGGCTCTACCTACAAGTGGCACGATGGCAGCACAGGTAGGACTATACAAGTGACGAATACTGGAATATATAAAGTGACTATCACGAATGCGCAGGGTTGTAAGTCCTCGGATTCAGCCAAGATTCAAGTCCGCTCTTCCCCTATATTCAAGATTGGAAATGATACAACCATATGTTCTGGAAAAACGCTTATTCTTAAATCTGGATTTTCGAATGAAGGCTTTAATCACGTATGGAGTTCAGGAGCCTTAGACCCTTCGATAGAAGTGAAATCTGTGGGAACCTACACCGTCAATGTGTTTAATACAAATACACAATGTGGCTATAATGACACCATAGTAGTGAATTTATCTCCAAGTCCGAATGCGTTTTTGGGTAAAGATACTTTTGCTTGTAATAGTGCTCCTATAACAATTGCTGCTCCAAATCCAGGTACTTATACTTATATGTGGGATAACGGTACCTCACTGGCTACCCGCACTGTCTCGCAGAATGGGTTAAATAAAATCTGGGTAGATGTCACTGATATATCTAATCCGTATGGATGTAAAAGTACAGATACCATAATAGCTACCATAGCTAGTCTTAGTAAACCAAATATTGGGGCAGATGTAGTTACTTGTGCTAATCCGCAAACGATAGGTGTTCCAGCAGATGCCAATTTAGAATATCGCTGGAGCAATGGAGGCACTACTAATAATGTGAATGTGACGGAATCAAATGACTATATACTTACAGTGACTCAGGTGAATACAACCTGTTCTTATATGGATACGGTTAAGGTTACGATTCGTTCTAATCCACCACTAGACTTAGGTTCGGATATCGTGACGTGTAAGAATGATCCAATAACAATTACAGCTAATACTGGCTGGACAACCTATTCATGGAGCAATGGCTTCAATGTAAATAAGATTACGATAATCCCTGCTTCAGGAGTCAATACCTATACATTGACCGTGACAGGTCCATGCGGCAATAAAACAGTCTCTAAAAATATTACCTACTCTCCGGATGTTCCGGATGTAACACTGCCAGAAGATACGGTAGTTTGTGCGCCTACCACACTAAGCATTACTGATCCAGGTAGCGGCTACACGATGTTGTGGTCAACCAATGAAACAACTACAAGTATTACCGTAGATAAAACCGGCACCTATTGGGTGAGTATTTCAAATGATTGTGGCTCTAAAACAGATGCTGTAAGAATCATCTTTGACACGATTCCTACTCCAGAATTTATTGCTAATTGGTCTGGAACCTTTGCTTCATTCTCAAATAAGAGTGTCAACGCAGTTAGTTATTTCTGGGAATTTGGAGATGATAGTACTTCGACAGATAAACACCCTACCCATAGATATAAAGATCTTAAAGAATATACAGTCAAATTAACTGTGAAGAATTCTTGTGATTCATCGGTTACGATTACCAAGTTGATTGATTTGAAGAAAAAGCCTAGTGGAATTCAAGCTATGCAGAAAGAAGCGATGATAGTTTATCCGAACCCAGCAAGCGATTTCATTGTTGTCAAACACTCTTCAGCACTCAATCAGAAATATTCCATTGAACTCCTCACCATTGATGGTAGAATAGTTCGGTCTATATCCAACCGATTGGATGCGAATGGAGAAATTAATGTGTCTGTGTCCGATATGGCAGAAGGCAGCTATATCCTTCGCCTCACCGATATGGATGGAAATCAAGAAATCAAAAAACTAGCTATAGTACGATAAACTAAAACAAATACAACCTTAATTCAAAAAATTCGATGAGTATGAAAAAAATTCTAAACTTGACAAAACGAATAGCCTTGCTGAGTGCAATTGTATTGATTTATCAATCAGGTTTTGCCTGTGCCAATAGAGGAAATATCAAGGTAGATACTAGCAGATGTGATATTGGACGAGCTAAACTTTGGTTAGTGAATCATACAACAACTGCTGGTACGACATATCTATGGCAATCATCAAACGATGGTGGCATTAGCTGGGGTACCATGGCTACCAACTCTGGGAAAGACACCCAGTTGGTCGTTCCACTGCTGGGAAGAATGTATAGATGTATATCAGTATGTCCAAGTAGTACTGCCGTTTCGGATACCGTGACGTTCAACCTTCAAAACAGAACGATTACAGTAGATCAGAAATTTTGTAGTGGAAATGATAGTTTGTTATTAAAAGCAGCCCCACCTAATGCCCCAACAGATACAGCATTTGCTAAGAATTTTAGATGGCAGGTATCTACAACTAATGGTGTTTTATGGGATAACATAGGTGGAAATTCTTCTACTTTGAAGGTTGAATTTAATTCGTTTACTGAATATAAATACCGTGCATTTGTAACATTTTGTCGTCTCACAGGCCCCACCTCTGCTTATCCCACATCACAGCCACAGCTAGTTGGACCGGAAGATGTGAGTATTGTCAATGGGAGAATTTCTATGACAGGAAAAGACTGTGTGAATGACTCAGCTAGATTTGGATTAGTAAACGTTTTTCCTAATTCAATGAAGAATTTTTTGAATTATGATTGGGAGTATGTTGGTGGTTCAATATTTGATACCTCTGGAAGGGATTCATTTAAAAATATTAAAGTCATACCAGATTTATCTTTTGTTTATCTTGATTTTACATTATGTCCATTATCATTTTGGCATTATGATGATCATGATTTTGATCCGTCGATAGGTTCATTGGAAGCAAATTATAATTGTTCGAATGATTTCGTTGAAATAGATTATTCAAACAGAGACCCTGAAATAAAAGATTTCCATAAGTATTGGAATCGATCTTCAAACGATACTAACAATTTCACCTTATTTACAGATCCAGTTGATAGTGTGCTCTATTCTTATCAGTTACAAAATAATACGAATTATTTTTATCGTGTCTACAGTAAATTTTGTCCTACATCGTCAAAAAATTTGGATTCGAGTAATATTCTTAATGTTAAATTAAAGATTGATACAGGTCAGCTAAAGGGTAGTTTCCAGACGTGTACAAATGACTCTGTATACTTGAAATTGTTAAATTATAAGGACTCAAGTAGTTTTCCATTAATCAAGAAGTGGATGGTTATGAAAAATGGGAGTAATATCTGGGAGGATTATAATCAAGCTCCTTTGACTGATACGACTATTATATTTCGGATGAATAATGGATTGAATTCATATAGAAAATCAGTGGCTCTCTGTGCCGACAAATACGCTAGAAAATGGTCTTCGACTATAGCTAGTACATTTCTACCTTTTCAAGCAGTTTATAATGCATCTTGTACTGGGAATATGACCATAAATGTACTGAATGATACCGTAAAAATAATAGATTATACAGGAACAATTCCGAGAAGTAACTCTACGTTTGCCTATCAGTGGCTTAGATCAACTAATAAAGTATCTAGCAATATTATAGGCGGAGCGAATTCTGCTAATCTTACTATTACACAAGCAGATAGAGGGTCTTTTTTCAGACGTTTGACAAGAATATGCTCTGGCAATACATTTTCTGATACGACCAACTGGTCCAATACAACGGTGGGAACCCCAACGGTACAAAATGGTCGCGCAATTGTCGTCGATCAAATTTGCCTCAATGAGACCGTTCAAGTGTGTTTGGATAATTATTTCCCATTGACGACTGATACTCCAACATTTGTTTGGCAATATTCTCCAGATGATATTACTTGGACAAATATGAATACAAGTAAATCAAATGATACATGTATAACGGCTGTCGTCGGTGCAGAATTTCAATATTACAGAAGATTGACTTCTTGGTGTCCTTCTGGTAGAATTGATTCTTCGGTGTCTACCCCAGTGGTATATATTAAAAATCTTCCTTGGTTTGAAAGCTTTACAGCTCAGCAGCAGTTTGGTAGAGACATATTATTTAACTGCTGGAGAGCTAGTTCTCCGGTTTGTAATACCTATTCTCCAACTTATGCGGGAGGTCAGATATGGTCTAGAGCCACTGGAGGCAAGTCAGGTAAATTTATGGCCAATTGGGGGCCAGCACCGCAAGACCCGAAAGCGCCTCCAGGACGTAGAAATGATATGAAATTGATTACCCCTGCCTTTGATCTAAAAAGAGGAAAGGTTTATCGATTCTCATTCTGGCATAGAGAGACGACGGCCAATCTTTGCTGGGATTCTCTATATGTAACTTGGGGCACGAAGCCGACTCCTTGCGATATGACCAATAAGTTTGGAGAACAATTGACTAAATTTAGCTTTGACCAGTACAATAAGTTTTGGTCAGACTTTACTCCACCTGATGATGGAATCTATTATTTTGCGATTAATTTGCGAGAAAGCTCGCCAACTACTGGTGAGGTAGGTTTTGATGAGGTAGGTTTGAAAGAAGTGGAATCCTGTCTTGGTAAGACTCCCATAAAAGGGACTACTTTCGCTCCTTCTCGAATTATCGATAGATCTGAAGAACCAAGCATAGCAGATAATTATGATAAGTCTAGAGTGACCCATCAGTATTGTTTACATGATACTATCATGCTCACTTATCAGGAAGCAAACTACAACTCCAATTTTGATTATCACGGGATGACCTATCAATTCTGGAAAAAGCGCTCAGATCAAGATTGGAAGATTGAAGATACCTTTTTCAGACCTGTGCCTAGTGATACTTTGTGTCATATAACGAATAGATCAAACTATCATGTCATGAATGTATTGGTTACCGATACACATACATGGTATAAAATCGTAGCTACTTGTCAATACGACGGTAAGCGCTACGATGCAGATTCACTCCTTATCAATGGAACGCATTCGGTGCCATATTGCGAAGATTGGGAAGCTGTGGGAAATATTCAGAATCAGCAGAGTCCTATGCCTGGTCAAAACTCAGGGGAGATATCGGGTCAGGTGCCTTCGTTTGCCTACTGTCCTGCATGCTGGGGTGGGTATCCACAAGTGACTCCTACCAATCCTCAACCTAATCCTCAAAATCTACATAGTTTTACCTTGCCTATCCGAAATCCTCCTCCAGGACCACCTGCACCACCTCAATTGAGCCCTGATGCGGGTTATAACGGAAACGATGTCGTTCTATCTTCTGCCCTACCAGCTACAACAAATCGCAAGGTATTAGTATTTCCTGCAGTTAGATTGTATAAAAATAGAGGCTATCGAATCTCGATGCGTTGGACAGATAATAGAACATCAACCCAATCTCCATGGGGTAATGTGAATCAGGATTTAGATAGCTTATATTTGACTGTGGTGAAAGGAAACGAATCTGGCAAAGTAATCGATAGTTTCCCAAGATCAAAAATGGTGCCGAACAGCCTTCAAAGAGATTTGCAATCGAATATTTTAGAAAATGGGCCAGCAAAATATAGAACGTTTTGGGTAGACTATTCTCCAAACGATACAGGGACTTATTATTTTGGTATCGTGATAGTACCTGGACCTGCAAATGGCGGTGCTTATCGATTCATTATGGATTATTTCTGCATCGATACCTTGGCTATAGATGACTGTACTGATCAACCTAAGTTTACAGACCCACTTCGGGTTAGGGTAAATCCTGATGGTAAAACGTGGTTGCCAGGTGATACAGAAATTGTTCCTGCCGGTGTTCAATGGTGTGTTGGAAATCGGGTAAACCTAGAGCTCGATTTCGGACTCAGTACAGCAAATGCTTGGAAATATGGATGGAAAATGTACTGGCAGCGAACTACCCAAGAATTTCCACCTAAAACATGGACTACAATCGATTCGACCAATGGTATTAACTTTATGTTGTCCAACAAGTTTCAGGACTATCGTTTGATACTAGCCAATAGTTGCCGCACAAAATTTGATACCATTGGCCCATTCAAAGTGGGACCTTATCGAGGTACACCATCTTGTGCTATAGGTACGAGAGAAACCTTCCTCAATGAACAGTTTGGTTTTGCAGCAGTTTTACCTCAGTGCTGGGATGTCTATCCTTCCTGCAGAGTGAAAATTCTTGATGACGCTGGAGTAGGAAACGAGTTCAAACAAAGGTCTAAGCTTCATAAAAACTATTTAGATATGGACTTTATTAGTCCTGCCACACCCAACTGTCAAATGCCTACTGTGCAGACAGCGGTGCCGCCAGGCTATGGAGCTACAGGTGGAGTTACATATAGATTCTCCTTCTGGTATAAGGATAATGGTATTAGTGTGCCTATTGATTCTATTGTAGCAGGCTACTCATTCTCCAGACCTACCGATGCTTATCAGGTTAGACTTCTGAATAAAGTGAATAATGATGTGGTCAAAAATTCAAGAACCAATAAATGGCGTTATTATACCACAGAGGTAACCTCCTCAGTAGATACGGCTTTCCATTTTAAAATTAAAACCTTTAATATTGGCAATAAGCGTATTTATCGCACGATGTTTGATGATTTGCTATTCAAGCCTAGGCAGAGTGTAGATGCCTTAGTGATAGCCATAGACTCTCCAGAATATGCTTGTGACTTGACAGCGAATACTACTGTAAAAGTGACTGTAATGAATATTGGAACATCCACCTTGACCGATCTGCCAATTAAGGTACAAGTTGGTACAGCTACTCCTGTTAGTCATACAATACCAGGTGCATTAGCAGCGAATGAGACTAGAACAGTTTTCGTTCCAAATGTGGATTTATCTGTAGTCGGTGTAAATGAGATAAAAGCATGGACTGAAGCTCCAGGTGAGCAATTCAATTGTGATGATACGTTCTATACAGAAATCACACACTTAGAAATGCCAAAAAAACCAACGGACACGATAGATTCAGTTTGTGTTTGCAAACCGCACACCATGCTGGCGCCTTACGCAAACGCGAGATGGTATAAAAATGTCAATGACTTTACGCCTATATACAATGGACCTGACTTTTCGATGGATTCTGTATGTAAGGATACGAATATCTTCTACTCTATGTGGAATGGGGCTGTATGTAATACCTATCCACCAAACTTCTCTTATGGAGCGCCTACATACAGAGTCCCAGTTGTTGGTGGGGCAACGCCTTTCGGTGAAGGTATTGCATTTGACAATATTTCGAAGGATACAATATTGATTGATAGTGTAATGGTATATGTAAATTCGATTACGACAACTCCAACTTTTAATGTTAACTTGACTCAATTTGTTGGTGGACAAAGAGTCTTGTTGAATCAGGTATCAATTCAGAATTTCACTAAGCTAGGAAGACAATGGATGCCAATAAAAATTAAAGTGCCTCCTGGCACTGATTATAAGTTATTGTATGCAGGAACTTCATCCTTAGCTCAGCTACCAGGTTTTATATTCTTAGGTGCAGGTTGTGTTACGATGGATATTACGTTTTATGGAGATGAAACTTATCCTGCTGCAGCCTCTGCATATAGGTATTTCTTTAACTGGAAATTAATCAAACTAGGTTGTGAGACTGAACGAGTTAAAAAGGATATTAAGGTTTTGCCTTCACCTAAGTTTCAGTTGAAAGACACAGCCAGAGTTTGTTCACAACCTGTTTTCCAATTCTGTGGCCCTGCGGCAGCAAGTGGAGATACATTTAGATATAAGTGGGCATCCGCTAACCCAGGCGATACGAATCAATGTAAAGGAGCCACAGTTACTGGCTGGTACAATCTGACCGTCACCAATCAATATGGTTGTGAGGAAAGAGATAGCACCCAGACTATTGTTGACCCATCACCTGAGTTCACGTTAGGATTAGATACTAGCTTCTGTCGCTACTCACCTCATACCTTGCAGACAGGTCTTGATTCGACGAAAAATGTCGTCACATGGAGTGACAATCAGGCAGGGGTTAATATCAAGATTTTTAATCCTGGTAGCTATATTGCCACAGCTTACAATACGCAGAATTTCTGTACAGCCAAGGATACTATAAATGTCATCCGTTATGATTTACCTGTATTCTCCTTAGGCAATGATAGGGTATTTTGCGGAACGAATGCTAATTTACAATCTCTAGCTCCTAATTTACCGACAAATCTTAATTATACTTGGGGAGGTAGTTCTCCGGGCGCGCCGATTATTAGTTCGTCTGGTACGTATTGGGCTGAAGGATTTGACCCAACAACCAAATGTAAAAATAGAGATTCAGTTATAGCTAATTTGCAACCCAAACCACCGTTTGATTTAGGGGCTAATGTTATGGCATGCGGTAGTTCATATACAATCAATGGCCCTACTGGAAATTATTTCTACAAATGGAACACTACCGCTACTACGAGATCAATCAACGTTTCGACGCCAGGTACGTATTATTTGACCATTACAAATAAGACCTTTGGTTGCGACTCGGTAGATTCAGTCCAAGTGAGGTTCAAGGCAGTTCCTGTATTTGACCTAGGTTCAGATGTAGTGAAATGTGATACTACCCACCTTCTCACTGGTCCTACCCCACCTTCTGGTGATAATTATACCTATTCTTGGAAAAAGCCAGATGGCAGTACTTCTGGTGGCTCTACCTTTATTGCTGACAAGTCAGGGGTGTATTATCTCACCGTTGACAATGCATGTTATAATTTTAGTGATAGTATTCGGATTACATTGAAGGTTCCTCCAAAGGACGCAATTGATTTGTTAAGAGACACTGCTGGTTGTAGAAAAGTCAATTTACAGGCTACCTCTACGACAAATTATACGAATCTGACATGGACTGGCCCTACAGGATCATCTGTGACTGGATCCAAGGCGAATACAGTGTTAGCTGATAAGACGGGAACATATTCTGTATCCTTAACCAATGAATGTGGATCGGATTCGAAGGCAGCTTATGTCCGAGTGGACGAACTACCTGTCGCGGACTTTTTAGTAGATTATTTAGATACATCCAATGATTGTATGTCTATCATCTTAAAAAATCAATCAATCAATGGCATAACCTATCAGTGGTCATTTGGAGACGGCAAAACCTCTACGATTGAAAATCCACTTCATGTATATGATATAGAGGGTAGTTTCTTGGTTACGTTAAAGACTTACAACGCCTGTGGATTTTCTTCAAAAACAGTTGCTATAAAAAGAAGGGGTAAGAATTGTGCTACCTTGGGTATAGCTGGACTGGATCTCAAAGAATCTGATGTATATATCTTCCCTAACCCAGCAAGAGATAATACTCAAATTCTAGGAATTGGCCTTCCAAATGGCAATTATAGATTGTCTATCAAGAATATACTAGGTCAATTGGTTTTTGATGATGAAATTAAAGTTATAGGAAACGAGGTCAATGTGAAACTCGAAACCGCTAAATTTGCGAATGGAGAGTACCTCATTGAATTGTCTAACGATACAGAATCAATCGTTCGTAAACTTCAAGTCATAAAGTAATCTAACTTCTAATTTACATTAAAAACGGCTGCCAATTTTGGTGGCCGTTTTTTTGTTATATCTTCTTTGGGTACTAGATAAGAGCCCAGTATTAAGCAACAACAGGAAAAAACTATTTATAAGAAATTTATATATTTGCACTCCAATATAAAAGTACCTGCCCCTGTCTGCCGACAGGCAGGTGTGTGGCGGAATTCCTGCTTGTCGGCAGACAGGGGTAGTCGCGCTAGACTCAAAATCTGGTTTTCAAAATGGTTCAAGTATATGTTTTATTGAGTTTATTGGATGGTGCGACCTATGTTGGAATGACTATGAATTTGGCAAGGCGGTTGAAAGAGCATAACGGTGGTAGTAATCGCTATACGAAAGGTCATAGACCTTGGAAGGTTATCTATACCGAATCTCATGTTAATTGGTCAGAAGCTAGAATAAGAGAGAAGTTTTTAAAAACAACTGCAGGAAAAAGCTATTTAAAAGAAATAGGAATACTAATTTAAGAAATTTATATATTTGCACTCCAATATAAAAGTACCTGCCCCTGTCTGCCGACAGGCAGGCGTGTGGCGGAATTCCTGCCTGTCGGCAGACAGGGGTAGTCGCGCTAGACTCAAAATCTGGTTTTCAAAATGGTTCAAGTATATGTTTTATTGAGTTTATTGGATGGTGCGACCTATGTTGGAATGACCATGAATTTGGCAAGGCGGTTGAAAGAGCATAACGGTGGTAGTAATCGCTATACGAAAGGTCATAGACCTTGGAAGGTTATCTATACCGAATCTTAT
>JAJTHM010000028.1 GCA_021297855.1 Sphingobacteriales bacterium | reverse complement strand
GACTTTGACGACCTGTGCCGACAAACACGTCGGTAAGGAAAAGGATAGTGCGATAGGTGGTCTCGTTCAAAAAAACGAGACGTGATAGAGTTTTGGTCAGATATTCTAAAATATTGACCATAAAACTCTTATACGAATCCGCTTTTCTAATGCGGATTTTGGGTTAATTTACTATACGCTCCATTGAGAAAATGAGTGGCCCATAAGCTGAAGTTCAAAAATTCCCAGCCTTTTGCCTATTAACTCGAAATCGCTTTTCTAATGCGGATTCTTAACCATCAATAATCTTATCGCATTTTGATAGAAACTTCATAGCTGCTTCTGGAAATAGAGCCTCAGCTAACCGTCAATCAGAGTCCCATTTTTTACAAACTACTAGCACCTAAACTTATATAATTTTATAGATTTCCGCGCAATTCAACACCGAATCTATTGAACATCTTCAAAACTCAATAGCACGTTCCATAAAAATAATTTATACATATAAATTATTTATTTTACCTTAGTGAATCAAATTATAGAATTTATCTCCATAAATTCAAAATTTAATGAGAAAAATTAGTGGTTACAAGGATTTACAAATTGACATTATAAATGGGAATCATCGATTCTATAATGCTCTAAGGGTTACTGATCATAGACCTGTTAGGCTCAAAGTGTTTGAGAGTAATGACTTCCATTCCCCTGAAATTATATCTTTAAGGCGTGAGTTTTCAATCCTGAACAAACTTGCGCATACTGGTCTTATATCTGCTCTTGATTTTGTAGAATTTCAAGGGGGAGTGGCGCTGGTGATGGATAAATTTGATGGAGTCACTCTGCATGAATACATGGACAACCAAATCGTCCCCATTAAAAAATTTCTGACCATTGCAATTCATCTATCCGAAGTGCTTGGATATTTGCAGTCGCTTAATATCATACACAAGGACATCAAACCAGAAAATATACTAATCAATGCAAAAACCTTAGAAATACGAATAATTGACTTCAGCATTTCATCGCTTATAAACCAAGAAGATATCGAGATAGCAGGAACCCATATGCTGGAAGGCTCCCTGCCCTACATCTCCCCAGAGCAAACAGGAAGGATGAATCGCTCGCTCGATTACCGATCTGATTTATACTCTCTTGGAGTGACTTTTTACCAGATGCTCTGCGGTAAACTACCATTTGAAAGTTCAGATGCTCTGAGCCTAGTTCACGCTCACCTGGCTTTAAAACCGCTCTCCCCTGAAAAAATTGTTCCAGATATACCTCGCACCGTTTCAAAAATTGTAATGAAGTTGCTTGAGAAATCGCCCGAAAACCGATATCAGAGTTCTGCCGGTCTCATGGCTGATTTACAAGTATGCTTAACTCATTTGGAAAAGGAAAACACTATACCAGATTTTGAAATTGCAAAAAAAGATTTTTCTAACAAACTCCATATATCACAGAAAATATATGGGAGAGAAAAAGAACTTGCGATCATTCAAGCCTCGATTGATATGACATTGCAAGGAAGTTCTGCGACACTATTTGTTTCTGGTTTGCCTGGGATAGGGAAATCAGTTTTGGTGAATGAAATTACACCCCTCGTAGTACAAAACAAAGGTCTTTACTTCAAGGGGAAATTTGATCAGTTCAATCGAAACATACCGTATAGTGCCATTGTAGATGCTTTCCGCGATCTCATTGATTTTATACTATCGAATAATCCTGACGAATTATTGGTTTGGAAAAATCGGATATTAGACCATTTAGGTGGATATGGAAGGCTGATGACAGATGTTCTACCGACGCTTGAGTTGATTATTGGACCGCAGCCCGAGGTTCAGCCATTGCCTTCTGCCGAAGCCTTCAATCGATTCAGTCAGGTATTTCAGCGCTTTATGAAAGCAATCGCAGGTGGCACGAATATTCTCGTGCTTTTTTTGGATGACCTCCAGTGGGCAGATTCGGCTTCTATTCAGCTTCTTGATATTCTAATTTCGGATAAAGACAATAAGAAAATGCTCATTATTGGAGCTTATAGAGACAATGAATTGAAAGATGGCAGCCAGCTCTATGAACTGGTGCGAATGTCATTGCACCATAAAACAGTAAGCCATATCCATCTCACCCCTCTTTTGAGAAACGATATAACTCACTTGCTTTCTGATACTTTTCACTGCAGCATAACTGATGTTAAGAGACTCAGTGAGCTTATTGACGTCAAAACCAAATGCAACCCATTTTTCGTTTCAGAATTTATTAAGTCCTTATACAAGAAGGGACTTGTCTACGTTGACTCTTCAGAAAATAAATGGAACTGGTCCATCGAAAAAATTGAGGATAGTCGCATTACAGATAATGTGGTAGAACTGGTAACAGAAACATTAATGAGTCTCGATCCAGATACCCAGAGATTATGTGCGCTTGCCGCTTGTATTGGAAACCAGTTTGATCTGAGAACGCTTGCCATAGTCAATGAAAAAGAAATAAAGGAAACCGCTAATCAATTGTGGGAAGCGATAACAGAAGGTGTGATTGTTCCTTTGACAAGAAATTACAAAGTCATTAGTAATGATCCTAAATTCGCACGAAAAGTTAGTTATAAATTTTTACACGATCGCGTTCAACAGGCAGCCTATAACATCCTATCAGAGAAAGAGAAAGAACAAGCGCACCTCAACATCGGAAGACTTCTTCAAGGCGATACTGATTCTGCATCTAGCGAGTCTAGGATTTTTGATATTGTCAATCACCTGAACAAAGGGATTAACTTATGTAAAAATTCAGTTGAAAAACTTGATTTAGCGCTATTGAATTGTAAAGCAGGTTTAAAAGCCAAACAATCATCTGCCTTTGAACCAGCCTTTTCGTATTACAGTATAGCCATAGATTTGTTGCCAGAAGAAAAGTGGACAAAACACTATGCTTTCACGCTGGATACTTATAATCAGGCTGCCGAAATGGCTTACCTGTCAGTGAAGCCCGCAGAGGTTGAAAAAATTACTGGAGAGATACTCGCGCAGGTCAAAACTACTGTGGATGCCCTTCAGGCCTATATTATAAAAATTGCATTTTACGCTGCACAAGGTGATCATGGTAGATCCATTACCACCAGTCTTGAAATTCTGGGGAAACTCGGAGTCAAACTCCCGAAAAATCCTACAAAACTCCATGTGGTATGCGGGCTCGTCACAACTTTATTTCGACTGCGCGGAAAGACAGGAGAAGATTTATTTCAGCTTCCTGAAATGAAGGATGAAAAATGGATTGCAGCTATGTCCGTTCTCTCTATTGTCACAGGACCTGCATATATTACCAATACCAATTTGTTTGTCTTGATTGTCTTCAAGATGATAACCCTTTCCTTGAAATATGGAAAAAACCGCTTCTCTAGTTTCGCCTTTGCTGTATTGGGGATGGTATTGGCTGGAATGCTGGATTTGAAAGGGGTGAAAACATACTCAGAATTTTCCAGACGAGTGCTTGAATCCTATCCTGAAGACGAGCAATACGCAAAGGTAAATTACATTCTACATTCTTTGCATTTTCTTCATCACCCAATAAGTGAATCGAAGTCTCTCATGCATAATAATATCCAAAAAGCATTTGATACAGGAGATTTTTTGTATGGCTCATATTCCGTTTTCTATTATCTAGCATTAAAGGTACATGGAAATTCGCCTCTAACCAATCTTATCGCTGAATTCCAGCCACTCACTCAAAAGCTAGACGCGCTGAATCTCAAGGTAGGTTTGGGTTGGACCAATACATTTTTACAGTTTATCAGCAACCTAGAAAACGAAAAAGAAATAAAGAAAACGCTTACTGGTGATTATTTTGACGAGAAAATCATGGTGCCACTCATGATAGAAAGCAAAAATGTTTCGGGAATTACGCTAATGAATGTCGTGAAGGGAATTCTCAACTTTGTATTAGAAGATTACGAACAATGTCTAGATTGTTTCAACAAGGCGGAAAAAACACTGGATAATCTGGTGGGAACACCGATGGTCCTTGCTTTTCATTTTTACAAGGCACTAGCTGGAGCGATGCTCTATCCAGAAAAGAGTTTTATCCAGAAAATACTGATTAGAAATAGACTAAATAAAAGCATTGGAATATACAAAAAATTTGTCGCTCATTCCCCAGAGAATAACCTGAACCGACTTGAAATCTTAGAAGGTACAAGAGCTTTTTTGGCAGGTAACCATGCTCAGGCAGTCCACCATCTTAAGACATCCATCCTAGAAGGTGAGAAATACAATTTTAATCAGGAAGTTGCTCTGGCTTATGAATTGCTAGCGATGGTTCACTCAAAAAAAGGGCAAGAGGAAGAGGTCAATGATAATATTTCAGAGGCGCGATTCCGATATCATAAATGGGGAGCCAATGCCAAGGTTATATTGATGGAAAAGAAATACAACTTAATAAAAGATATAAACACAAATAGAAAAATTGCCCTCGACACGACTATTACTATTCACAGCAGCTCCATTTCAACGGATTCACTTGATTTGCAAACGGTCATCAAAACATCTCAAGCACTTTCATCCGAAGTCAATCTCAAAGGTCTCTTCAGTAGAATGATTAAAATCGTGATGGAAAATATGGGGGCCACTGCCTGTACAATTTTACTCAAAGAAAATGGTGAATGGAACCAAAAGGCAACAAATAGATTTGTAGAGAACAACAATATTCAAAACTTCAAGTCGATTCCCGCCAAAACTGAATTTGAGTCCGAACTTGGATTGCCGCTTTCAGTAGCACTTTATGCTATCAGAACGCAAAAAAATCTCACGTTAAATAATGCCTTGCAGAACCCCTCTTTTGCCAATGATCCATATCTAAAGCGAAATAATCCTAAATCTATCCTATGTCTTCCGTTTGCGGCCAAAGAAGATGAATTGGGAATGCTGTATCTCGAAAACGACTTGGTCGCAGATGCCTTCTCAGAGAATCGCCTTCAGCTATTGAAGATTGTTACCTCCCAGCTCAGTATTTCGATAGAGAATGCTTTCTTGTATGAAAATCTGGAACAAAAAGTTCAGGCTAGGACGTCAGACCTCATGGAAAAAAATAAAGTAATTGAGACTGAAAAAAAGAAATCTGACGAATTATTGCTAAACATTCTTCCTGAAGAAATTGCCAATGAGTTGAAATTAAGTGGTCATGCAAAAGCCCGTCTGCACAGTCACGCCACCGTTTTGTTTTCCGATATTCAGGGGTTTACGAGAATCTCAGAGACGCTCAGTCCAGAGGAACTCGTAGATCTTCTACATAGGTATTTTTCAAAATTCGATGAAATATGTGCGAAACATAAGCTAGAAAAAATTAAAACCATTGGAGACGCCTACATGGCTATGGCTGGAGTGCCTGATGGGAATAAAGCAAGCGCATCGGATGTGGTAAGAGCTGCTAAGGAGATGATAGATGTCTGCAAAGCATTTCAGGCCACTTTGAAAGCATCCAATAAACCCTTCTTTGAGCTTAGGACAGGAATTAACACTGGAACTTTGGTATCGGGAATCGTGGGTAAATCAAAATTTCAGTTCGATATATGGGGCGATACGGTAAACGTAGCTTCCCGACTAGAACAAACTTCGGAGCCTGGAAAAATTAATATATCGCGATCAACCTATGATGCGGTCAAGCATGAATTCCCTTGTACTCCCCGTGGGTTGATTCCTATCAAAAATAAGGGGGATATCGAAATGTTTTTTGTGGATTGAGGTATTGGAACCTATGTCAATTTTATAAACACAGCTTTTCATTAGTAGGTTGAATAATTACTAACACTTTGATAGACTGTCGCGTCTATTTTTTCAAGTGGTGGACTCTCCAAGATATTTGCTATAAAAAAGAAGCCCTCACATCTCTGAGAGGGCTTCTTATAGTATAATTTGGATCCCGCACCTGCGGGATGACCTACTGTGATCTGGATCCCGCACTCGCGGGATGACCTACTGTGATCTGGACAGGATTCGAACCTGTGACCTACTGCTTAGAAGGCGCGAAAATTATACTTTCTTTCTCTTTCGTATTTCTTCCTATTCTTTCATTATCAATCTAATAGGAACAAACATTCTTTCCTGTTTGTTCTCATAGCAAGCCATTTTTTCACTCATTTGTGTCACAAATATGCTACAAATTACATAACTTAAAAACTAATTTTTATGGCAACAATTAAATACTTCCTACGACAATCTACTTCAGATTTAGAATCATTCGGTTTATACATAAAAATAACAAAAGACAGGCAACGTAAGGTAATATCATTGAAAAAGACTTGTACTAAAAAGGACTGGGATGAAAAAAAAGAAGAGTTTAGAAAGTCCTTTCCAAATGCAAAAGCAGAAAATCTAAATCTCGCAAGTTTCAAGATTAAAATTCAAACTATCCTTAATGATGCATTCCTTCAAAAAAGGGAAATTACTCTTGATGAACTGGAATCAGAACTTATAAATAAGCGAAATAAGTCCAAACTCAGTCTGTTTCAATTCTGGAAGTTCAAAATTGAGAATTACAAGAGTATGGGTAAGTTTAGAAACAGCATGATATATCATGATGCCTTTATTACTCTTAAAAAGTTCATAGATAATAGAGAGATAGATTATAAGGATTTGAATTATACACTATTGAAAGGGTTAGAATCATTTATGAGAGCGAATAATAACAAGGATACAACTATTTCAGTTAGAATGAGAACCATTCGAGCTTTATACAATGATGCTATCAAGAACGAATATACTTCTAAAGATAATTATCCATTTGATAAGTATTCCATTTCAAAACTGAATACAAAGACACGAAAGAGAGCTTTAGATATTGAATCATTTGAACGATTAAAACAGTTTGATGTGAAATGCCACCCACAATATACTGATTCATTCAATTATTTCTTATTCAGTTACTATATGCGAGGTATGAATTTTATTGATATGGCTAAACTAACTTGGGAGAATCTACAAAATGATAGTATTTTCTATTTACGAAGTAAAACCAAAAAGCCATTCAAAATCAGAATTAGACCAGAGGTAGCAGAAATCATAGAATATTACAAGGTAAATTACCCTTCGGAAAAATACATTTTACCAATTCTTAACAAGGCTGATTTAAAGCCTATTCAAATCTATTACCGACAACAGAAAATGTTGAGAAGATTCAATAAGGAAATTAAGGAAATAGCAAAAATCTGTGGAATTGATTCCAATATAACAAGCTATGTTATTAGACATACTCTGGGAAACAATTTGAAAAAAGCTGGAGCAAGTATAACAGTTATCAAAGAAGTCTATGGACATGATGAGGAAAAGACAACCAATATTTATTTGAATGAAATTAATCCTGAAGAATTGGACAACCAAATTGACTTGTATCTCTAAGAGATAAATCAAACCCCAACTTTTACTACTTCAACTTATTCAGTTCCTAAACTGAATTAAACAATCATTTCATTTTTTAACCCTTAAAATCATAATAAATATGATGCAACTTCAAACTGCACAGCGGAAGCGTGCCAAAATCAAAATGGCTATCCAGTCGCCTTCGGGTGGTGGAAAGAGCTTTTCAAGCCTTCTTATAGCCAAAGGCTTAACCAATGGAGATTTCTCAAAAGTAGCTGTCATAGATAGCGAAAATGGAAGTAGTAATCTCTATGCTCATTTAGGAGAATACAATGTTCTTCCTATCAGTCCGCCTTATACGCCAGAAAAGTATATAGAGGCTATCACCGTTTGTGAAAATGCTGGTATGGAAGTTATTATCCTTGACAGTATCAGCCACGCTTGGGATGAATTACTTGACTTTCATAGTAAGCTTGCCGGTAATTCATTTACCAACTGGAATAAGGTCACTCCCAGACAAAAGGCATTCGTAGATAAAATTTTACATTGCAATGCTCATATCATTGCTACTATGAGAACCAAACAAGACTATGTAATACAGCAGAATGACAACAAATTTAAAGTTGAAAAAGTAGGTCTGAAATCAGTCCAGAGAGACGGTATGGACTATGAATTTACGCTTGTATTCGACATTGATATCAATCACTTTGCTTCGAGTTCGAAGGATAGAACTGGATTATTCTCCAATGTTCCTGACTTCAAAATCAGTTCCGAAACTGGCAAAAAGATATTGGACTGGTGCAATTCTGGAGCAGATAACACTTTGGAAGAAGCCAGAGCTAAAATCAAGAAATGCGAGGATATGGGAGAATTAAAACAAGTCTATAATGCTTACATTGAATGGAAAGACCAGTTAATGGATGATTTTACTAAGCAGAAACGAGAAATCCTATCTACGCCTGAATTAACTAACCCTGAAAATTTCTCACTCAATGGAAGCAAATAATGTAATCGAAATAAGACCTTCTGTTTCAATACAACAAACCGCAGGCGAGGTGATAGACAAGTATATAGATCTGCCTAAAAGAAAATACAAATCCAGTCCATTTATAGAAGCTAACACGCAGCAAGTTGATTTAGCTCATTTAAGAAATGATTGTATCTGCCCTTCCTTTAGTGCTGATAACGAGAAAACAATTAGCCACGTAGAATTTATAGAAGCAATTCATAAGACCACAAAGACAATGTTTAAGAGCCAGTATGTCAATCCGCCAGAAATTAGAGTATCTCATTTGATGTCAGGCAGAATTCCCGAAGCAATGAATAAACCCGTAAAAGAACTTCTGGAATCGGAGAAAACGAAATTCTATGAGAGAATGGCATTTATTATCCAAATACCAACATTTACAAATTATGCAGGAGGAAATGAACTGTGGCTAACCATTGGTGGTGTTAGAGCCTATAACAAGGAGAATCTATTTGGTAAAAAGACGTATGAACGTTTTCAGTTGTTTATTGGAATGCAAAATACAGTCTGTTGCAATTTATGCATATCGACAGATGGTTTGAAAGACGATTTGAAAGTTCTTAATGTCAAAGACCTACAAGAGGCTTTAATCCAATTGATTAAAACCTATGAGTATACAACACATATTAAAGAAATGGATAAACTTTACTCAACTAAAATTTCGGAGAAACAATTTGCACAACTCATAGGCAAAGCCAGACTATATCAGTTCTTACCGAAGGAGGAAAAGACTAAGCTACCAGTTTTACAATTCAATGATTCACAGTTTAATGCCATAGCAAAGGACTATTATGAAGATGAAAGCTTTTGTAGGGATTCCAGTGGAGATATAAACTTATGGAAAGTCTATAATCTCTTTACAAGTGCTAATAAATCATCCTACATAGATAGCTTTCTATCTCGCAATGTTAATGCACTTCACCTTAGCTGCGGTATGTCGAATCTTTTTAATGGCATAGATAATAAATACAAATGGTTTCTAAACTAAACTTAAAAAGAAAATTGATTGCAATCTGTTCTATGTATCGTTTATGATGTCATAACTTTCAGACGATGAAAACGACCAGAACTCTTTTGATAGAGACTGTCTATTTATTAGATAGTCTCTATTTTTTTAATCGATAATCGTCAATATAATTTTTAATATGACTAATTTTTTGATAATCTGTAGCAAAATCGTCCAGTATTTTTCTCAGAAAAAACAAGCCAAGACCAATAATAATTATAACGAACAAAACTAAAATAGATACCCCGATAAAAGTGGAAATAGATATATCTCTAAGCCTATCAAATAAAGATGATAGAAAGCAATTTAAAAAGGCTACAAGAATGGCTCCTATGATAGCAAATAATACGAAATTCTGACCTTTCGTCACTTCCAATTTTTGACCTAATAAATTCGAAACCTCTTCCAGTTTTGTTTCCAGTTTGTTTTCAAAAATGAATTTTTCAGTATTTTTTTCTATCAATTCACTAATCTCAGGATAGATTAATCTAAAAATGGATGTTTTGACTTTGGGAAAGTTTTTTTGAATTGCCTTATTCTTAATCCATTGGAGCAATGGAAAGGCAATTACTGTACAAACCAACAAATAGGCATAAGCAATCCAATTATTTAGGTTTAAAAATAGCAAATAGGTTCCTCCAATAAGTGATGCTAATAAATATGTCCAAAAGACTGAGTAAAACCAAATTTTCAATTTTCTATTATTCTTAAAAACGAGAGCATTAGTAGAAAGCGATTTTGAGTATTCTGTGATGAGTTTTTCAATAATTTGCATAAAAGTGATTTTTTGGCACAAGACTAAACTCTTTTTGTGCCATTTCTTGTCGTTCTAAATGTTAAATTTTTAGTTTCATTTACTAAGTTATTTAGTAAGCAATTCTTTATACAATTTAACAATTTGCATTATATTTACCACAGATTAATTTTCACCTTTGAATCACAATATCTATATTGAAACTCGAACTACATAATCCTACCAAATCCCTCAAGTCGGCACTTCTTAAGCAAAACCTTAAGCGAGAGCATATAGAGCTGTTCAAGCAAACAATTAAATCCAGTTTTACTAAAATAATAGAGGCTGAATCTCGGAAGGAATCTGAAGAGCATTTTAAGACCTTTGTAAGAGATTTTCTAAATGAAACCTATTATAAGGATAAATACGAAATTAATACAAAGGGCAATAGCGATCTCGTCATACATAATGGAAGCTATAATGAGCCTGTGGGTGTCATAATTGAAGCTAAAAAGCCAAGTAATAAGTCGGAGATGATTTCTTTAAAGAACATAAATTGTAAATCATTTCAGCAGTTGGTTTATTATTATTTTACAGAGAGAATTTCTGGAAATAAAGATATTAAACACCTTGTCATTACCAATATCTATGAATGGTACATATTTGATGCCAAAGATTTTGAAATTCTATTTTACGATAATAAAAAACTCAGAAAAGAATTTGATGAGTTCAAGTCAAAATCAACCATTAAGTCAGACACGGACTGGTTTTATACTGAAATTGCAAAACCATTTATTGAAGAATTAGACGATGAAATTCCTTGTACCTATTTCAATCTAAAAGACTACGAACAAATCATTTTAAATGACGATCAAGAAGATGATAATGACTTGCTTGATTTGTATAAAATTCTTAGTCCTGAGCATTTGTTGAAAAAACAAACTGCCAATGACAGCAATTCATTGAATGACAAGTTCTATAAAGAGTTACTTCATATAGTAGGTTTAGAGGAGGTCAAAGAAGGTTCTAAAAAGACAATTCAACGATGCAACGTCCGAAATGATGGAAGTCTTCTGGAAAATACACTCAATAAACTCCGAAAAGATTTTGTGGCGACTGAAACAGAAGACGAGCAGTATTCCATTGCATTAGAATTATGTATCACGTGGCTCAATAGAATTTTGTTTCTTAAACTCCTCGAAGGTCAGCTGATTAAATACAACAATAGCCAAGATTTTGCTTTTCTCAATTATTCCATAATCAAGGACTATGATGAGTTAGAAGAACTCTTCTTTGAAGTATTGGCTGAAAACTATAAGGATAGAACCAAGACTGTTAATGAAAAGTATGGCAAAATACCCTATTTATTAATCGTTTAGATATTTAGTGATACTATAATTTCTAAGCTGCATATCTGACGTGCTTTGCGTGAAAGTATTTTTGCACTTGCTTTTTATTTTTCTTTCTTTCTTTCATAAATGATTCTACATTTTCTCGCATCT
>JAJTHM010000048.1 GCA_021297855.1 Sphingobacteriales bacterium | reverse complement strand
CATTTTATATTTCCCAATAATGGGATTTTACAAAGCCTCGAAGAAATTCGAGGCTTTTTTTATGGAAATATCCGCGGAAGAGCCCTGACGAAGCGAAGCTTGTCAGGATGCTGACGGAATCGTCAGCATAAGTCGCCTGCTTTTTTATGGAAATATGCGCGGGGGAGAGCCCTGATAATAAACCGCTATCATAAATATTAATATGTATCTTTGTAAAAAAAAGATATGCGCACATTAAGTCTTACAAATCCAATAGAAGTTAGTTACATAAAAAATAAAATGAAGACATCAAAGAATGCTTCCGACTTTAAAAGATGGCAAGTGCTCTATTTTGTATCCTCATTTAATGTAGAAGCTGATTATTTATCTGATATTACTGGATATTCAAAAGCTAATATATATGCAATTGTTCAGCAGCATAATCATCCAAATAAACCAGATGTTTCTACTCAAAAAAGGGGTGGCAGAAGAAGATCTTTATTAACGATTGAACAAGAATGTAAATTCATGAAAGGGTTAGAGCAAAAAGCTTTGGAAGGTCAGATTTTAAGTTACTTAGATATTAAAAATTTGGTAGAAAAGGAGGTAGAGAGGGTTGTATCTGACGATTTTATATGGGATTTATTTAAACGAAATGGCTGGACAAAGCATAGCCCTAGACCTCATCATCCCAAAAAGGATATAGGGACACAGGAGGAGTTTAAAAAAAACTCCAAGAGCGTTTGGTTGCCGCTCAAGATGATTTCCCAGATGAGCTGAGAGCCCTACCTATTCGCTTATATTATCAAGATGAAGCAAGGTTTGGTATAATTAATACGATACAAAGATGCTGGTGTATGAAAGGAATAATCCCTTCCGTAAAGCAACAGCTTATTAGAGAATATAGTTATTTGTTTACGGCAGTATGTCCAGAAAATGGAACAACTTGCTCGCTAGTTATGCCGACTGCTGATACGCAAGCAATGGACATATTTCCCAAAACCTTATCAGAGCTACAACTTAAAGAAAGAATCATACTTTGTATGGATAAGGCAGGATGGCACACTACGAAACAACTACAGATAACTCGCAATAAATTCTGGCACATACTTTATCACAAAATAAGGAAATAATAAATTACGATCCTAATAGATTTGAGAGAGGTCTAGTCTAGCAGGTATTTTTGTTCTCTTTACCGAAGCTACTATCGGCAAAGTTTCGAGGAGAAGACAAAGTGGAAAAGATTATGGGGAATCTAGGATTTCAATTACTCCAATGTGTGCGCTTTCGATTTTTGTCATTTCGAGCCTGTCTCGACATAGGAGATATCTCGAGAAATCTATAGATAGAGCAATCAGAAATCTCCTTCGTCCCTGCCTTTGGCAAAGGGATGTGACAAAAGGAAAGAGACGGCATTTATACACAAACTCTTTTTCGGTAATTTCCACATGAAACATCCTCTCCTTAACAAACGTTAATTTTACCGTTTACAAACCCAAACCGACCGTTCACATCCTAAAACCGACCGTTTACAAATAATCTGAGCAAATCGCTAGACCGAAAAACTATGTTTGTGCCATTAGAATCTTAGATATAAATAGTATTCAAAAGATGAAATAACCTCATACAAAACACCTAATATAAAACTGAAAACCCAAAACGCCTCGAGAAATCGGGGCGTTTTTTTTGTATATTATCTAGTCTTGATAATGTCCGTAAAGCGAATGAACGACTATTTTATCATTTTCCACTTTATAAACTATTCTATGCTCTAGATTGATTCTTCGAGACCAATAGCCTGAATAATTAGCTATCAAGGGTTCTGGCTTACCTAATCCTTCAAAAGGAGTTTTAGCTGAATTATGAAGAAGTTGATATATTTTTCTTACCATTTTGAGGTCATTTAGCACCCACCAGCCGAGGTGTTCCCATGCCAATGGCATAAAATAAACACTACGCATCTATCATCTCTTTTAGTTCTTTCAAACTAAGCGGAGTGGGTTTAACTCTATTATTTTCATAATCATCCATACTTTTGAGAATGGAAGGTTTGGTTATCTGATTCTCAGGGATTAACTTAAACTTCTTGATAAACTTGATCGTTTTAAAAAACTCTTCTGCAAAAGAAATTTGATTATCAGATACTTCAATTTCAAGTGTATATTTCATGTGTTTATAATTTACTGTAAATTATTGTCATACAATGTAATGCTCATATTATTTGGCTTTGTAAATTAGATTAAACATAGACCTATTAAAACTGCTGGCTCATACTTTATCACAAAAATAAGGAAATAATAAATTACGAACCTAATAGATTTGAAAGAGGGCAAATCTACAATTTTTAGTCTTTATACACTCAATTTTTTGTGTTTCTTAGTCATTTAGAGTTAGTCCAATATAAAAACCATGAAAATCAAGTCTTCGACTTTGATTCTAAATTTAATATGTTTATTGGTAAAAATGGCGTGGGGAAAACGAATATTCTGGATGCTATTTATTATCTAGCTAATTTTCGAAGTCATATAACGAGTATTGATGGTCAAAATATTTCCCATGGTCATGATTTTTTTAGACTTTATGGGAAATTTAAAAATGACCATGAAGTTTTGGTAAAATATGCCCCTCGCAGCAAGACAATAGAAATCAATGGTGTCAAAGTGCAGAAATATTCAGAAGCCTTCGGTCATCTGCCTCTTGTATTAGCGAGTCCAGCCGACATATTTCTCCTGCATGATGGCAGTGAAGAGCGGAGGAAATTTATAGACTATACCATATCAAGTTATCATAAAGACTACTTATCAAAACTAACTCTTTACAATCATTTTCTAGAGCAGCGAAATGCGCATATTAAACAAGCTGAGTCTCCAGATCGTGAACTCATTCCATATTACAATCAACATTTAGCTGAATTGGGGCATGCTATATATGCGATAAGAAAACCCGCGTTGACAGAACTAGAAGAAGATATCATCCATTGGTATCAAACCATAGCCCAGCAGGATGACAACCTAACCATCGAATACACAAGTCAACTGCATCAAGCTAATTTATCAGATTTATTGAAAAATTCACTGTCCAAAGACCTAGCCGTCAAACGAACCACAGCAGGTATACATCGCGATGACATTTCTATAAAAATGCATGAACAAGACCTCAAAAAAATAGCCAGTCAAGGTCAGCAGAAGAGCTTACTCTATGCCCTCCGTCTTGCTCAAGCCGCCTTCCTAGCCAAAAAACTACAACAAAAACCCATCTTTCTCCTAGACGATTTTTCTGACAAGCTAGATGCGCAGCGCCAATCGCACCTCATTGAAATAATGCAGGAAATTGATTTCGTAGAACAATGGTTTATATCAGATACTGGAGGTCTTGCAGATAAAATAAAAGAAGATGTAGCCATTTTTCAATTATCTTAGTTTCCTAAAATTGTATACTACTTAAATCTTAGCGCTTAATATTAAAATCAACCCAAACTGATTTTAATTGCTCTTTGTATAATTTCTATTTCAAATTATATAAAATAAGGATTTTCTCTATCAGATACAAAAAAAGGCATTTTCCTCTATACTCAGTGTATGGTAGAAATAAATTTGTAAACCCGTGATTAACATTTACATATTTTGATTAGCCTAGCTTTATCATAATACATGTCTACGATAACATAAAATATGCCTACGTTCTCATAGTCTTAATAAAATACACTAGGACGAGAATAGATATTTGTGTCATTAAATTAATTATAAAAATTAAAATCATGAAAAAACAAATTCTCAATTTAATCTTGTTAATGTGCGCAATGATAGCGCAGTCTCAACAAATTACAATTACAAAAAATCCTAATGTATCAACCATTTGCAGTGGTCAACAAATCACTCTGACTGCAAGTCAAAATAATACAGGTCAATTTTACCCTCAAAGTTTAGCTACAATAGCAAATGCAGGAAACCGTTACAATAATACGGTAGGGTTTCCATTTGGGTATACGACATTTAGAGGAGTTCCATTTGATATCCCAAATATAACTGGCAACTCAGTATGGAATGCATTTACAAATGGGGTCAACACGAGTCCTGTTTCGGTGACCTATACTTTACCTTGTCCTACACGCGCCGATACAGTCTATTTCTTGATCAATACAGATTATGGCGCTGCAGCCATGTTTCTCAATATTTCATTTAACTTTGATAATGGAACATCGGAGAGCGTGCGTTTTAATGGAGGCAATCAAATGAGAGACTGGAACAGGGTTTTTACGACAACGACAACATCTCCAAATACATTTAATTTTTGGAGTGGAACCACTGCTTGGCCAGGAACTGGAAACCAGAGTCTGGATATGCAAAGAGTCACAATTAATAGTGCCAATAGGTTGGTAAGCATTACTTTAATAGATAGTGGTTCTGATGCTTCAGGTCAAAGAGCTTTTTTGAATGGATTGACATTACATTCTGTCACGACCCCATCTATAACTTGGCGAGAGGGTTCAGTTACAGGACCTATTTTAAGTACGACAAATAATTTAAGCGTATCGCCTATTACCACTACAAACTATGTAGCTGTAAATCAAGATAACTGTAATGTAAGTGATCAAATCGTAGTGAGTACAGTTAATGCTAGTATTGTCTCAAACAAAGCCGATACTATCTGTATTGGAGATTCTGTCATATTATCTGCGAGACCAAATGGATTGACTTATAGCTGGAATACAAGCCCAATCACGTCTTCACAAAATATAACAGTAAAAACTACTGGTACCTATACAGTTACTGTGACAAACACACAAAATTGCACTGCAACAGCCACTAGAAATTTATTGTTTAGAGATTGTTGCACTGATGAATGTTATTGGACATTAAATGGCAATACACTTGTCGACACGTTTAAGTTTATTGGAACAAAGAATAATGAAAACTTTAAAATTCGAACCAATAATATAGAAAGAATGAGAGTTACTAATAATGGTAATGTAGGAATAGGAACTACAAATCCTCAAGCACGAATTGATGTAGATTTTGCAAGCAATACTAAAACAACTCTCAAATTGACTAATGGAGGTGGAATGGGTAAGGCTTTGGAAATTAATGCAGGGTCTCCTCAAAACGGTTATTCAATAGTTGATATTAATGCTTATAATGGCACAAGATGGTTTACGATTATGGGTAACGGTAATATAGGCATAGGCACAGCAGCTCCTCAAAACTTGCTTCATGTAGAAGGTGGCGCAAGAGTGACCTCTCTTCCTACAACTAATCGAGCCAGAATTGTAACAGCTAGCACAATTGGCGACTTAGGAAAAATTGATTTTCCAGTTGCTGGTGGTCCAGTGAATCCAACTAATGTATTTTTAAGAGGCGATGGGACATTCACTACAATTACAAGTTCAGGTGGAATCACTAACTCTTGTGCGACAAGTAACGCTAATCTCCTTTCTAAATATAATGGAGCTAATTCATTGACTTGCTCTCAAATTTTAGATAACGGAACGAGTGTTAGTATTGGTGGGCATGCACCAGAAGCTAGTTTAGATGTAAAACGCGGTACTGCCAAAGCAGGTTTTAGAGCAAGAGGTACCTCATGGCATTCAGATTTTAATAGCGGAACCAGTGAACATACCTACATAAGAGGAGGTAAAGGTAGTCTTTCTAATGTCTATATCAAAGATTATAGTGGTGGTGGTGTTGGAATCGGGCATCAGCCAACTAATTTTAGCTTTTCTACTGGTACTCGATTAGGGGCCATCCCTGCTACAGGAACCGCTACAGTCTCTATCTTAGGTATAGCAACCGCTTCAGGATTTTTAGCTACCTCTGATGAAACAGTAAAAGCTAACATTACACCAATTTATAACGCATTGGAATTAGTTAATAAACTTAATGGTAAATCATATCAATGGACAAAAGAATATCAAAAGGAATCCTCTTTAGACAATGGAAGACATTTAGGATTTTTGGCGCAAGAGCTTGAGAAAATCGTTCCTGAAGCGGTTGTAAAATTTGAAAAAGGACGATACGCAGTAGATTATAACTCTTTGATTCCAGTTGTTACAGAGGCTATCAAAGAACTCAACGCCAAAGTGGAAAAGCAGAACAATGCCGTCATCGAAAATGAAAACCTCAAAGCAGAAATCGCTAGTTTAAAATCAGATAATGAAATGATGAAGGAAAAGTTTGCTCTTCTAGAAAAAACGATCACTCAGCTATGTGAAAGTGGATGTGAGGGTTTGAAAAAGTCAAACGAAGGCATAAATCATGCCACTGATGTACCGGTTCTTTATCAGTCTATCCCAAATCCTACTGATGATGTGGCTTTGATTAACTATGCATTAGTTTCAGAAAATTCTCAAGCAGAAATTATTATCCTAATGCAAGAAGGTAAAGTAGTAGAGACTATCAAACTAGCTAGAAAAGCTGGTCATGGATCATTGAAAGTATCTTTAGGTAATTTAGCAAACGGAACTTATCTCTATTCCCTAGTCATTGATGGAAAAGTGATCGATACAAAAAGAATGCAAATAGTGAAATAGTTAACTGAAAACACTTTTACAAAAATGAAAACCTGAAACACCTCGAGAAATCGGGGTGTTTTTTTGAATATAACAATCCACTATCAATAAAACTAAATTAAGTAAACAAAGTATTCTCCCATGGGACAATCAACTGAGCGCTCCAAATCTTTAGGCGCATTTTTCTATTTTATATTTAACTCATTTATTTTATATATTTGTAAAATTATTCCCCATATTATGGCAAAACATATCCTTTTAATAACTATTTTGATTTTTTACAATCAGCTTTATAGTCAAGATGTTTCAATTCAAAAAGTTCCAGATCTTCCGAGTTATACCTCAGGACAGTCAATTAAATTAATTTCAAATCTAAGAATTCACAACAAATATTATGCCCAACCTATTAACTCCATCGCCAATAAGATTAATAGATATAAATTCTACTTTAATTCGGGGTGTCCCTTTGGAAAATTTAAATACAATTTAATACCTTTTGACATACCTAACACAAATCAAAATTCAGTCTGGGAAGCCCTTTCATCTGCTGCAAATAATTCAAATCCTGTTTCAATCACTCTAAAACTAAAGTGCCCGACAATAGTAGATACGGCTTATACACTTATCAATACAGACTATGGAAGTACCGATAGAAGTGCCTTAATTAAATTTAATTTTGTTGGAGGTACTTCTCAGTCAGTCATCATGTATGGAGGCAATCAATTTAGAGATTGGAATGAGTATGGTGGACCCAACAGTTGTTCTTCCCCTTTGACCTATCAAATATGGTCTAGCGATCCCAATTCATCAATAAGCAGTGGCGGTAGCTATACAAGTAAACGTTTGGATATGCAGAAAATACCAGTGAATAGTGCTAATAAATTACAGAGTATTACACTTGTGGATAGCGGTTCTGATATTTCTGTACAACGTATTTTTTTATCAGGTCTTAGCTTTCATACTAAAGATTCAATAAAAACAGAGTGGAGGGTTGGGAGTCCAGCTGGTGTTCTTCTCAGTTCTTCTGATTCTGTCATTATTACTCCTAGCTTATCTACTACTTACTATTTAGTGAATCAAAATGGTTGTTATGATTCTATAAGAATTTTAATCCCCACCATTAACTCTATACAGACCCATGAAACTAATATTCGTCCTTTGAATTTATCCTATGACCCAAGTATAGGGCTGTTCAAAATATCCTATTACTTACCATCTAAAACTACAAAATCCTATATGGTTATGTCTGACATCGTCGGAAGAATAATTCATAGAGTTGAACTTGCACCTCAACCAGGAGAAAATATGATTCCAATAGACTTAAAGAAAATAGAAAATCAATTAATCATTGTAAGTCTCATATCAGATAATTCTATATTAACGAGAGCTAAATTTCATATAATTAAATAAAAAAGTAATGAATAAATTAATCTATGACATTGGAATGCATACAGGCCAAGACACTTTGTTTTACCTTAAAAGTGGATATAATGTTTTAGCAATAGAAGCTGACCCAATTTTGGTAGAAAAAGCAAATTTGAAGTTCAAAAATTTTATTGATTCTGGACAGTTGACAATACTGAATATTGGAATTGCAGAGTCAGAAGGAGTGCTTCCATTTTATAGAAATCTGAGATTAACAGAATGGAGTTCATTTGACAAAACAATGGGCTCTCGAAGTGGACAATACGAAGTGATTGATATTCCTTGTACTTCGACTAAAAAACTTTTTGAACAATATGGAATACCATTTTATTTGAAAGTAGATATCGAAGGATTCGATTATTTATGCATTAATGACCTTCCAAGCGATGGCAGAGGTCCTCAATACGTTTCCTGCGAAGCGCAAAACATTTCATTATTGGAGACCCTTAAATCAAAAGGGTATAATAAGTTTAAGATGATTAATCAAGGCGACAATCACCGGCCTATTAATCTATGGAAGGAGAAATTACCATTCTTCACCAGATATCAAATAATAAAAAATGGAATTATTATACGATTGCAAGATATAATCCCCATACGTAAATATAAATACAGTTCTTCTGGACCATTTGGAGAAAATACAAAAGGTGAGTGGATGAGTTTTGAGCAAACAAAAAACTTATATGAGTCTTTTTACAACAATGGAAATCCCATCAATAATTATAGTTGGTTTGACTTTCATGCAAAGTATTAGTCAATATCTAAGATAGACTTCTGTACTTACTACTTTTTTTATTCTTCAGCGGCGCATCAAATTCTGACTCTAGTCAAATAAAAGTAAAGAACTACAAAGTGCAACAAGGACTAAGTAGTAATAATGTTTATGATATTGTTCAGGATAATTATGGTTTTTACTGGATAGTAACAGATAATGGAGTAAATCGATTTGATGGATATGATTTCACAATACCTCCAAACACTTTATTGTCAAACAATAACAACGTGGGTATTTATTACTACTATGATAATTTAGTCCTAGTGAATTTATCTGGAATATTCATTTTCAATTCACAACAGTTATATTCCAATAAATTTTATCCGATTCGGATATCTGATCAGTTTAGAAAATTTAATTATTGCGATACCTTGTTATCAAATATTTTATTCTTTAATAATGACAACTACCTTACCTATCATTCTAGAACTAATCAATTAACATATACAAAAAAACAGTTCCCATTATTAAACAAAATGACTAAAGAAATTGTTGAAAATGGACTATCTGAAGAATACAACTATATACATTCCAATACAAACAAATTTTATTTTAGCACGACTTATAAAGATGGTATCACTGGAGATGTCCGAAATTACCTTGCCAAATTTGAAAGCAAACTGATTTATCAGAAAAATCAAAAGTACACTAAAGTCAAACCAACCTACTACACATACAATGATAGCATACTTTGTATTTCTTCTAAAATAGGATTGGAAATATTGAATCTCAATAATTCAAATTCCATCACATTGTTTCAAGGTCAAATGATGAATAATTGTAAAATGTTGCCCAATGTTTTTACAGCATATTCACCGAAAAATGGCCTATTTTTTATTTTCCCCAAAAATATATCCGTAAAGGGATTGCCAAATAAAAATGTACAATCAAATCAAAACTCAAACATTACCAAAGAAATAACGATAGATAATAAAAAAATTATAACAAGTAAGGTCGGTGCATTCCTATCACACCATAAAAAAATTGACACAATTACTACCGAATGGTCTAGAGATATAAAAACAATAGACAGCAATCTAGTGTTCATTCAAACGATCACAAAATTGATACAATTCAATCTTTCCAATAATAAAATCATTAACCAGTTTTACCAGTATACTAATGACTATGTAATTAAAGATAATCGTCTTTATATTTCCACATCAAAAAACGGAGTAATTATCACTGATTTAAATTTTAAGTACATTTCCCAGTATTCAAATGCGATGGGACTTCAAAGCAATCATGTTTTAAAAACAAAATTGGATAATAAAAAGAATCTATGGGTTTTATCCAAGCTAGGAATTGACAAAATTGATTTAAAAGGTAAAATAATCAAGGTGTTCAATTTTAAGGAGGTGGATGATTATCTTATAAATGATTTTGATGTAAGTGGAGACACTCTGAAATTTTGGTCTGATAATTTAGAATATTCTTTAAACTATATTTTAAGATTTAATAAAGAAAAAATCCCAATTGTCTTAAACAAAATAACTATAGATGATTCGTTTCATTACTATAATGGCGATTCATTAATAGAAGTCAATCCTAAATGGAGTCATATCAAAATTAATTTTGCTGGTATATATGTAAGAGATCAAGAGAATATTATTTATGATTATAGAATCATTCGGAATGGGAACAAAGATAATTGGCAGTCAACAGATCAACATATTCTATCACTGACTTCTCTACAAGCTGGAAGCTATAAATTAGAAATCCGAGCTTATCATAAAATATACCCAAATATATGTTCAGACATCCTTAGTGTTCAATTTATTGTTAAACCCTTTTTTTACCAGACTTGGTGGTTTTATCTAATACTACTTAGTATTGCCTCAGCTATTGTATTTAGCTTTTTAAGGTACCGCAATAAATTGAAACTTGACAAAATACTTGCCGAATCTAAGTTGCATCGATTAACCTTACATGGACTGCAAAACCAAATGAATCCCCATTTTGTATTTAATGCCCTCAATACATTACAACATTTCATAATACATAAAGATTACATAAATTCTATAAACTTTCTCAGTGAATTCAGCGAATTAATCCGCAAAATATTAGATAATTCTAGACGAGAATATGTCTCTCTCATAGAAGAAATTGAATTTATCCAACAATACATTCGAATCGAAGAAAATCGATATTCTCATAAATTTAAAACTCAATTTAATATCGAAATTGACAAAGAGGAATATAGTAACATAAAATTGCCCCCAATGCTCATTCAACCTATAGTTGAGAATGCAATCAAACATGGTGTTTCCAACCTCAAGGAGAATGGATTTATTTTAATTGAAATAAAACTTCTGGACAGTGCAATCCTTCTAGTGAATGTTATAGACAATGGCAATGATTGGGCGATAAATAAAAATTCAACATCAAAGTCAAAAGCAATATTTGTTCTCAAAGAACGTATAGAATTGTTAAATACTATTTCACAGAAGGGTAAGTTTGAGTTAACTCGAAAAGGTAGTTTAACTTATGCATCTCTTCAAATACCTATTTAAATATCAATAGAATATGATAAAATGTATCATTGTCGATGACGAACAAAAAAATAGGGAAACACTTCATACTATGATTAATACCTTTTGTCACAGTGTTGAAGTGACACATCTTGTATCGGATATTCAGTCCGCTAAATCAATTATTGAATCTACTAAACCTCAGCTTGTATTTTTAGATATTGAAATGCCTCCGCATACGGCATTTGATCTATTGAGATCCCTTGAATATGTTAAGTTTGAAATTATATTTGTTACTGCATTTAGCCATTATGCTATTGATGCAATCAAATATTCAGCACTAGATTATATTCTTAAACCAATCAATATAGATGAATTAAAAAAGGGAGTTGATAGAGCTAAAAAGAAAATTGAATCAAAGGTTCATAACTATGCAGAACAGTTAGATGTCCTTTTACAAAATCCGAATCAACTAAAACGAATAATAGTTAATTCCACCAATGAAACCAAAGTTATTGAGATAGATGAAATTATCCATATTCAAGCTGAGAATACATATTCAAGTATCTTTCTCATTAATTATTCAAGAATATTAAGCCCTAAGCCCATTTTTGAATATGAAAAAATGTTATCACATATAGGTTTTTTTCGAGTACATAAAAGTCATATCGTTAACATAAATCAAATTGATAAGTTGCAAAAAGGTGATAATGCTGGAATAAAAATGAAAAATGGAACCATAGTTCCGCTTGCTAGTCGAAAAAAAGAATCATTTATGAATTATATGAAAGAGAACTTGAAATAGCAGTAATAAGGATTTTTGTCCTTAAAACATTCTTCGTCATATCAAAAGGAGTTCAGTCGACCAGAATAACAGTCTAAGTAAATCAATAATAACGTCTCATGCAACTGCCACAAGTAAACAGGGACTTGACTAAAGGAAAGAATGGTATATCAATTTTCCGTGCATTCTGTGTATTCCTTGAGAAATCTACCTCAAATTATTGTTAAATACCTATACTTCATTTCCTATTCTGCCGAATAATCTTTAGCTTTGCTTTTTATAATATTTTCAAGCTACTGGCTTATTTATGACTAGCAATTTTTCTTTTATTTCCAATGCCCATCCTTCGGTGATAGAAGGACTTTACAATGATTATAAATCGAATCCGAGTTCTATAGATCCCGAGTTTAAGAAATTTTTTGACGGATTTGATTTCGCTGTAGGACGGGAATCTAGTGGTGAGAAGAGTTCATCCAATTTTTCGTCGGATGAGTTTAAGGTATTTCACTTGATTCAATATTACAGACATTATGGTCACCTCATAGCCGATACGAATCCTCTGCGTAAAAGAAAAGACCGTGGTTTTAATACGTCGTTGAATCATTTTGGATTGACGGAAGCCGATTTGACTAAGACCTTTGCTGTAGGGAGTGAATTAGGGTTAGGTCAAGCGAGTTTACAAGCTATTCTAGACCGCTTATATAAGATTTATGTAAATAAAATAGGCTTCGAACTTCAGTCTGTGCGCAATGAGGAAGAATACCAGTGGTTAAAAGATGTAGCTGAGAAACGATATATTGACAAAAAATTTAATTCCGAAAAGCAGCATAAAGCCTTAAAATCTCTGAATAGAGCTGTCGTTTTCGAGGAATTTCTCGGCAAGAAATTCATAGGTGAGAAGCGATTTTCCATAGAAGGTGGGGAAAGCACCATACCAGCATTAGAGGCTATCATAGATAAAACAGGTGAACTAGGCTCTAAGGAAGTAGTCATAGGTATGGCGCACAGAGGTCGTCTAAATGTCCTAGTCAATATTATGAAAAAGACCTATGAAGAGATTTTCACCGAATTTGAAGGCACGAATATAGACTCCGCTGCAGGGGATGGTGATGTGAAGTATCACAAAGGCTTCTCCTCTATGTGGCCTGCGCCTCAGGGCGATTTATATGTCAATTTATTAGCTAATCCTTCTCACCTAGAAGCGGTAAATCCAGTCGTTCTAGGATTTTCTAGAGCCAAGGCAGATATAGAATATCAATCAGATTATTCAAAGGTTTTACCTATCATTATTCATGGAGACGCTGCAGTGGCTGGTCAGGGCATAGGGCAGGAAGTGATTCAAATGTCTCAGTTGAAGGGATATCGCAATTTTGGAACGATTCATTTTGTCATCAATAATCAAATAGGATTTACCACAGACTGGGACGATGCGCGTTCGTCGGATTATTGTACTGCTATTGCTGCAATGCTCAACTGCCCTGTTTTCCATGTCAATGGAGATAGTGTAGAGGATGTTATTTTCGCTTGTGAAATAGCTACGGAATACCGAATGAAGTTCAAGAAAGATGTATTTATCGATATGGTTTGCTATCGCAAGCATGGTCACAACGAAAGTGACGACCCTAAATACACCCAACCAGAATTATACAATATCATAGCGAAGAAAAAGAATCCTAGGGATGTTTATGCAGATTACCTTTCCCAACAAGGAGCGGTAGAGGCCGATATGGTGAAAAAACTAGATAAAGAACTCTACGATGATTTACAGGATAAATTAAACAAGGTCAAGGAAGAAACCAAGGACTATGTCTATCGTCCACACGAAAAGGCTTGGCTGAATTTACAAAAAGCGAGAGCCTTGGATTTTGAGAAAAGTCCAAGTACGGCGATTTCAGAAGCGGATTTCAAATTGATAGCTGATAAAATTACCAATATTCCAGCTAATTTCTCTCCTTTGAAAAAGATAGAAAAGCAGATGGCAGATTGGAAAACGCGTATGCTAGATAAACGAGAATTGGATTGGCAAGCAGGCGAACTATTGGCTTATGGTTCTCTACTCAAGGATGGTAAAATCGTACGACTTTCAGGAGAGGATGTCAAGCGCGGAACTTTCTCTCACAGGCATGCATGCATATTTGACCAGAATAACAACCAAGAGCACAATCGACTCAATGCCATATCTGACAAGCAAGCGCAGGCACATATCTTCAATTCTTTACTTTCTGAATATGCGGTTTTAGGTTTTGATTTTGGTTATTCCATAGCGAGTCCAGATAATCTGGTAATATGGGAAGCTCAGTTTGGTGATTTTTCTAATGGAGCTCAGATTATTATTGACCAGTTCTTGATGTCTAGTGAAACCAAATGGAAAATCAATTCGGGTATGGTCTTGCTTTTACCACATGGCTACGAAGGTCAGGGCCCAGAACATTCCAGTGCTCGCATGGAGCGCTTTCTCCAACAATGCGCTGAATTCAATGTTCAAGTTTGCAATATCACCACACCAGCCAACTATTTCCACGCTATTCGCCGTCAATTGGCTAGGAATTTTAGAATTCCACTTGTCATTATGTCGCCTAAGTCACTCTTGCGTCACCCTAGTTGTGTCAGTCCAGTGGAAGACATTTTAAATGGAGAATTTCAAGAACTCATAGACGATGCACAAGCTGATGTCAAAAAAGTGAAGCGCGTGCTGCACTGTTCAGGTAAAATTTATTACGAACTCTTAGCTAAAAAAGAAGCGGACAAGCGCGATGACATAGCCATCGTTCGTTTGGAACAGCTCTACCCTATACCTATCAACCAAGTGGAAGGTGTATTTGAAAAATATAAAAAAGCGGAGCACGTGTGGGTGCAGGAAGAGCCTGCCAATATGGGTGCCTGGACCTATCTCCTCGACCGACAATACAGAATGAAGGGCGAAGTCGTTTACAAAGTTGTCGCGCGCAAAACATCCTCCTCCCCCGCCACAGGAAACAAAAAACAGCATTTGTTGGAGTTGCAGGATTTGATGGATAGAGCGTTTAATTAATTACTAATTTTGAATTATTAATGTTTAATTTTGAATACTAATTTTCTTTATGGATAATTCAAAAATAGAACATACTTATTTTCATTCATTGGAGATAGAAGGGATAGGATGTTTTAAAGACAAACAAACCCTTGATTTATCAAACGGAGCTAATAACTATGCGCCATGGACGTTAATTTTAGGGGATAATGGGACTGGTAAGACAACTTTATTGAAAATTATTGACAGAATGCAGCCCTTAGTCTGGTATGCACCTGAAAGTAACGAAAATTCGAAAAAATATTTACCTGCAATTGTAAATAGAAATCTAGAGTTTTGGTCTGGAGATTTTAAACCTAATATTTTTATAGATATTAAAATTACTAACTCAAAAGATTCCCAAATTTTAAAGTTTAATACACAAAACAATAAAAAATCACCAACTTTTCCGACATATAGAGACTCTATGACTGAAATTTTTGTTCTTTCATATGGAGCATCAAGAAGGTTAAGTAAAATTAATAATTTATCATCCAGTAATCAACATAAGATTACTACACTTTTCGATGATTCATTAGAATTGATAAATGCTGAAGAATGGTATTTTCAGAAGTATTTGAATCAAACAAATTCTGACAAGAATGTTGCTAATATATTTGCCTATCAGTTAAAATCTATAAAAAAACTATTAGTTGATTTTCTGCCTGATATCTCAGATATTAGACCTAAGGAAATTAATAATGTTAAAGAAACATCCTCCTTAGAGGTAAAATTGGAGAGTGGTGAATGGATAGCCCTTAGAGAATTGAGTTATGGTTATCAGACTATGACTGCACTTTTAGTTGATATCGGTTCAAGAATGATGGAAAAATATCCTGAAAGTGATAATCCATTGGCTGAACCAGTTATTATTTTGATAGATGAAATAGATTTGCACTTGCATCCTAAATGGCAAAGGCAAATAATGGAACAATTCTCCAAATATTTCCCTAAGGCTCAGTTCATAGTGACTTCACATAGTCCACTCATAGTTCAAGCGGCTAAGGGTATGAATGCTAATATCGTAGTTTGTAGAAAAGATGGCGATAAAGTCTTCATAGATAATAACCCAGAAGAAGTTAAAGGTTGGAGAATTGACCAAATACTAATTTCTGATTTATTTGATTTACCAACGGTAAGGTCGAATGCAGATGAAGAAAAAATGAGTAGGTATTATGAATTACAAGCTAAGTCTGAGCGCACAATTCAAGAAGAGTCTGAATTAGGGGATATTCAAAAGGTACTTAAAACGTCCTTTGAGAATGAAAGAGAAATTTCTGAAACAGAACGAAAAATCAATCAATTTTTAGAAACACATCTTAAGTGATTCAAGTAAACCGCAATGCTAAGCCGAAAGTATTAGAAGATAATGCTAAGAAGTGGACAACTAACTACCTAGCCGCAAAAAAGGAGTATGAAGCGGATAAAACCAACTCAGCTAAAAAGAATAATTTCAAAAAAGCGGAAAGTAAATATAATCACGAGGATGTCAAACTTGCCTTGCGAAATATGTTTTTCGAAAAATGTGCTTATTGTGAAAGTAATACAACACATGTGAGCTATGGAGAAATAGAACATTTCAAACCAAAATCAAAGTATCCAGAATTATGTTTTGAATGGAGGAACATGAATTTTTCTTGTGAAATATGCAATGGGAAGGCACACAAAGGGGACAAATTTCCTCTAGAAAACGAAAATGGACCAATTATTGATCCTGTTGAAGAAAACCCTGACAATCATTTCAAATTTATTTATGATAAAGAATGGGATCAAGCTATTGTGATTCCAATTGGAGCAAGAGCTGAGACTACAGTTAGTATGTTTAAACTTAATGATAGAAAACCATTGTACGAAAAACGAACCAAAAGAGTAAAGGAAATATTAATAATTAAAACTATCGCAGATAAAGGTAACCAAGAAGCAAAAAATCTTTTAGAGAGTCTATCACCTAAGGATGAATATTATGCCTTTATAAAGTCTATCATTCAATCAACTTAGAACTAAAAACTTGCCACTTATAACTTAACTATGCCCCCCATCCTCCAAATCTCCAACCTCCACAAAAGCTTTAAGAAATTCAAAGCCTTGAATGGTGTCAGTTTGACCGTCAATCAAGGAGAAATTTTTGGTTTTCTAGGCTGCAATGGTGCGGGGAAATCCACCACGATTCGGTGTTTGCTAACCCTCATCAAACCTGATAGCGGAGAGATATTCTTTAAAGGTAAAAATATAAATGAATGTCGAAGCGAGTTTCTAAGTTCTGTGGGATGCATAGTCGAGAAGCCTGATTTCTATAAAAATTTGAGTTTAGAAACTAATCTCAAACTCAGTGCTATGCTTTATAATAAAAATCCTTCACAAAAGGAAATCTATGATAGTTTAGAATTGGTAGGATTAAAAGGCAAGGAAAAAATCAAATTCAAAGCTTGTTCGCAAGGAATGAAACAACGACTGGGTATCGCTGCTGCCTTAATTCATAATCCCGAAATTATCATTCTCGATGAGCCTTCCAATGGATTGGATCCTAGAGGTATGATAGAGCTGCGTCAACTCATTCTGCGCATGAAGAATGAAATGAAAAAAACGATTATCATTTCCTCTCATATTTTATCCGAAGTGGAGCTTATCGTCGATAGTTTAATCATCATAGACAAAGGAGTCAATGTGATACAAGGAAGTGCAAATGAACTCTTGCATGGCTCTGATGTCATGGTGAATATCGAATCAACAGAAACTGACAGGTTAGTCGAGAAAATTAAAAATTCTCCTTATAGTACACATATAGAAAGCGTATTAGAAAATCGCATCATTATGAAATCGACGATGAAAGAAGTGGCGCAGCTGCACAAAGACTTAATCCTCATGGATGAGCCTATTCAAAATTTCTATACGCGAAAGAAGTTGGAAGATTTATTTCTTAAATTAACCGAGAATTGATACCGTATATACATCCGCAATAGTCAACCGCATGTGCGGTGCAATAAACGGCTGTTATCACGGTATTATACCACAATCGTTCATACTAAATAAAAAATATAAATGGTATAATATGGGAAATTTAATCTATGTAGAATTGTATAAGACCTTTGCCAAACCGAGAACATATATAGGTCTAATAGCTATTATTCTGCTTATAGGACTTATACAAATAGGGTATTATTTGAGTAAGGAAGATATAGGTGGTCAGATAAAATCTATGATGGGTGATTCAGTGACAGTAGAAAATCTGAGTTTAAATGGAAATATGGTTTGCTACTTGGTCATGCAGATGCTATATTTTCATTTGCCTATTATTGTAGCTTTAGTTTCTGGAGACTCCATATCAGGAGAAATGAGTTCTGGCACAATTCGAGCACTCATGGTCAAACCAGCTCCGCGTTGGAAACTATTTTTAGCCAAATGGATAGCGAATCAATTTTATCTTTTGATTGTAGTTCTTGTTATTTACTTTTTTGGGTTGCTATTGTCACGATTTATGTTTGGGAATGGCGATATTGTTGTTTATGGAAATGAAATATCTATTTTGAGTAAGGGGGAACTTCTCGTTCGATTTACTAAGGCGATCGCTCTGTCATATCTCAGTCTTACGGTCATTAGTAACTTAGCATTTATGCTTTCGAGTTTTATGGAAAATTCGGTGGCACCTATTGTCATCACAATGGTCATCAATATTGTTTTTCTCATTATTGGAAGCTTAACCTTTGAATTTTTCGAACCAATACAGCAGGTTTTATTTACAAAACACATGAGTGTTTGGACCTATAGTTTTGAATTAAATCCCGATCTCAAGGAAATGAATAAATCCTTAATCATCTTATTACTCTATATCCTAGGATTCTTCTCCATTGCATTTTATTCATTTACCAAAAAAGATATAACACAATAATGAATAACACAAAGACTCTAAGTTTTAATTAAAATCTTAGCCGTTTATTGCCTCTGTTTCAAAAAAAAAATCCGATGAAACATTATACACTTATTTTTCTTATTTATGCTGCTCATAGCATTTATGGTCAGTCCGCTGCGGATATTGTCAAAAAATCGCACAGTCAATTTAAAAAATTAGCATCCTATACGAGTGATGTCAATTTTGTATTTGATATTCCTTCTGTCAATGTAAAAAACCTGTCGGGTAAGGTCTATTATAAATCCCCAGACAAATACCGAGTCAAACTAGAAGGGATTGCATTCGTGCCTAATGAGAATCCAATGAAAATTTATAGTTATTTGAGCGATAACAGCAAGTATAATGCGCTCCTTAATTCGACAGAAACAGTCAATGGCATGAAATGTCATGTCATAAATATCATCCCAAATGGAGAAGCGGATTTTATTCTAGGTAAATTGTGGTTAAGTCAAACCAATAACTGTCCTTACAAGGTTGAATTGACAACCAGACGAGGAACGGTCAAAATGGAAAATTTCTTTAAATCTATGACGAGCTATGGTTTGCCTGATAAAGTTATTTTCTATTTAGAAAATTTCAAAGCCCCCAAAGGCAAAGGTATAGGGCCAAAAAAGGAAACAAAAGAGGAGAAAATAGGCACTATAACCATGCTTTACACAAATTATAAAATCAATCAACCTATAGCTGATAGCTTGTTTCCAAAAAAAGCTTTAACCAAAGAGGCTAGTAAATAGATAATTTACCTCCAGCAATATCAATCGTCACTGAATTGGTAGTTTTAAAACTGCCTTGACCATCAGCGAATGGAGATTCCACATTTCCTATGATATAACCACCTTCTTTTCTATATTTGATAAAATAATCCTTGACCATTATGGTAGTATCTTTTTTAGGGAAATTTTCAATAGTTACTAGAGTTTGATTATTTTCGACTACTTTGAGTTGATGGGAGCAGGAAACTAAAAAAATAGCTCCCAAAACTATACCGAATTTTAACATATAAAATCTTTTAATTTAAACGAATATTACTATTAAAAATTACTCAGCTAAGAAAAATCTTTTAACGTTTGTATATTTAAGATCGCTATTTTCAATTTTTAAAGATACTTTTTGAATGAACCTAGACTTTTTTCTATCTGCATCTATAATCGTAAAAGGTATAAAAAGGTATATATCTTTTTTGTCCATTCTTGAAAAATTGCCAAATACAGATTTGAGTTTCATTACATCTAAATTAAACCAACCACCATACAAGGGTTGTTCAATTATTAAACAATTTGAACACTCTTTTTCAATCTCATAATTTGAAAGTGATATTAGCATCTGTCTATTACTATCACAAAAAGACTTTACCATAAAAAAGCAGTTACTGTCTATTTCTGTTTTTTCTACCTTTGAAAAATAGGTTAAATACCCAATTCCATAATCAATTGAATCCTTCTTAATATCTATAAGTACCAAGTTTAAATCACTTGAGCCTAAAGTCATTTTATTAGCAGAAGCAATTATTTCTTTAATAATTTCACTCTTAATTGAATTCTGACTATTGCAATAATTCGTGATTACTAAAAAAAAGCATATTTCCTTCATATCAAACCCAATTTATTAATCGTTTAGATATTTAGTGATACTATAATTTCTAAGCTGCATATCTGACGTGCTTTGCGTGAAAGTATTTTTGCACTTGCTTTTTATTTTTCTTTCTTTCTTTCATAAATGATTCTACATTTTCTCGCATCT